>NZ_JCAALS010000013.1:0-175447 GCF_059686975.1 Paenibacillus xinjiangensis | reverse complement strand
CTGGTGTACCAGTTGTTCCGCCAGGAGCACCGCTGGGTAGCCAAGTACGGACGGGATAAGCGCTGAAAGCATCTAAGCGCGAAGCCCCCCTCAAGATGAGATTTCCCAATTAGTAAGACCCCTTGAAGACGACGAGGTTGATAGGTTCGGGGTGGAAGCGCAGCAATGCGTGCAGCTGACGAATACTAATCGGTCGAGGGCTTATCCTAAATAGTATCCCACAAAGTGAAGCTTTGGCTTCCGGAGTATACTCCTAATACTTTGCGGGAACACAAAATGCAGCTAAAGCATTCATTCTTTCATCTTTCGTATCCAGTTTTGAAGGTGTAACTTTCTGGTTATCAACCGTAGCGCCTTTACAACTGAATTTTCCCTGATAGCTCAGTTGGTAGAGCACTCGACTGTTAATCGAGTTGTCACAGGTTCGAGTCCTGTTCGGGGAGCCATTTGCTCTCATAGCTCAGTAGGTAGAGTGCATCCATGGTAAGGATGAGGTCACCGGTTCGATCCCGGTTGAGAGCTCCAGAGATACTCCAATATGGCCCGTTGGTCAAGCGGTTAAGACACCTCCCTTTCACGGAGGTAACAGGGGTTCGATTCCCCTACGGGTCACCATATTACCTTTTCTAAAAGAAGACGCATGCGGACGCTTAGCTCAGCTGGGAGAGCATCTGCCTTACAAGCAGAGGGTCGGCGGTTCGATCCCGTCAGCGTCCACCATTTAGACGTTGGGGATTAGCCAAGCGGTAAGGCAACGGACTTTGACTCCGTCATTCTCAGGTTCGATCCCTGAATCCCCAGCCATTCTAATATGAGTCATTAGCTCAGTTGGTAGAGCACCTGACTTTTAATCAGGGTGTCGTAGGTTCGAATCCTACATGACTCACCATTTTCTTAATTGCCTTTTTAACATGCGCGTGTGGCGGAATGGCAGACGCACCAGACTTAGGATCTGGCGTTTCACGACGTGGGGGTTCAAGTCCCTTCACGCGCATAATGTAGAAGCAGCAAGCCCTTGATTAAATTCAAGGGCTTGCTGCTTTTTTGTATATTTGCTTGTTGGACGTTTTTTAAGTATGGTATCCAATATAAGATGTTGATTGTATAGATTGGAAGGGAGATAGTCATAATGAACGAAACGATAGAATTGCTGTTGAATCATCGCTCCATACGCAAATTCAAGGAGGAGCCCGTTACTGAAGAGCAGTTGTCTTCAATTATCGACGCTGCACAGCACGCTTCGACCTCTAGCAATATGCAAGCGTTCAGTGTGATTGGCATAACAGACGAGGCGCTTCGACAACAGCTTGCTGCCCTTACAGGGAACCAAGCTTATGTCGAACAATGTCCTGTGTTTCTCGTCTGGTGCGCAGATCTGTACCGCTATGAACAGGCTGCTGCTCAGCATCATGAGGGGGACATTCCTAGCTCCACGGAGAACTTTATCGTGAGTACAGTCGATGCCGCTCTAGCTGCGCAGAATGCGGCAATAGCTGCAGAATCATTGGGACTGGGTATCGTCTATATCGGAGGCATACGCAATCAGCCTCAGCAAGTATCAGAGCTTCTCAAGCTTCCGAAGCATGTCTATCCGGTATTCGGCATGTGTATAGGCATTCCTGACCAAGAGCCGCTCCTTCGTCCACGTCTGCCTCGTAAAGGCGTTTATTTCGAGAATAGCTATGGAACGCAAGATCAGCTGGAATCCGCAGTCGCCGAGTATGACGAGATGGTGAGAGCCTATATGCTGGAGCGTTCGGATGGAAGAACGAATACGACCTGGTCGCAGGCTATGGCAGATAAGGCCAAGACCAATAGAGAGCATATGCGTGAGTTTCTCAAGGGGCAAGGTTTTGAATTGAAATAACAGTGTTCGAGTCAATGTCATTGGATATAATGGCATTGACTTTTTTTCTGAGAACAATTATCATTAATAGGTGAGAAAATGATAATCGTTATCATGTATGCGAATGAACTAAACCATAGATTTATTAATCTAAGAGCCGCCTGATGCATCAGGACTGGGAAGGAGCGTGCATGTCACAATGATACGTCTTACGACATCGAATTTGGACATTGCTTATGACGACCGACTTATCGTTCAGAATTTAAATATCGCTATACCACAGGGGAAAATTACAGCGCTAGTCGGTTCCAATGGATCGGGTAAATCAACGATTCTGAAGACGATGGCCCGCTTAATGAACCCTGCGAAGGGCAGCGTGCTGCTCGACGGGAAGTCTATTCATAAGCAGTCGACGAAGGAAGTGGCGAAGCAGCTCGCAATACTCCCGCAGAATCCTACCGCGCCAGACGGTCTAACAGTATCAGAGCTTGTCTCATACGGTCGTTTCCCATATCAGAAGGGCTTCGGCTCGATGAATAAGGATGATCGTGCAATTGTACAATGGGCAATCGAAGCGACTGGGATGAATGAATTCAGTGATCGTCCCGTTGATCAATTGTCAGGCGGTCAGAGACAGCGTGCCTGGATTGCAATGGCATTAGCGCAGGAAACCGATATTTTGTTCTTGGATGAGCCTACGACGTTCCTCGACATGGCGCATCAGCTTGAGGTTCTGCATTTGCTGCAGAAGCTTAATGAGAGCAATAACCGGACGATTGTAATGGTCGTTCACGATTTGAACCATGCCTCACGTTATGCGCATCACATGATTGCGATTAAGCAAGGTGTCGTTGTAGGGGAAGGGTCTCCAGCAGAGGTTATGACACCAGATATACTGCGGAAGGTATTTAATATCGAAGCAGATATCATTCCTGATCCGCGTACAGGGGTGCCGCTATGCCTTCCTTACGCACTTGCTGGTGAAGCAGCAGCTGATAAAGTAATGGCACCTCACATGCCGCACTTGGCAGCCGCAGGGGCATAGATGAAGCGATAGAATGACGGCCGTACATGTTTGTGCGGCTTTTTTATAGGTTTTTTTAAAAAATATTTTTTCTAGAAAACACTTGCTTTTTGTTTCTGTAGGTGATATATTATTACTTGTCGCCGCAACATTGAGATTGACGAAACGGCTGACAGAAAAGCTTGCGGAAGTGGCTCAGCGGTAGAGCATCGCCTTGCCAAGGCGAGGGTCGCGGGTTCGATTCCCGTCTTCCGCTCCATATACGTGCCCTTAGCTCAGCTGGATAGAGCGTTTGACTACGAATCAAAAGGCCAGGAGTTCGAATCTCTTAGGGCACGCCATTCTTTTCTAACAATAAAATGAAATGTCGGGATGTAGCTCAGCTTGGTAGAGCACCTGGTTTGGGACCAGGGGGTCGCATGTTCAAATCGTGTCATCCCGACCACTTACACGCGGGTGTAGTTCAATGGTAGAACTTTAGCCTTCCAAGCTAATAGCGTGGGTTCGATTCCCATCACCCGCTCCATAATTTATGAAGCGTAACTCTTTGCGAAAGCAAAGAGTTTTTTTGATTTCTATAGAGGTATACTAAGTTGCAGCGGTGAATGAATATCTAATTAGAATCAGGGGTGTACCGATTGGTCGAATGACCTTCGATACACCCCTTTGCATGATAAGCGGACAATCCTCTCAAGGAGCTTTATCTAACGAAAGGCCTGAGTGTGCGCTGACGGTACGAGCATAGTCGGAAGGAGACATCCCTGTTGATTTCTTGAAGTCTCGGGAGAAATAATGGATGCTTGCATAACCGAGAATATCAGAGATTTGCGTGTAGTTGTATTGATGCTCGCGGATGAGGGATTTGGCTTCCTCTATCTTCAGTAGCTTGAAATATTCCATGACGCCGGTTCCCTTTTGGGAATGGAATATTTCTTTGAGCCTGCTTTTGCCAAGATGAGTCTCCTGACATAGCTGATCGAGCGTTAGCTGCTCGGAGAGGTGTGCTCTCATATAGTCAGTGATCCGCTGAACAATGGCTTGCTCGACTCGCAAGGTCTGAATAGAGGATGGCTTTCTCTTATCTATATCCGCAACAGCAGCGGTCTCAGCTTCGAGCTGACGTATAAGCTGAATGAGCAGAATTTCGAGATAAGCTTTGGTCGCTTGCTCACTTGCGAACGGAGCAGACGAATTTCTCGTTAGCTCATGAACGGAAGGTACGTCGAACGGCGGCTCGAACGCTTGGAAGCCCTCCTGCATCAGGAGGGACAGCAGCTTCTGCTCCCGACTGCCAAGCGGCATGACGACATTCTCTAGTTCCTTCATGTAAGGTGAACCGCACTCGAAGGATATGACGATGAGGTTAGGCGGTTTATGCAGATCGCCCACGCGAACCGTGTGGAACTCACCCGGCTTATGGAATATAATCATCCCCTGCGCCAGCTCAACCGTTCGTTCATCCGCACGAACCTCAACCCCGCCTTTATCTACATATAGCAGCTCCCAGAAATCATGCTGTTCGCCTTCGAACGAGAAGCCCTTCGTATATTCGAAATAGTGAAATGAAATAAGTTTATCCACAGTAAGCAATTCCTTAAGGGTCAGCCGGACAAAATCATCCTTCATCGGTTCGGTCTTCCTTTCGCTGCGATAGGCTCTATCCTGTGCTCCTCTCATAGTAGCATAACTTGGGAAATCGTTGTGCAAATCGTCCGGCTTTTTTGCTAAATGCGAAGGTAAGCTCTACCTCTATAATTAGCTGTATGAAGCGGAATTGTAGGAGGCGTACAACAGTGAAAAAAGGAATCAATATTTGGTCGTTCCCGGAAGGCTTGAGCGTACAGGAAAGTATCACACTTGCGGCTGATGCAGGATTCGAAGGGATAGAGTTGTCTCTTGCCGTTGCCGGTCCACTTAGTCTGGAAAGTACAGAAGAGGAAATCCGCGGCATACGCCAATATGCGGAAGATGCAGGAATAGCCTTATCAAGTCTGGCAAGCGGACTCTATTGGGACTACCCGCTGACCAGCCAGAATACGGATATTCGCCAGAAGGCGCAGGATGTCATGAAGAAGCAGCTGGAAGCAGCGGCGATTCTAGGCGTAGACACGATATTGGTCGTACCAGGCGCTGTAGGTGTTGATTTCATCCCTGGTGCAGAAGTTGTGCCTTATGATATTGCCTATGACAATGCGCTGGAAGTCTTCAAGGCGATGTCTGCGGAGGCTGAAGCGGTGAAGGTCTCGATTGGCATCGAGAATGTATGGAATAAATTTCTGCTGTCTCCACTGGAGATGCGGGATTTCATTGATAAAATCGGTTCGGATTACGTGGGCTCCTACTTCGACGTAGGCAATACCCTCTATGCGGGCTACCCGGAGCATTGGATTCACATTTTGAATAAACGGATCAAAAAAGTGCATTTCAAGGATTATCGTCGTCAAGCAGGAGGCCTGCATGGGTTCGTGGATCTGCTGGCAGGTGATGTGAATTACCCTGAGGTTATACGTGCGCTTGAAGCGATTGGCTATGAGGACTATGTGACCGCAGAGATGATTCCTCCTTATACGTATCACACGAAACAGATCATTTATAATACATCGAATGCGATGGACGCTATTCTAGGAAGGACGGAGCGCTAATGCTGAAGATTGGACTAATTGGACTTGGTTTCATGGGCAGATCCCACTTGGAGAACTACATTCGTCTAGAGCAGGAAGGCATGCCGATTCGCGTGGCAGCGCTGTGCGATATGGACCCGGCTAAGCTTGAGGGTGGCTCTGCAGGCGGTAATATCGACACGGCCTCTGACAATGAGATCGACTTCAGTCGATTCAACAAATACAGCTCTATTCAAGAGATGCTGGCTAACGAAGAGCTGGATATCGTCGATATTACGCTCCCTACTTTTCTCCATAAGGAAATATCGATTCAATGCTTGAACCAAGGCGTGCACGTCTTATGTGAGAAACCAATGGCACTGAATACGGAAGAATGCAATGCGATGATCGAAGCAGCAGAAGCCAGTGGGAAGAAATTGATGATCGGACAATGCCTCCGTTTCTGGCCGGCTTATGTGTATCTGAAGGAATTAATAGACACGAACAAGTTCGGCAGTGTGCTATATAGTAATTTCTACCGCGGTGGAGCGACGCCTGCATGGGGTCCTTGGGTGCTGCAGAAGGAGAAGGGCGGGGGGGCGCTGCTCGATATGCACGTTCATGATACGGATATGATTAACTGGCTGTTCGGCAAGCCGGAAGCCGTGTCTTGTACGGGGCTTAACGTCATTCCAGGCAGCGGCTATGACATTGTCTCGACGAATTACCGTTATGAGGATGGGAAAATCGTCAACGCTCATGTCGACTGGATGCTTCAGGGCGATCATGGCTTCGAAATGGGCTTCAAGGTTAATTTTGCAGAAGGCAACGTTCAGTTCCGCGGCGATACGGTTACCGTCAATCCGAACAATGGAGCGGGCTTTAGTCCGGAGCTGTCAGCAGATCATGGCTATTATTATCAACTGAAATATTTCGTGCAAGCCGTGCTGGATGATTCAGCGATTACGGTCGCAACCCCGGAGAGCACCAGTGGCAGCATTCAGATTTATGAAGCAGAGCTGGAGTCAGCGGATAGCCGAGGGGCATGGGTGATGGTTAAATAAAGCGATAATACGGATAGAATGGAGAAGGCTGTTCCTTATTGAGGAGCAGTCTTCTTTTTATTTGGAATAAAATATAGTGTGAACGCACTTAAACCGGGATGCGGCTGCGAAAGGTATGGTTTAGTCACGCTTGGGGGAATGGTTATGAATAAAACAAAAAGAAAACGCAGAAAAGGCTATCCCATAAAGCTATTGCTGCTTGCATCTGGGATCATGCTGGCTGTCGTACTGCTTGGCGGCTGGGGAGCGTTCCGAATACTGGTGAATGCACAGGACGTTAAGCTGCTTGATGAGGCGCTTCCTGCGCCCACGATTATATATGACCGGGATGGCGAAGTGGCTACCCGTATTTCATTCAATCAAATTGAGGAAATCAGCTATGCGGAAATTCCCCAGTCCGTCATTGATGCTGTAATAGCGATCGAGGATCGGCGTTACTGGGAGCATGCCGGCTTCGATGCTCGGGCGACAGGCAGAGCACTGGCTGCTAACCTGGGAGCGGGCGGGAAAGTGCAGGGTGGCAGTACGATTACTCAGCAGCTTGCCAAGAACGTCTTTTTGACGCACGAGAAGACATGGTCACGCAAATGGGAGGAGCTGCTGCTGGCCAGAAAGATCGAGGAAAGCTACAGCAAGCAGGAAATTATGGGTATGTATTTAAATCGGATTTATTATGGCGAAGGGGCATGGGGAATTAAGCGTGCCGCTTATATTTATTATGGCAAGGAGGCGTCAGAGCTGACGGTAGCAGAGTCTGCCCTGCTGGCTGGGCTTGTGAAAGCCCCCTCCGCGCTTACGCCTTATGAGCATCTGGAGAAAGCGCAGTCGAGGCGCGATGTTGTGCTTGGCCTCATGAAGGAGCAGAAGCTCATTACGGATGAAGTGTATGCGCAGGCGATTGAGGAGCCGGTTCTGCTGCTTGATGCTAAGCCCAGCCGTGTTGGAGATATTCAGTACCCCTATTACGTGGATGAGCTCATTCGTGAAGCGATGAGGGAGTATGGGCTATCGGACAAAGAAGTGCTGGAAGGCGGCTTGCAGATCTACACCGAGCTGGACCCACATATGCAGCAGACGGCTGAGCAGGTATACGCCAATGCTGAGCTGTTCCCTCCATCCACCGCAGATCAGCTGCTGCAGAGCGGTTCAGTGCTCGTTGATCCAAGTGACGGTGGCGTCCGCGCGCTTGTCGGCGGACGAGGCGAGCAGCCGTTCCGCGGGTTTAATCGGGCTACGCAGCTGGAGCGCCAGCCTGGCTCTGCGATGAAGCCGTTAGCCGTGTATATTCCGGCGCTGGAGCAAGGCTATCGACCGAAGGACGTCCTGCTCGACGAGCCAATCAACATCGATGGATACTCGCCTGGTAACGCAGATAACCAATTCCACGGGGAGGTGACGCTGTATGATGCGCTTGCGCATTCCTATAACGTACCAGCCGTTAAGCTTCTTCATGAAATCGGGGTGGAGACGGGCTTCGCATCAGCGGAGCGCTTCGGTATTCCACTCGTTGCTGGCGACAAGACGCTTTCCTTGGCGCTTGGCGGCTTGGAGCATGGCGTATCGCCGTTAGAGCTGGCCGCTGCATACAGCACTTTGGCGAATAACGGTGTCCAGCAGAAGGCCCATACGATTCGACGTATCGAATCAGCGCAAGGCGAGCTGCTGGCAGAGTACGCCGGAGGTGAGGGGAGCCAAGTCCTTGAGCAGGCTATTGCCCAGACGATGAACGCCATGCTGCAAGGTGTAGTCACGGAAGGGACAGGTGAAGCTGCTGCGCTTAGCGGCCGGGCAATGGCTGCCAAGTCTGGTACAACGCAGATGCCAGGCACGTCAGGCGGAGCCAAGGACAACTGGTTCGTCGGCTATACCCCGCAGCTTGTTGGAGCGGTCTGGCTCGGCTATGATCAGAGCGACCAGAGCCATTATCTACAGACAAGCTCCAAGGCGGCGGGAATTGTGCTGAAGGCGATAATGGACGAAGCGCTTAAGAATGAGCCCGTCCTACAGTTCCAGGCAGAACTTAGTCTGCTGAACGCAGCTCCTGCTATAACCGGCGGGATCAAGAATGATACTGATACAGGCGATAAAGGTAATGCTGGCAAACGAGACGAGGACAAGAACGACAAGAAGGACAAGAAAGATAAAGAGAGGAAACAGGAGGAGGAGGAAAGAGAGAAGCGGGAGAAGCAAGACCGAAAAGAAAAGAAGAATGATGAAACGAATGACGAAAGGCGCAGGCATGGGAAGGATGATGATTGAAGTAGGGGCTTTCTCAGGATGTAGAAGCTGCTGGGAAGGCTCTAATCCACAAATGGAGCCCCAACTTCGACAAAATTTGTACGCGTTAGGCGTCTATAGTAGAGGCAGCTGAAGATGGTCCAGCTGTATGAATAGGATCATGTTCCCGGTCGCGATTCATTATGCTGCTTCTGAACACGAGCAGAAGAGCGCCGATTATCATCATGATACTTCCAGATAAGACGAAGGTCGGAGCGGGTCCGAAAGCCGTCACCAGTAGTCCTCCGCATAATGGACCGATAACGGAAGCAGCGGAGGTTACACTCGTTACGGTACCGAATACCCGGCCGGTCAAGCGCTCTGGGGTTCGCTGCTGAAGCATGATCTGGAATGGAATGAACGTTGTCCCTGCTCCGAGACCCGCAAGGAAGAATGCACTTATAATAAGAGCCTGGCCTGTAGAGCCGAAGGGACCGTAGAGCGTCAATGCACCCGCTCCCGCGAACACGAAGCCAAGCATCGCACCACCAGCTCCCATCTTGGAAAGCGTAGATAAACGCTTCAGCCATTTCAGGAGAATGGCTGCTGCCAATGTCCCGATGCCGCTAAGCCCAATACACCAGCCTAACAGGGATTCGTCCATATTAGGCAGATCCCGGAACAGGACAACAAGCTGGGAATCTGCGATCTGCAGGACGAGCAGCACCATGGCTAGCGTAAGAAGCCCATATGCGATAGCTGGGATCGTTGAAATAATGCGCATACCTGCCGACAGCTCAGACCAGAAGGAAGGTTTGGGATCATTGGCGGAGGGTGCTGCCTCTCGTTCGACAGCTTCACGTGTCATCTTCCCTGGGACTTGGAGCAGGATGAGACCTGAGACAAGGAAGGAAGCAGCATCAATAATGAAGCAAGCGGCGATGCCGAAGGCAGCAGTAAGTACACCGCCTAGGGCGGGGCCGATGATTTTGCTGGTCTGCTCAATCATGGCACTATAGGATACAGCTTGTTCCAGCTGCTCAGGAGGCACAATCTCCTTCAGCTTGCCGTTCTTGGCAGGCGAGAAGAGCACGTCGAACAGGCTTTTTGCGATGAGCAGGACATACACCTGCCAGATCTGCCCCACGAATACTAGTCCAAGCACAATGACAACTCGGGAAATGTCGGAGAGCAGCATGAGCCGCTTGCGCTCGAATCTATCTGCTAGCATGCCTGCGAACGGTCCACCGATCAGCATCGGGAGAACCATACATAAGGTGGCGCCCGTTATTTCGAGAGGAGTGGCGTTCCATTTCATTCCAATGAGGGTGAGCAGCGCTAGCAGGTGAAGCCAGTCTCCCAGATTCGAAATAAGCTGTGAAGCCATAAGCGCCATATAGGGTTTGTTATGGATAAGTGCGCGGTGCTCCAGCATTTGCGCTTGTTCAGTTCGTTTCATTTCACATGCAGCTCCTTCGTATTTTCTACTCCTTGTAATTAGGATAAGGCTTCCAATTCATGCCTTCATCGGGCTGCAGACGGAGCATGAAAGGGCTTGGAGAATGATTTTGAAGAGGAACAGGGCTTCAACCCTGCGACATTTTGTAGTATGATGGGAGAAGTTGAAAAAACGTCAAATATGATGCTGTACAGGGGGATTAGTATGTCGGATCAAGCTACATCGACTTTATCGGCACATCGTCCGCAGGCCAATAACCTGCTGCGTAGGGATGTACGTTTCCTTGGTAATATACTTGGAGAAGTACTTGTACATCAAGGTGGGCGCGAATTATTAGACATAGTCGAGCAAATTCGGGAAACAAGTAAGTCGCTTCGTGCGGAGTTCGTTCCAGAGCTATTCGAGCAGTTCAAGACTACCATTGCATCCTTAAGTCCTGAGATTCGTCATCAAGTTATTCGTGCATTTGCTATTTATTTTCAACTGGTCAATATTGCTGAGCAGAACCATCGTATTCGCCGCAAACGTGATTATGAGCGTTCGACTGGCGAGGGCGTGCAGCGCGGCTCGATCGAGAGTGCTATTCTCGACTTGAAAGAGCGTAATATTTCAGTTGAAGATGTACAGCAAATTTTAAGCGGCATCTCACTCGAGCTTGTCATGACTGCACATCCAACAGAAGCAACCCGTCGGGCTGTTCTGGATATTCACAAACGGATTGCCGAAGATGTCATGGAGCTGGACAATCCGACACTTACTTATCGGGAGCGGGAGAAGCTTCAGGACAAGCTGCAGAATGAAGTTCTTGTACTGTGGCAAACCGATGAGCTGCGTGACCGTAAACCTACCGTTATTGATGAAGTACGTAATGGCTTGTATTTCTTCGACGAGACATTATTCGAAGTGCTTCCTGAGGTATATGAAGAACTGGAGTGCAATCTGGCTAAATATTATCCAGAGGAGAAGTGGCATGCGCCAAACTACTTGCGTTTCGGCTCATGGATCGGCGGCGACCGCGATGGCAACCCATCGGTAACAGCCAAGATTACATGGGAGACATTGACCCTTAATCGCCAACTGGCAATTAAGAAATATGAAGAAAAATTGAACGAGCTGATGGAGCAGCTAAGCTTCAGCACGAACATTGTTGAAGTAACAGAAGAGCTCATCGCCTCCATTCGTCAAGATCGTGAGCAAGTCGAGCTGAAATGCATCGATCTATGGCGCAATACCAAAGAGCCTTATCGTATTAAGATCGGCTTCATGCTGGAGAAGCTTGCGAATACGCGTGATGAAGCTCCAATGCGCTACAACAATCCGGCTGAGCTGCTGAATGATCTGAGAATAATTGATCGTAGTCTGCGTCATCATTACGCGGATACGGTCGCAGATACGCAGATCGCTAAGCTCGTTCGTCAGGTAGAGCTGTTCGGCTTCCACCTGCTGGCGCTAGATATCCGTCAACACAGTCAAGAGCATCAGAATGCGATGACCGAAATTTTGTCCAAAATGAACATCGTCGCAGATTACGGCTCCTTGTCTGAGGATGACAAGATTGATCTGCTGCATCGTTTGCTGAACGATCCACGGCCATTGACTTCGAGCCATTTGTCCTATACAGAATCGACTCGTGAATGTCTGGATGTATACCAAACGGTATATCATGCACAGCAGCAGTTCGGACCTCATTGCATATCAAGCTACCTGATCAGTATGGCAGAAGGCGCAAGCGATATGCTGGAGGTTATGGTATTCGCTAAGGAAGTCGGCTTGTTCCGCAAGGAAGCGGATGGCACGGTAACATGCACGCTGCAATCGGTTCCGCTGTTCGAGACGATCGATGATCTGCATGCTGCACCAGGTGTAATGAAGCAGCTGTTCGAGCTTCCGATCTACCGCCTGGCGGTGGAAGCAAGAGGTAATCTGCATGAAATTATGCTGGGCTACTCCGACAGTAACAAAGACGGCGGAGCAGTAACAGCGAACTGGGAGCTGCGCGTTGCTCTTAATGAGATTACAGCTGCAGCTAATGAATATGGCGTGAAGCTGAAGTTCTTCCATGGCCGTGGTGGTGCACTGGGCCGTGGCGGCATGCCGCTCAACCGCAGTATTCTGGCACAGCCTCCACATACCGTTGGCGGCGGCATTAAGATTACAGAGCAAGGCGAGGTATTGTCCTCCCGCTATTCGATGCAAGGTATTGCATACCGCAGCTTGGAGCAGGCGACATGGGCGCTAATTACGGCGGCTCGTCTGGCGAAATATCCACAGCAGCAGGATCAAGCTGTTGAAGCTGAATGGGAAGAGATTGCACGCTCGATCTCCGAGACTGCGCTTCACAAATATCAGGATCTTATATTCCGTGATCCAGATTTCTTGACTTACTTCAAGGAGTCGACACCGCTGGCTGAGGTTGGTGAGCTGAATATCGGTTCACGTCCATCGAAACGGAAGAACAGCGATCGCTTTGAAGATTTGCGTGCGATTCCTTGGGTATTCGCTTGGACGCAAAGCCGCTACTTGCTTCCAGCTTGGTATGCGGCAGGTACTGCACTTAAAGGATACGTGGGAGAAGACGAGGGTCGTCTGAATACGCTCAAGACGATGTATGAGCAATTCCCGTTCTTCCGTTCGCTTATCGACAATCTACAGATGGCGCTTGCCAAAGCAGACTTGCTCATAGCGAAGGAGTATGCGGATATGATCTCGGATAAGACGATCCGCGATCGTATATTTGGACAGATTGAATCCGAGTATAACCTTACTTCCGAGATGATCTTGGCTATTACAGGCCAAGTCGAAATTCTGGATAACGTTCCTGTTATTCAAGAATCGATTCGACTGCGTAATCCGTACGTTGATCCGCTCAGCTACATGCAAGTACAGCTGCTGACGGAGATCAGAGCTCTGCGTGAGCAGGATGGGGACGATGCTGATCTGCTTCGTGAAGTGCTTCTTACCATCAACGGAATTGCTGCTGGCCTGAGAAACACGGGCTAATCCGATATAAGCTATATCATGACAGGCAAGGCGAGTAATCGCTTTGCCTGTTTTTTATATTAATTGTTAATGAATATCTATATTTGGATCTATTTAGTAGAAAGGCGGAGCTTTATACTGAAAGTAGAGATGAGTATGAAATCTGTTGGAGGTGATGCTGATTGACGAAGAATAAGATGTTCGCTTCAATGTTTGCCGCTCTAGTACTATGTATCCTGCTTGTAGACAGTGTTGTCGTACGAACTGTTCACCATAATGATTGGCTTGTGTATGCCCTGTTATTCGATTTCATGATTGTTGTTCCGCTCTTGTATTGGGCACTAGTAGTACGGCGCTCGAGCAGGAAAATCACGGCGATTCTGCCCCTGCCACTGTTAGGTGCCCTTGCCGCGTGGGTCGTTCTCCCATCGGGACAGAGAGGAATGATCTGGCATAGCATATGGCCGATTGAGCTGCTAATTTTCCTCGCTGAGGGTGCTTTTATCCTCTATGAGGTTAGGCTGCTCCTCCGACTCATTCGGCGCTTCAAAGAGCTGAAGTCGAATACGGCCTATCCAGGGGAAGCGCTAAGGGAAGCGACGTTCAATGTGCTTGGACCAAGCAAGCTGGCTTCCGTTATTGCTCATGATGCAAGTATGATCTATTATTTGTTTTTCTCATGGAAAGATAGAAGGAAGCGGGAAGGTCTCCAGCATGAAGAGAAACATTCGTATAGCTACCACCGGGAAACGAATCAAATATTACTGGCCGCATTTGCTACCAAAATCATTCTCATTGAATCGGTTGTTGTTCATCTGCTTCTGATGCAATGGTCGCATATAGCTGCTTGGATCGTATCGCTTACAGAGCTGTGGCTGCTTGCTTGGCTATGGGCGGATTGTCGTGCAGCTGTACTTCGGCCCATACGCCTGGAGGGTGGAAAGCTTCGGCTGCGCTATGGTCTGCGTATTCAGGCGGATATCCCGCTCACTTCGATAGCTGAGGTAAGTTGTTCCGAGGGCTATCAGGTAAGCAGGCAAGAGTGGAAAGAGGCCATAGGCTCGACAGTAGGCAAGCCCAACGTGAAAATCAAGCTTGCTCGCCCTATGCGTGTAGAAGGTATGCTGTTCCTGCCGCACAGCGTACGTACGATTTATCTATCCGTTGACAACCCGCAGCAGTTCGTGAAGGATGTGAATCAGGCGGGCTTACAAGAAACCGATTAATGTTTTATGTTCCTTTTAAATCCTCTTAAGTTTGCTTTAAGGTACATCCGTCATGATGTATTCATAGGAAGCAAACAACACGATCTAGCAAAATAAGCGACAATCGAAGGAGGATATAAGGATGAATGAGAACAACAAATATAACAACGGATATGAGCACACAGGTTTCGGACAGGATAACGAAGGCCAATCTGGTGGTTCCAATACTCAAGCAAGACAAGTAACAACCTATACTTACGGGCCGGCGAGATCGGCATCTGATATGACTTCCACTTATGAGAATCAGCTAGAGCAATTGAGAGCCCCGAATGGCGGCGGGTCTGAGGGGTTCGGATCAGGCGGCAAGCCTCCCAAAGACAAGCAGACTTCAGCTAAAGCGATATTCGCAGCATTCCTGGCAGGGGCTGTCGTCATTGGCGGGTTCATGTATACGGCAGATCGCAGCAATCTGTTCACCGGCGGGAATCAATCGTCTGTAACAAGCAATGCGATCGTGAGCAATACCGCAGGCGGGGACTCGGGTCTTCAGACGGCATCGGTGTCCGTTGAATCCGACATCGCAGATATTTATGCAGCAGCCTCACCGGCGGTCGTAAAGATCGAGAATTATACAGAGCCAGCGCGTTCGGTTAGCCGAGGCTCGGATTACTGGCAGTATTTCAGCCAGCAGTTCCCGCAGGATCAGGGCAGCAGCCAGCAGCAAGAGCAGCCGCAGGCTCAGGAGGAGACAGACAGCTCTAATCTGGAGCTAAGCGGCTCGGGTACTGGATTTATTTTCAAATCATCGGGCTATATCCTGACGAATGAGCATGTGATTGCGGACGCTAAGCAAGTGAAGGTAACCGTTGAAGGCTATGACGAGCCATTCATTGCTACTGTAGTGGGAGCTAGTGAGGACAAGGACTTGGCGGTATTGAAGATAGAAGGTACAGAAGATTTCCCAACTCTTGAGCTGGGTGACTCGGACAACACGGAAATTGGAGAGTGGGTCATCGCTATCGGTAACCCTTATGGCTTCGACCATACGATGACTGTCGGCGTACTTAGCGCCAAAGAGCGTCCAATTACGATATCGGATGAGACTGGCGATCACCTATACGAGCATTTGCTACAGACGGATGCTTCCATTAACCCGGGCAACTCGGGCGGTCCACTGCTCAATGCCAGCGGTCAGGTTATCGGTATTAATACAGCAGTCAATTCAGAAGCACAAGGCATCGGCTTCGCTATTCCAACAAGCACGATTACAGAGACGGTAGCTACATTAATGAGTAACTCGCTATAATTCACTTCATAACGGTAGATTGTCAAATTAGAAGAGCAGGGGTGCTAGAAATAGCCCGTTGCTCTTTTCATGTAGAGATGAACAAGATATAATTGTTCAAATATGAACATGAACGTAATCACGTTCTGATTGTGGGAATGGCTTCTTTGTTCAATTCTCTTGCTTTTTCAGTTCAGGTGGATTACCATTTTTCTAGAAAGTTTAAGGAGAAGGGTATGTCTCACCTTGTACGTAGAGCCTTCATAGAAGGCATTCTCTCTTATATGCAGTCTATATGAATTGACTTAACTACATGAGGGAAGGTGACGGCCGTTGATGCTGGATACGGAGAATTCAGCTTATCGGAAGCGATCCTTTCGTCCACGCGCTTGGAGCTATGAGGCTGCCGATTGCGGTAATCGGCTGGCTCATCCCCTTAATAAGTGGATTTCGGCTCGGGATGCAGCAAGCGCTCGTACTTATGATTGGACCCTTGCCATCTTGGGGGAGGACTCGCGACAACTAACCGTTCAAACTGAAAGTTTGGGGGAAATATAGTGAATTTACTGGAAGCCCGACTAGCCAGATTAGCACTAAAAGGCGATGAACGGGCATTTGCTGAGCTTGTTGAGCTCTATCAGGACAAGCTGTTCCATATGGCTTATCGAATGCTGAACAGCCGCCAGGAGGCTGAAGACGTAGTCCAGGAAACGTTCCTGCGCGTCTATAAGAATCTAGATCGTTATGATGAGAACTTGAAATTCTCGACTTGGATATATCGGATTGCTACGAATCTGTGTATCGACAAGCTTCGCAAGCGCAAGCCGACTTACTCGCTGGATGCGGAATCATCCGAGCATGAAGGGCTTGACGGCTATTCGATGATTCCAAGCGATAATCGAACACCAGAGTCCGAGATGCTGCTTACGGAGACGCAGCGGATCATTCATGAAGCGATAGGCTCACTGCCACCCAAATACAAGACGGTGATGATGCTTCGCTACATACAAGAATTATCTTTGCAGGAAATTGGAGATGTGCTGGATATGCCAGTGACAACGATCAAAACACGGGTTCACCGCGGCAGGGATTTTTTGCGTAAGAAGCTTGAGCATAAGCTATAGAACAACTTTTAAAAAAATGAAACATCCTGTGAAGCGATACGTATCCTATAAGTGAGAAAAGCATATGCGCGAGAAATGAAAGAAAGGACTGGCTGCTATGAAATGCAACGTCGCCATGTTACTTATGCATGATTATTTGGACGGCGAACTGCCGCGTGAGGATACGCTACAACTACAAGCTCATCTGCGAACGTGTCCCACTTGCCTAGCCCGGTTTGAACAACTGGAGAAGACGGAAGCCATGACATTCATCACGATGGAGCATGCCGCAATATCCGTTCCTGATTATGATAAGCTAGCTTCGGAGAAGCTAACAGCACGTATCTTGGAGCAATTGCCCAAGCAGAAGCAGAAACAACAGAAGAAAGAGCGTAACGTCTTGCTGCGCTTCATCTACAAATACCCTGGCGCAACTGCCGCCGCGCTATTCGTAGTGGTTATGCTGGCAAGCTTCAGCTCGATGTGGGGCCAAGATTCCAAGCTGATCGTATCGGGAGAGGATCTGCAGCAGATTGTTATAGAAGGCAATACGGTCACAGTACCGGAAGGTGTTCATATCAAAGGAAATCTTATTGTGGAGAATGGTCAAGCGGATGTCAGAGGAGAAGTTGATGGGAATGTAACCGTTATTGACGGCTCCCTTAACTTAGCATCTACCGGTTATATTGCGGGACAGAGCAGGACGATCGATCAAGCGCTTGATTGGTTCTGGTACAAAGTGACACAGACGTTCAGCGGAATGGCTTCTTAGCAATAACTGCCACCCTGGCAAGGGGGCAGTTATTTTTTTTTTGAAATAAAGGATTTCCAAACCCAATTCTAGAAAAGAATAAAGTTGAAATCGAGATAGAACTAACTGTCGTCGATTGTTTGGGGGTTGGCATATGAGTTATTTTGCAGATTTGAATTGGAATGATTGGGTGAAGGACATCATTGATGTCGGGATCGTCAGTTATATTATTTATAAAATGATACTGCTCGTTCGCGGTACCAGAGCCGTCCAATTACTGAAGGGGATTCTGGTGCTTATTGCGGTATGGGCGATTAGTACATGGTTCAACCTATATACGCTTAAGTGGCTGATGAACCAGATGTTTACCTTCGGTGTCGTGTCGGTGCTGATTATCTTCCAGCCAGAGCTGCGGCGTGTGCTTGAGCAGCTTGGTCGAGGCAAGCTATTCTCTCGTACGACCTCGCTGGACAAGGATGTACTTAACGATATGATCATGGCCATTATGAAGGCTGTTCAGCATATGGCTGATCGCAAAGTGGGCGCACTGATCGTATTCGAGCGGAGCACGGGGGTTAGTGAATTAATTGAATCAGGGATTCAGATGGAATCGAGAATTACATCGGAGCTTCTGCTTAACATCTTCACACCGAACTCACCGCTCCATGACGGTGCGGTTATTATTCGCGGCAATCAGATCATGGCTGCTGGCTGCTATTTGCCGCTGTCGGAGAATCCTTTCATAAGCAAAGAGCTTGGAACCCGTCACCGGGCAGCTATCGGTGTGAGCGAGGTGAGCGATGCAATATCCGTTATTGTGTCCGAAGAAACCGGGCAAGTGTCACTTGCATTAAATGGTATGATCGTACGTGACATTAAGGAAGAATCCTTAATATCGAAGCTGTTCGAGGAGCTGACACCGAACTCGAAGGAAAACGGCAAGGAGCGGGCAACCGTCTCGTCGCTGTGGAAGCGGAAAGGAGGCCGTGATGGATAAATGGCTGAGTCACCCAACCGCCCTTAAAGTGCTGTCTGTCGTCATCGCGCTGCTATTGTGGGCTGTCGTTCATTTCGATCCGGAATCGACACCCGCGAAGGTAACCTCCAATATGGATACAAAAGTCATTGAAGCCGCAGAGATTGTTCCGATCGGTCTGGATGAGGCGAATTATGCGCTGTTCAAGCTGGAGCCTACGGTTGTACGCATCGTTGTGGAAGGCAGGCGTGCGAGCCTGCTTGCCGCCAAGCCGGAGGACTATATTGTGCAGGCTGATCTGTCGAACATTACAGCGGGTGAGCATGTCGTTCCTCTGACCTATAAGCTGCCTAATGGCATTAGTGTGGTAGAGATGTCTCCGCAGACGGTTACGGTAGAAATTGAAGAGATTCAGACCAAATCATTCGACCTTGCCGTCATAACGACAGGAACGCCTGCGAATGGTTATATAACAGGAACGCCGGGCTTCGTAGATGAAGCCAATAGCCAAGTGAAGGTTACTCTTCCCAAAGAAGAGATGGTACATGTAGGCTCTGTAAGCACGACGGTCAGCGTAGAAGGTGCAGAGAAGACTGTTGTGGACAAAAAGGCGCGTATCGTCGTGTATGATACGGAAGGAGATGTGATGGAGCATGCAGCCATCAACCCTTCAACCGTAGAGATAGAGGTGCCAGTAACGCCTCCATTCAAAATGCTGCCGCTGCAGCTCAGCTTCACTGGCCGTCCCGCTGACGGTCTAAGTGTATCGTCAGTGAAGGCAGAGCTTGATAAGGTTGCTGTCTATGGGGATCAGGAGCTGCTTGATTCACTGACCTCTTATAGCGGAATTACGATAGATTTGTCGAAATTGAAAAAATCAGGTACTGTGAAGGCAAAGGTGTCTACTGTTGGAGGAGCGAAGCTTGTGGAGCCGACTGAGATTAATGTCGATGTCACCCTTGTCGCTTCGGAATCCAGGTCACTAGACATCCCGATTACATTATCGGGGTTGTCCGATGGCTTGCGGGCGCAGGTTATCGAGCCTGAAGGGGGCAACGTGACTCTGTCGGTTGATGGTGCTCCTACTATGCTCGCAGCTCTCCAGCAAGCGGATGTGACGCTTACAGCTGATCTGAGTGGACTGACAGTAGGCAGCCATAGTGTGAAGCTGAAGGCAGATCTGCCAACCTTCGTCGATCTAACGGATGCAGCTGCACCTGAGCTTACAGTCACCATCGAGATTGAGGATGATTCCACAGAGGCAGGGGCCGAGCCTGATGGGGAAGGCAATTCAGATGGCGGTGAAGTGACGCCGCCTCCGACTGCAACGCCTCCTAAGGAGGAGGAGCCGGAGGATGGAACCGATACGGGTACCGGTGATGGGAATACGCCGGGTAACAATGGAACGGGCACTAACAATGGGAATGGAAACAATACAGGCAATGAAACCGGGGAAGAGAGCACGAACGGAAGTGAAGGCTCTAACGGTGCTTAAAGAATAATACCAATACACATACGATATCGACATCGATAAAAAGGGGCTAGAGCAATATGGGGAAATATTTCGGAACAGATGGTGTGCGGGGTGTAGCGAATCAGGAGCTGACTCCTGAGCTTGCTTATAAAATTGGCCGCTGCGGCGGATTCGTATTAACAGGACAGGCAGATAAGCCTAAGGTAGTAATCGGGCTGGATACACGTATTTCAGGTCCAATGCTTGAGGCAGCACTCATCGCAGGTCTGCTGTCCATAGGCGCAAGCGTCGTACGCTTAGGCGTTGTATCCACGCCAGCTGTTGCTTATATTACGCGCGAGCTGAAGGCTGACGCTGGCGTCATGATCTCAGCCTCCCATAATCCAGTAGAGGATAATGGCATTAAGTTCTTCGGTGGCGACGGCTTCAAGCTGTCCGATGAGACAGAGCTTGCGATTGAGCGACTCATTGATTCAGCTGTTGATGAGCTTCCACGCCCTGTTGGCGGTGATATCGGAACGGTAACGGATGATCATGATGCGAAGTATCGTTTCCTGGACTATCTGAAAACAACGATTAAAGGCGATTTCAGCGGACTTAAGATCGTACTCGATTGCGCGAACGGTTCAGCCTATGAGCTTGCGCCGAAGGTATTCCGCGATCTTGGCGCGGATATTATTACTGTAGGGGCAGAGCCTGATGGCCGCAATATTAATGCAGGTGTAGGTTCGACGCATCCTGAATACCTGCGTGAGCAGGTACTGAAGCACGGCGCGGATCTTGGCTTGTCATTCGACGGCGATGCAGACCGCCTGATTGCAATTGATGATCAAGGCGAAGAGGTAGATGGCGACTATATTCTCTGCATCTGCGGAGATGCCATGAAGCGGGCTGGCAAGCTTAATGGAGACACTGTTGTAACGACCGTAATGGCGAACATCGGATTCTTCAAGGCTGCGCAGCGAATCGGCCTTGGGACGGCTCAGACGGCCGTTGGAGACCGTTACGTGATGGAAGAGATGCGCCGTGGCGGCTTCAATCTTGGCGGCGAGCAATCGGGACATGTTATTTTCCTCGATTACAACACGACTGGTGATGGCATTCTAACTGCCCTGCAGCTTGTTGATACCATCGTTGCCTCTGGTCGCAAGCTAAGCGAGCTGAAGCAGCTGATGAGCAAATATCCGCAAGTGCTCGTTAACGTGCGTGTAGAAGATAAGGGCCTATATGCAGGCAACTCTGCTATTGCAAGCGCTGTTGAAGAAGTGGAGCAGCAGCTTGGCGATAATGGCCGTGTTCTCGTGCGTCCGTCAGGTACGGAATCGCTCATTCGAGTAATGGCTGAGGGACCTGAGAAGGATCAAATTGAAGATTACGTTGCTCGTATCGTTAATGTAGTGAAAGAGCAGCTGGGTTAATAGCTAACGCAATTAGGTTATTCCTCCTATAGAACCAATAACCGTCCCGCATAATGAATGGACGGTTATTGGTATTGATGCCGATAAGGGAGGCAGGAATTTTTGGCTAGGACAGTGTTAAATGCTTCGGAGGAGAATAAAGTGGGTAATGAAGGAAGGAGAATAGGGCAGCCGAAGTGCAAATACTAGTGCTAAAGCCCGGCAGAATAGGTTAAATGGCAGACATTGCCCAGCAGGATTTCGCGAAATGTTCGTCCTAAGTCTAAAGTACAGGTTGCGAAATTTGACGAAAGTGAATATGATAGGAAGTATGATTCCAGAAGGAAAGCGTGGGTAGAGGTTATACAGATTCATAAGCGCCAGAGCTTGCGTGATGAACGGTGTTGTTTGGATATTGCGAATGATGCGTTCATACGGGAAGCTGACGAGGTGGGGGTGTTCGAATGTTCGGCGGGGACCTCCCGGTTACAGCATGCCAACCGAAAGTCGATACGCAAAGTGATTGGGCGACCGGTCATACAAACGTTCGACAGGATGCTATAGGGTATTATTGATCATTCTAAGCAGTACAGTACGATCCAAGCGATGAGATGCGGCTTCTTCCTTAAAATATAGGAAAGAATGTCTTATCACTATCCTTTCTCTATATTTCTCGGAATGAAACGCGCCGCGCCGCCAAGGATGGCGACAGCCGTTTCATCTTGTGAGGGAAGGACTGGTTCATCCACGCTGCAACATTAGCTCCCGTATGTCTATGGTGCCGCCTGAGGGGTTGGTACGGGCAGAAGGGTTACACATCTAGCTTCTATGCTCATAGGGGTCCATTCATGAGGAATGGCTTAACTTGACTTATATTTGTGACAACCGCATAACGCCTGTGCCGCATATAGGCAGGCATCCGTCATAGGGGTAATCTACCTAAAAAACGGAGGTCTATATAAATATGTGTGGAATTGTAGGATACATTGGTGGACGTGACTCTCAGGACATTTTGATCGAAGGGCTGAAGAAGCTGGAATATCGGGGATATGACTCTGCCGGTATTGCGGTATTCACGAAGAATGGATTGGAAATCTCCAAGTCCAAGGGTCGTTTGGCAGTTCTGGAGGATAAGCTGCGCGGTGAGCCGCTTCACGGTTCTGTAGGAATCGGGCATACACGCTGGGCAACGCATGGTAAGCCATCAGACGTCAATTCCCATCCGCATACGGATAATTCTTCGAAATTCTCTGTTGTACACAACGGGATTGTCGAAAACTACTTGGATCTGAAGGATGAGCTGATCGCTAAAGGTCATATTTTCGTATCAGAGACAGATACAGAGGTTATCTCGCATCTTGTAGCTGACGAATATGACGGCAATATTGTCGAAGCCGTACAGCGTGCAGTGAAACGCATGCGCGGTGCTTATGCACTTGGCGTATTGACGGAGTTTGAGCCGGAAAAGCTCGTAGCGGTTCGTTTTGCAAGCCCGCTCGTTATTGGTATTGGAGAAGGCGAGAACTTCATTGGGTCGGATATTCCGGCTATATTGGAGCATACTCGTAACGTATATATTCTGAACGACGGCGAAATGGCTGTGCTGACACGTGAAGGTGTCGAATTGATGACGACCGAAGGCGAATTTATTTCCAAGGAAATATATCATGTCGATTGGGATCTCGTCACAGCAGAGAAAGCCGGATTTGATCATTTTATGCTGAAGGAGATTCATGAGCAGCCGAAGGCATACCGCAGCACAATGCTTGGACGCATTACAGAGGACGGGAAATCCGTCGATCTGAAGGAGCTCAGCATGACTGAGGAGTATGTGAAGTCGATTAGCAAGGTGCATATTGTCGCTTGCGGTACAGCATACCATGCAGGAATGGTCGGTAAATCGGTTATTGAATCGCTTGCACGCATTCCGGTTGAGACGGATGTGGCATCCGAATACCGTTACCGTGCACCGATTATTACACCAGATACGCTCGTTATCGTTGTCAGCCAATCAGGTGAGACAGCAGATACACTTGCAGCGCTGCGTGAAGCTAAGCGTAATGGTGCCCGCGTACTCGCAATCACGAACGTAGTGGGAAGCTCGGTTGCCCGCGAAGCAGATGATGTACTCGTAACGCTCGCTGGTCCGGAAATTGCTGTAGCTTCGACTAAAGCATATACTTCGCAATTGATCGCTTTCTATCTGTTCGGCCTTCACTTGGCTGGCATTCTGGAGACGAAGAGCGATGCGGAGATCGCAGAGACTATTGCAGCGATGAACGTGCTACCTGAGCAAGTTGAGAGCATTCTTGAGCAGTCCGCGGTATTGCAGCAAGTGGCGGAGACGATCTCTGTGCACAAGAACCTGTTCTTCATCGGTCGCGGTGTCGACTATGCAGTTGCACAAGAAGGCTCGCTGAAGCTCAAAGAAATCTCGTACATTCACTCCGAGGCTTATGCAGCTGGTGAACTGAAGCACGGTACGCTTGCGCTGATCGAAGATGGTGTTCCGGTTATTGCCCTGGTTACACAAGAAGAGCTGTATGAGAAAACACTTAGCAACATTAAAGAAGTGAAAGCACGGGGCGCACATGTGCTCGGTATCGCTAACCAAGGCACTGAGGTTGACGTAGCAAAATCTGTCGATGAGCTGTTCGCGATTCCGAAGACACTGCCATTGCTGACACCAGCATTGTCGGTTATCCCACTGCAACTTCTGTCCTATTACGCTTCGCTCGCACTCGGTCACGATGTGGATAAACCGAGGAATTTGGCGAAGAGTGTAACGGTGGAGTAGGGTACTTTGATTCATTAATTTTGTGTCTGATGACATTATAGTTAGTGCCTAGACATTATAGTTGGTGTCTTGACAACAAAGTGAGTGTCTTTACATTATAGTTGGTGTCTGAAGGTTTATTTAACAGCTGCACTTGGTTACAATGTTTTTTTAAGACCGTACGGAATTTCAGCAAACAATTTGTCTAATGGCTTCGCCCTTTGTTATCAGGGGGCGAAGCCATTAGTCGTTATTGTGTAGACAGCCCAATTAGTCTGCATCTATGTAATCTTCAAATAGTTCACGCCTTTAATGCTCCATTAGAGCAAAACGAGATTCGCACACTGATCATAACGGCGCCGATGCCTGCGCCTGTGGTGCCGGGCAGCTTAGTATCGCCATCGAGGATAAAGAGTTTTTCTTTTAACCCTTAAAATTAAACTTCATCTGTATTCTATTAAAGGGCCATTTAATGGAGTAAGAATCTTTAACGAAATTGGATATTTATGTTAGCCGCGGTACGGAGTTTGTGGAGGTATGTACTTTAAACGAATGATGAAGATGATAGCCAAAGAATAGAGTAAAAATAACATCAGGTAACCTCAAGTAGCCTCAAGTTATTTATTATTCAATTACTGGTACTGAGTGATACATGTAGCTCTTTATATTTGTTCTATAATTAACATCATGTTATTATTTACTTAGCCTGCTAAACATTTATTGAAAGTGAGGTTTGCTTGTGGTTGATAATGAAATACGTGAACACATTGATAAAATATCCTCTCAGATGCGCCGACAATACTCAGAAATGTTACGAGAACTAAATCTTCATGTTGGCCAAGATAACTTATTATGCAAATTATGGACAGAAGATGGGATAACACAGATGCAATTAACGGAACTTTTGAATTGTGAGCCTTCTACCGTAACAAATATGGTCAAGACACTGGAGAAAAAGGGCTTTGTTTATCGTAAGAAAGACCCAGTCGACGGCCGGGTGAGTCGTGTTTATTTAACGGGAAAAGGGTAAGCGGTACGTGAGCCTATTACGCAAATTTGGTGCAAGCAGCAAGATAAATTATTAAAAGGACTAACAGCGGAGAATCGTATACTCTTAAATGAGTTCTTACAGCAAATGGAGAAAAATCTTCGATAAATCTCCATTTAATCATTTACGTAGCAACCTAAGTAAATGGAGCAACTAGTTTTTTTACACACTCAAATATTTAGCAAACTAACTAAATCAGCATTTTAATTCAAATATAAGGGGATTGTGAGATATGTCGATAAACGATAAGGATATTAGACTTTCCATTTTGGATATTGGTACAAAATTGTAAGGAAATGATGCCAGCCAGACATTGAAAGATTCCACAGAACGCATCCAACTTGCAGATGAATTAGGTTATTCACGCTATTGGTTTGCAGAACATCATAATACAGCAAACCAAGTCAGTACATCTCCAGATTTAATGATTGCACATGCAGCTGCCAATACAAAAAGGATCCGGGTAGGTGCAGGACGCATTATGCTGCCGAATCATAGTCCGTTAAAAGTCGTTGAAAACTTTTCGCTATTAGAGGCACTACATCCAGCCAGAATTGATTTGGGAATCGGCAGAGCGCCGGGAACAGACGGTTTAACTGCTTATGTGTTAAGACGTTCTAGAGGTGCGTTTATTAAACAACGCGACTCAACTCTCTATGTTCTTCTATTAGGGAGCAATTACATGCACTTATTCTAGAATAGGGTGCGATTGTGGATTACCAGACCGGACGCAGCGGTGAACATCCGAAAACATTTCTCGCTGGATCAGAGCGGCATCTGCAGACCGATGGATACAGCGGCTACGATGAACTGAACCGGAGTCGCTAAAATCAGCTGGATCCATGGGTTCATGAACAAATCGGGCACTGGAGCCAAAGCAACGGTTGATTCTGCACAACAAATAACCGTATATGTGGTGGATTATACGCCGACAACTGGCGGCTCCCTGGTTAAAAACCATAAATGGGTGACAGAAAGTGAGCTTTCTGCTAAATAACCTTGAATTCCCACACAGCGCTGTATATAACAGCTGGGGTCAGTTCTAACCAGAATGGCAACGTCATAACGCTTGAAGGTTCCTTATGGTTAATTAGCCGGTTGTTTCGACTGAGCTTAGATTTTCTCATAAACTTAAGGGGGAACAGTATGTCTTTACTAACAGATATTTTAGAATTCAATGGTCAATTCGTTGAAGAAAAAGGGTATGAGCCCTACATTACAACGAAATATCCAGATAAAAAGCTAGTTGTATTATCTTGTATGGATTCACGCCTTGTCGAACTATTACCAAAGTCGATGAATCTACGTAACGGCGACGTAAAAATTGTAAAAAGTGCAGGGGCTATTGTAAATCATCCATTTGGTAGTATCATGCGTAGTATACTCGTTGCGCTTTACGAGCTAAATGCAGACGAAGTGTTCATTGTCGGTCACTATGATTGTGGTATGAGCGCAGTGGATCCAGATATCATGATTGAGCATATGAAAGAACGCGGTATTTCGGATGAAATGTTTGATATATTAAAATATTCATCGATTGATATTAACAGTTGGCTTCGAGGCTTTGGTGATGTTAAAATAAGTGTGTTAAAGAGTTGTGATGTTGTCTGTAATCACCCATTAATAGCAAAAACAATTCCTGTACATGGTCTTGCCATTTGATCCCAAAACAGGGCGTCTGGAACTTTTATCGGATGGGAATGCTTTTTCTTGGTAATATACCTATAGGGGTATTGTGGGACAACAGGGAATGGGACGCTTAAAGCAGAGTATCTGGATGCTTGAAAGCAGAAAATTACCCTGTAGTAGAACATACAATAATTTCTGAGGCCGCTATATCCAATAATGGATTTAAAATTACTCACTATCCACATAAATGAAAGCAGATATTTTTTTGGATCGGGTGGCTCAGGCCACCCGATTTTTATGGGGAGGTTGTGTCATTTAGGTGAATCACATCCAATCAGGGGATGAAATCGTTCTATCAGGCCGAAATCGAAGATCGATCAATAAAGCCGCAAGGGTCTTAGAAAAAAAGCAGGAGTGAATACGAAGTTATTTGCTTATTTTTTCCTGAACGAGTGTCGCATTTCTAATGAGTTGTATATTCTTTTGAATAACTCCTTTTATTATTGGGTATAGTTTAACCTGCTACCAATTAACAAAAACTTGTTTCATAGCGAAAGGATTTTGATTTTATATGCAACTTGATCAAATTGATTATCAGATCCTTCGATTACTTACCGAAAATTCGCGCATTCAATGGAAAGACTTAGGGGAACAAATTCATATGACAGGACAAGCAGTTGGGAATCGCATCAAAAAACTTGAGGAAAGCGGTGTAATTAAAGCCTACTCCCTAATTATCGATGAAATGAAATTAGGTATTTCTTATACAGCGTTTGCCATTATTCATATGAAAACAGCAAATCACGATTCGTTTGTTCGTTTTATTACCGATCGAGATGAGGTAGTTGAAGCTCACCGAATATCTGGGGGAGGCTGTTACCATTTGACATTAAAAGTTGCATCCCAAGATCAATTGAATCTTTTTCTTAATAAACTTCTCGATCATGGAAACTATGAATTGAATCTGTCGATACAAAAGGTTAAACAACGTAGCCCGCTGATCGCCGCACCAGAAGGATAGAAAGAAAAAAGGGACTTGTTTTTTAAACAAGCCCCTTTTGTATTGAA
Organism: Paenibacillus xinjiangensis; assembly: GCF_059686975.1. Taxonomy (NCBI): domain Bacteria; kingdom Bacillati; phylum Bacillota; class Bacilli; order Caryophanales; family Paenibacillaceae; genus Paenibacillus; species Paenibacillus xinjiangensis. Next base: position 147,546 of record NZ_JCAALS010000013.1, on the reverse strand, counting down.
TTATTTGTTCTGTTGCAGGAAATCCTCGGTCGAAATTACATTGGCATACATACCGTTAAGTGCGCTAACAAATGCATAGTGAACCTGTTCAGCTTGCATGACCTTATCTTGATAAGATAAGTCCCTCGTCGCACATGCATCTTCAATCAGTGTAGTTTCAAAGCCTAGATCCACTGCGGCTCTAACTGTTGCATCAATACACATATGTGTCATCATACCAACAACCACTACCTTAGTTATTCCTTTTTCTTTTAATTTACTTTCTAATTCAGTCTTTAAAAAGCTGTTAGGGAAATGTTTTATAATAATGCTTTCGTGTTCCAATGGTAGAACAGTTTCATGTATCCCTGCTCCTTCCGTATCTGGAAGAAAGAAACCTAACGCTGGATTACTTGCAATATGCTGTACATGGAAAATGTTATCTTTGTGATTCTGTCTAAACGATTCAAGCACTTTCGCAGCATTAGCGGCCGCTTTTTCAGGGTTGCTTAATTCCATCTTTCCATTTGGGAAATAGTCATTTTGAATATCTACAATAATTAGAGCTGTGCTCATTATTCTCCACCTCATTTAAAGTATTTTGTTACACTATAATCATAGATCGTATATTGATTTTTATCGATAAGTTGGCGAAACACTTTTATCTCAAAAAGTTTCATGGTGAAAGGAATTTATTTATTATGGAACTTGATAATAATGAGATAGCGAATTTTTAAGTAGGTTTAATTGAGGTGAGGCTTCTTTAATTTTGTACTTGAAATAACAAACGCGATGACAAGCACAACTGCGGCAAATGCATACGGCATATCGATGTTGATATCAAATAAAATACCGCCAATAACCGGTCCTATTATGATACCTAAGCTAGTGTAAGCAGAGTTCATACCCGCAATATACCCCTGGTTTTCCCCAGCGATTTGTGATAAAAAGGATGTCACAGCAGGGCGTAAAATATCACCAGAGAAGAATACAATGCTCGTAATGACAATCATCGTCCAGTAACCGTCGATTAAAATCGTAATAAAGATAAAAATAGCAGAAGATAGTAAGGTTAAATTAATCAGCATTCGTTCCCCAATTACATTGACCAGCTTATCAAAGAATAAAATTTGAGCGACAACCCCAGCTATTGAACCGATCGTAATAATGATTGAAATATCACGGACCGTAAAGCCAAACTTTTCATCGACAAATAAGCTAAACATCATTTCATAAACGGCCAGTCCAAACGCTAGTACGAACACGATCAGTAGTGGTGTGAAGTACTGTGGCTGAAACGATTTTTTAAATTCTTGAATAAACTCTGGTCGTACAGCGGAAGCACGATTTTTTTGTAGCTGCTCTGTTGAAATCGAATCGTCTAATACAACGAAAATAACAATGGCAGTAATCAATGAAATGGCAGCAGCAAAGAAGAACGGTGCGCGTATCCCAAACTCTGCAATAAATCCGCCAATTCCTGGTCCAATTATAAATCCTAAACTAATCGCAGCTGATTGGTAGCCTAACGCTTTTGCACGATTTGCTAGCGTTGTTTTATCGGCAATATACGTAACAACAGCTGGCATAATGAAGGCGGCACCTACACCGCCAATTAGACGGCTCACAAATAATAGCCACGTTTCATTTGCAAAGCCAAACAGTGCCTCTGAAAATGAAAATAACAATAGACCGATGACAATCATTTTTTTACGGCCGATTGAATCGACCCATACACCTGTAAAAGGGGAAGCCAGAAACTGTGCTAAGGCCATCGCAGCGAACAAGTAACCGACAACGGCACCACTTAACCTTAGTTCCTCCGCAATTGATGGCATAACTGGTGCGGCAAGTCCCATCCCCACATAAGCAATAAATAAACTAGATAATGCAAGTGCAATAGACACTTTCTCTCTTCGATTCATAATTGATTTCCTCTATTTAATTGTCAAACAATTCATTGTCCTATTTGTTGGATGATGAAATGGATGCATTCACTTTCTTCAATGTTTGTAGTACATTTTGCAATTGCTCTAAATCGATGTCAGCGAAGTGCTTCGTCATAAATTCTTTATCTGCATCTTCGCTTAATGCCTGATAAACGAGACCTTCCTTTGCTAATACGATGAAAAACTCGCGATGATTATTTGGATTGACCTCACGTTTGATAAAATTTTGAGCTTCGAGCTTCGATAATACTTGGCTCACAGCACTTTTAGTAATCGCGAATTTCTTGGCGATTTCATTTGCTGTGATACGTTGATTATCCTTCAAAAAAAATAAAATCGTATCTTGCTGTGTTGTTAAATTGTAAGCATTGAACTTTTGCGCGTTTTTATTGTACAAAAGATAATTTAAGTAATATTCACTAAAAATGACATTCAGTTCTTTAAACATTTTTTGATAACCTGAAAGCATAATATCCTCCTTATATTTTTGTTAAGTAAACTTAACTTAACTAACGAAATGTATATTATAAGCTAACACATTTTTTGTCAACAATTTTTTATTTCACAAAGAACGTTTAGATTGGTGCATTTGGTTATATAGAAAAATGGGATTTACAACGATAATGCTTCCTTGCGGGAACGGAATTCACAAATAGACAGTGGAAATAATCCAAATAAAAATGGTTCCATCATCAAATACCGATGATTGGAACCATTTTTTCTTTTTGGCTAGTTATGTTCCAGCCTGACAAATAAACTGAATAAAAGTTATCAATAAGACGAATAATATGAACCTTCTGGATCCAGCCATCCATGCAAAATATCCGGTTATCTCCCTTTAGTGTTTTTTATTATACTCTCCCCATTGGCACATTTCCTGAATAATAGGCCAGAGAGTTTGTCCCTTTTCAGTAAGGCTATATTCGACCTTTGGAGGAATTTGTGGATATTCCTCACGATGAATTAAGCCATCACTCTCCATTTCCTTTAATGTAGAACTGAGCGTTTTATATGTTATTTTACCTATCATACGCTGAAGTTCATTATAACGTACTGCACCATATTTAGATAAATAATAAATAATTATCAGTTTCCATTTACCGTTGATAATAGAAAGTGTGTAGCCAAAAAAAGTCTCTTGGCTGTCAGCAACATTAACTTTGGATTTTTTCATACTTACACTATCCTCCTGGATAGTATGCGTCTAAAAAGTGCATACTTGTTTTTAGTTTTATATAAACTATATAATACATTCAGAATCAAGTAAAGCAGTTGCTTCTAAACAAAGAAATAGATTACACCCCCTGATTCTACTATTTATTTGAGGGAGGGTATATGTGCGTGAATGATTTTAGACAGATTGATAGGAGGAAATATAGAGTATGTTTGATCAACTATATCAAGACTATATAGAAACATTACTTCAGAAAATCGAAGAAGCTGATGCAATTGTGGTTGGTGGTGCTGCTGGCATGTCTGCCGCTGCCGGATACAATCAGCTATTTCAAGAAAAAGATTATTTCATTGTTACTACAAATCAAGATGCACAGTTTTCCAAGGTTTTCTCTGATGAGAAAGTTTCTCCGATTCAAGGAGATTGGCGCCATTTTCAATGCAGCGGTCCTTGTCATGATCAGGTTTATTAAAATAAAGATCAAATAGAGAAAATGTACGCAAACATAGAGGGAACTAGAATTCCTACGGATTTGATACCGAGATGTCCAAAATGTGGGCAGGACATGGAGCCATGGGTTCGATCACGTGTGTTCCTGGAAGGAAGCTCTTTCAAAAGCGAATTAACTAAATACCAAGCATATATCATGAAAAACAAATATAAAAAGATCCTATTTCTGGAATTAGGCGTAGGAAAGATGACACCAATGTTTATTAAAGAACCATTTTGGGAGATGACCTATAGTTTGCCGAATGCATACTACATTAGCATTAATCCTGAAGATGCGATGGTTCCTAGAGAAATAGAGGAAAAAGGGCTTGCCATTAGCGAAGACATTGCCCGTGTATTTCAAGATGCTCTTAAAGAGAAGGCGAAAAATAGGTCGATTAAAGGTGCTATAAAAGTTAATCTTTTCGACTATGAATAACAATCGTAAAGGGGATAAATAAAATATGTTATCACAACAATATCAAGACAATATAAACACATTACTAAACAAAATCCAAGAAGCTGAGGCGATTGTGGTTGGTGGCGCTGCTGGGATGTCTGAGGCTATCGGACACAGTTTTTATCATACTGATGAAAATTTTCTGAAGCATTTTGGGAAATTTGCAGATAAATATGGTATTAAAAACCTTTTTGAGGGCTTTTATTACCGTTTTTCAACAAGAGAAGAACGGTGGGCTTTTCTTGCAACTGAAATCAAATTTATATATGATGCCGAAGCCGGTCGCCCTTACCTTGATTTATTGCAACTACTTCAAGGCAAAAACTATTTCATTGTTACAACGAATCAAGACGCACAGTTTTCCAAGACTTTCCCTGAAGAGAAAGTTTCTCCAATTCAAGGAGATATGCGTTATTTTCAATGTGGCTCCCGTTGCCATGATCAGGTTTATTTTAATAAAGAGCAAGTTGAAAACATGTATGCAAACATAGATGGAACCAGAATTCCAACAGAGTTAATTCCAGTATGTCCAAAATGCGGGCAGGAAATGGAACCATGGGTGCGCTCTTATGTATTTCTGGAAGGAAGCTCTTACCAAAGTGAATTAAGAAAATACAATGAGTATGTTATCAAAAACAAAGATAAAAAGTTTCTCTTTCTGGAATTAGGCGTTGGAACAATGACACCAATGTTTATTAAAGAGCCGTTCTGGAATATGACTTACAGTTTTCCGAATGCCTACTACATTACAATAAATCCTAAAGATGCGATTGTTCCTCAAGAGTTAAGTGAAAAGGGACTTGCCATTAAAGAAGATATTGCCCTGGCATTACAAGATGCTTTGAACGGGAAGGGAGATGGAGGTTCATATGGAAGAGAAGTATCAAGAAGTTTTAAGCAAAATCAAGAAGGCTGACAGTATTGTAATCGGCGCAAGTAACGGCCTCGCCATTTCGGAAGGTTATAATATTTTTGCAGAGGATCCGTCCTTTCTGGAACATTTTGGCGATTTTCGCAAAAAATATGGTTTTCGTAGCATCCTACACGGAGCTTTTTATCCATATCCTTCCGAGGAAGAAAAGTGGGCATTTTTCAGCCGTATGTACGCCTACTTTTTAAACAATAAGGAAGCTAGTCCTGTTATGAAGAACCTGTATGAACTGGTGAAGGATAAAAATTATTTTGTGGTTACCTCTAATACAGATTCTCATTTTACACTGGCAGGATTTCCAAAGGAACGCCTTTTCGAAATAGAGGGCAATAGCCGGTATTTGCAATGTTCTAATGGTTGCCATAATCGAATTTACCAAGGCGACGAAATATTGAGTAAAATGGCCCAGAACCAAGAAAATGGAAAAGTTCCTTCAAACCTTATACCTAAATGTCTAGAATGTGGTGGTCCAATGCAAGTCAATGTCGAAGTCGATCGGAGTTTTCTAAAGGGCGAAGCATGGCAAACCAGCTTTCAGGCTTATAAGGATTTTATCGATAATGCTCATGGTAAAAAATTAGTCCTGCTGGAATTAGGCGTAGGTGCAAGAAACCAATTGATTAAAGCCCCGTTTATGAAATTAACGAGTCTTGAGGAAAATACAACCTATATTACTTTTAATAAAGGATCCGAGCTTTTTATTCCAAATGTAATTGCTTCTAAATCCATTGGGATCGACGGTAATATTGGGGAAGTGTTACAGCAATTGGTACAGATGAAATAAGCTGTTTATTAGAAAACAGAGGAGGGAATGAATGATGTTTCTAGCGAATGTTCTGAATGATCCTGTCTGTCAACCAATCAAAAAGCCTTATGAACGATGGTATAAATTCATGGAGCAAAACGTAGAGTTTTGGCTGCCGGATAGTGTATGGCATACTAAAGCCCACTGCGCTCGCGTGCTGCTCTTTGCACTCCTCATCGGACAACAAAAAGGTCTGAGTAATGAGGAGAAGGATGCACTCGGAATGGCGGCTGTTTTCCATGATTCCCGCCGCCTGGATGATGGGATTGATAAGGGACATGGTAGTCGTGCGGCAGAGTATTACAAAGATTATTGCCATGAGCACGAATTACCCTATGATGAGCAAACCTATTACATTACCTATTATCATGACCAGGATGATTCGCTTGGTTTGTCAGAGATTACAAAGTTACCTGCTATTAGGGAACGGGGCGTACTGCTGTATCAGATTTTCAAGGATGCTGACGGACTGGATCGCTTCCGTCTGAGCCCAGATGCTTTGAATGTAAATATGCTTCGGACAGTAGAAGCAAATAGACTTGTTGACTTTGCAAAATATCTTTTACAGAAAAGTCGTGAAACGAGTGGATAAGTACATCGATGATAGCTTCGCCCTACACACGGACTTGTACCAAATCAATATGGCAGAAGCCTATTGGGAAGACAACATTCATACGAAAAAAGCTGTATTTGAATTGTATTTTCGAAAATTGCCATTTGGAAATGGGTATGCGATCTTTGCTGGATTGGAACGAATCATTGATTATCTTCAAACGTTTCATTTTACTGAAAGCGATTTGGATTATTTAAAAGAACTTGGCTTTCAAGAAGACTATGTTGACTTTTTGCGAACGGTGCGTTTCACAGGATCTGTTCGAGCCATGAAAGAAGGAGAAGTTGTATTTGGAAACGAACCACTTCTTCGGATCGAAGCACCGTTAGTTGAAGCGCAACTCATCGAGACGGCCTTGTTAAATATCGTAAACTATCAAACGCTCATCGCAACCAAAGCTTCTCGAATCAAACAAGTCGCGGGTGAACAACCCGTCTTAGAGTTTGGGACAAGACGTGCACATGAATTTGATGCCGCATTATGGGGGACAAGAGCCGCTTATATTGGCGGGTTCTCTGGCACAAGCAATGTTCGAGCAGGAAAACGATTTGGTCTTCCTGTTTCAGGAACACATGCTCATTCCTTTGTTCAAGCGTATCGAGATGAATACACCGCTTTCCATAAATACGCAAAGTATCACAAAGATTGTGTCTTCTTAGTAGACACCTATGACACGCTAAAATCAGGTGTTCCTACGGCAATCAAAGTCGCCAAAGAATTGGGAAACAACATAAATTTTTTAGGCATTCGGCTAGATAGCGGGGATTTGGCTTATCTATCCAAAGAGGCAAGAAAATTATTAGATCAAGCAGGATTTGTTGGCACCAAAATTTATGCTTCAAACGATCTCGATGAATATACCATTATGAGCTTAAACGCACAAGGAGCGAAAATCGATGCATGGGGAGTTGGTACCAAAGCCATTACCGCCTTCGATCAACCAGCCTTAGGTGCCGTGTACAAAATGGTTTCCATTGAAGATGATAACGGACAGATGATCGATACCATCAAAATTTCTTCGAGTCCTGAAAAAGTTACGACACCAGGATTAAAAAAGGTATTCCGCATCATCAACAATCATACGAAAAAATCAGAAGGAGATTATATCGCCTTAGCCAACGAACAACCAGAAAAAGAAGATAAGCTTCACATGTTTCATCCTGTGCATAAGTATATTGGAAAATTCCTCACCAATTATACGGCTAAAGACTTGCACCAAGTTATTTTTGACCATGGCACACTCGTGTATGAATGTCCTCGGGTCCAAGAGATTCAATCCTATGCTGGGCAACAACTAAACCTTTTATGGGAAGAGTACAAACGTTCTTTAAATCCTGCGGAATATCCTGTGTCTTTAAGTCAAGCTTGTTGGGACAATAGAATGAAAAATATAGAGGAAACAAAAAAACACAACCGAAAGTCTATACCCTTATAAAAAGAAAAACATATTTTACCGTTTAGACAAAGTTGATTTTCAAAATAATTACGGGGGTTTGATTAAAGTGGCAAAAGAAGCTTTATTAATTGTTGATATGAGTAATGATTTTGCAGCTGATCATGGAACATTAACTGTTGGTAAGCCAGCACAAGAAATTGTGCCTTATATTCAGGATTTGGCAACAAAATTTTTAGCAGAGGGAGGTGTTGTTGTCATATCAATGGATGCACACCAACCAAATGACCCACATTTTGAATTATGGCCGCCACATAATATTGTAGGTACAGAAGGGCAACAATTATACGGAGATTTATATGATTGGTTCCAAAATAATAAGGATAATGAAAATTTAATTTATAAACCTAAAACGAACTATAATGCATTCTTTAAAACAGATTTGGCTGAAACTTTAAGAAATTTAGGAGTAGAAAAGGTTCATACTGTTGGGGTAACTACGGATATTTGTGACTTTTTAACAGTTGCAGGAGCAGACGCAGAAGGATTCAAAACAGCAATTCATAAACGAGGTGTAGCAACATTTACTGGCCTTGGAGAAATAATGTTTTTTCATATGAAACGCTGCTTCCATACTCAAATTATTGAATAAATTCAAAATCAATTAGGACGGTGAAAAAACATGTTGGACTTGTTACAACAAGTTAATTAGCGAAAAAACAGCGTGAAGAAGGGTTAACAAATGCAGAAAAAGTTGAGCAACAAGGACTTGGTGAAGATTACCTACGTGCCATACGCGGACAAGTTCTCCAAACTTTCTCAGGAATGATGGTAGTGGATCCGCATTTAAATGATGTAACACCTGAAAAAGTTCGTAAATTAAAAAACAAAAGATCAACAACCCCTCCTCTGTTGCTGTAGGTGTACTATAAATCCGACTTTACGATTCAAGCTGCTGGTGGTTTTATTATTCGGCCGATGCCTAACACAAAAGACGAGACAATTTGTTTCATTATGTTGTGTATTTAAATGAGAAATAATTATTAAATTTAAGAAATGAGGTTTTACTAAAATGAAGAAATTTAAAAAGACATCTATGCTTTCAATGACGGCGCTTATAATGAGCGCATTATTAGCTGCTTGCGGTAGCCCTCAGGAGAGCCAACCAGAGCAAAATACTTCTCAACAACAAGAACAGGAAATGAATATCCAACAAATCCGAAATGCTACATTAACTGTAGAATACGGTGGGCAAAAGTTCTTGATTGATCCGATGTTTTCCAAAAAAGGCGAATTTGATCCTTTCCTTCCTGCCGAAAGAGATGATCGAAATCCAATCGTTGAATTACCAATGTCCGTTGATGAGATTCTTGATGGTGTAGATGCTGTCATCATTACTCATACACATGAGGATCACTTTGACCAAGCAGCAAAAGAACAGCTGCCTAAAGACATTAAGATGATTATGCAAGATGAACAGGATGCTGAATTAGCCAAAGAATTAGGATTCACGAATATTGAAGTCATGGAAGAAGAAGTAGGTATAGACTTTAATGGAGTTGAACTTACTGAAGTTGATGGTCGTCACGGACATGGAGAAACGGCAAAGCTCATGGGAAATGTTATGGGGATTGTCTTCCAACACACGGATGAAAAAACATTGTATTTAGCTGGTGATACCGTCTGGTATGAAAAAGTACAAGAGATTATCGATACCTACAAACCAGAAGTTATTATGCTAAACGGTGGCGAAAACCAATTTGTTGAAGATGGCCCTGTTGGCCCTCTTATTATGGGGAAAGAAGACATATATGAAGTATACAAGGCTGCTCCTGAAGCTACCATCATTGTTAGTCATATGGAAGCAGTTAACCATTGGGGATTGTCCAGAGAAGAATTAAAGAACTTTATCAACGAAAAAGGAATCAAGTCTAATGTGTTAGTTCCAGATGATGGAGAATCCTACTCGTTTTAAGGTGAAAAATGAAAAAAAGTGTGTAGTAAATTTTAGTTTGTATAGCAAGAACCTGAAAAAATTCGCAAATTAAAAACAAAAGATTAAAAGTAGATAAAAATGAATGGACGCGGATTAATTGGGACCATCCTGGTTAATGCAAATGCCGAGGGGGAAGTGAGAGGTTATGTTTCATCTCCCATGTACATGCAGGGGTGTTTTGCCAGGTTCCCATTGTATCGGGTGAAAACAGTGAGGACTTCACCTCTTACCTACTGCATTCAGAACATGTCCCCTCCTCTGTTGCTGTAGGTGTACTATAAATCCGACTTTACGATTCAAGCTGCTGGTGGTTTTATTATTCGGCCGATGCCGAACACAAAAGACGAGACAATTTGTTTCATTATGTTGTGTATTTAAATGAGAAATAATTATTAAATTTAAGAAATGAGGTTTTACTAAAATGAAGAAATTTAAAAAGACATCTATGCTTTCAATGACGGCGCTTATAATGAGCGCATTATTAGCTGCTTGCGGTAGCCCTCAGGAGAGCCAACCAGAGCAAAATACTTCTCAACAACAAGAACAGGAAATGAATATCCAACAAATCCGAAATGCTACATTAACTGTAGAATACGGTGGGCAAAAGTTCTTGATTGATCCGATGTTTTCCAAAAAAGGCGAATTTGATCCTTTCCTTCCTGCCGAAAGAGATGATCGAAATCCAATCGTTGAATTACCAATGTCCGTTGATGAGATTCTTGATGGTGTAGATGCTGTCATCATTACTCATACACATGAGGATCACTTTGACCAAGCAGCAAAAGAACAGCTGCCTAAAGACATTAAGATGATTATGCAAGATGAACAGGATGCTGAATTAGCCAAAGAATTAGGATTCACGAATATTGAAGTCATGGAAGAAGAAGTAGGTATAGACTTTAATGGAGTTGAACTTACTGAAGTTGATGGTCGTCACGGACATGGAGAAACGGCAAAGCTCATGGGAAATGTTATGGGGATTGTCTTCCAACACACGGATGAAAAAACATTGTATTTAGCTGGTGATACCGTCTGGTATGAAAAAGTACAAGAGATTATCGATACCTACAAACCAGAAGTTATTATGCTAAACGGTGGCGAAAACCAATTTGTTGAAGATGGCCCTGTTGGCCCTCTTATTATGGGGAAAGAAGACATATATGAAGTATACAAGGCTGCTCCTGAAGCTACCATCATTGTTAGTCATATGGAAGCAGTTAACCATTGGGGATTGTCCAGAGAAGAATTAAAGAACTTTATCAACGAAAAAGGAATCAAGTCTAATGTGTTAGTGCCAGATGATGGAGAATCTTACTCGTTTTAAGGTGAAAACAGAAAAAAACGTCTAGTAAATTTAAATTTGTATGGAAAGAGACTCTTGAAGGGTATCTCAGATTGTAGAGAAAGTATATTTTTCTCTACAATTTTTTTTGTTTTTGGCTCTTACCGAATTCTGAGACGTCCATATTTAGAAAAAAAGACTCCCATCCACCTATCCAATCCTGGATAAGTGGGTGGCAATCTTCTTGATGTTCTGGCAGGCAGCTGTGAGTAACACTTGTTCACTCACTTTCTGCTTTCCGCGCAACCTGCAATAGCGAAGCCCATGCAATTCTTTTGAATCTGCAAAGCTTCGCTCTATTTTTTCTTTTCTGAACTTGTACAGGGCTTTCCCTGATTTAGATAACCGATTCAACCTCACTTACTCTTTATTTTCTTCCCAAACATGGCGCGTCACCACTTTCGTGTAATTCTTTGATCGTGTACATTCAGCTAGGAGAGGGCATTCCTTACACTGTTTGGAATCTGACTTATATTCTCTATATCCTTCTCTTGTCGTGGTTCGATACGTTAAATTTGACCATTTGGGCAGGTATAGTGGTCGGACTCATGATCATATTTGAACTTCCACTTCGGAAAAAGTCCTTTCACTGGGGCATACCAGATTTGACTTTTGTTTTCTTCCGAAATAAAAGGAATGATAATTAATAGGATAGTGTAATTCTTTTCCTCTACTAGTAGCAGAATTTACGATTGATGATAGAAAGTATTTATAGAAAGACAGGAGGAAATCAAATGGAGAAAGCACCAAAAGGCACACGTGTAGTTGTAGGAATGTCAGGCGGAGTCGACTCTTCAGTTGCTGCTATGCTTCTTAAAGAGCAAGGCTATGACGTAATCGGAATATTCATGAAGAACTGGGACGATACAGATGAATTTGGTGTTTGTACGGCTACAGAAGACTATGAGGACGTTATCCGCGTCTGTAATCAGCTGGATATTCCCTATTATTCAGTGAATTTTGAAAGCAGTATTGGGACAAGGTATTCACCTACTTCCTGGAAGAATATAAGGCGGGACGAACGCCGAATCCTGATGTAATAAGGAAATCAAGTTTAAGGCATTTTTAGATCATGCCATGAGACTCGGAGCCGATTATGTGGCTACAGGACATTATGCACGAGTGGTCAGAGATGACGGGGAAGTTCACATGTTAAGAGGGAAAGATGAAAAGAAGGACCAGACTTATTTCCTTAACCAATTAACAGAGGAGCAGTTAAGTAAGGTGTTATTCCCGATAGGTGATATGGAAAAACCTAAAGTAAGGGAATTAGCTGCCAAAGCTAATTTGGCGACAGCATTCAAAAAAGATAGCACAGGCATTTGCTTTATTGGTGAACGAAATTTCAAAGAGTTCTTAAGTGGTTATTTGCCTGCTCGAAAAGGGAATATGGAAACATTCGACGGCAAAGTTGTCGGACATCATGATGGAATAATGTACTATACAATCGGACAGAGGCATGGATTGGGTATTGGAGGAAACGGCGATCCTTGGTTTGTAATTGGAAAGGATATTGAAAGGAATGTCCTATATGTTGGACAAGGCTTCCACCATGAAATGCTATATTCAGATAGCATCATTAGTGATAATGTAAGCTGGATTTCAAGGGGAGATATACCGGATACATTTGAATGTACTGCAAAATTCCGCTATCGCCAATCGGACAATAAAGTAACAGTAGAACGGTTAGCTGATTCTAAAGTTAGAGTATCAGTTTCCACGAACCGATTCGTGCTATAACGCCTGGACAAGCAGTTGTCTTCTATCAAGGAGAAAAATGTCTCGGTGGAGGAACGATTAACCAAGTGTATTGTAACGACAAACAATTAACTTATGTAGGGTAATCCGAGAACAGGTGCTGAAGTATTCAGTTGACATGATTCAGAAGATAAAGTAACATATACACATACCCCTATGGGTATTTTGGTAACGTGTTTACCATCAAAACAAACTTAATAAGGAGGGCTGTAAAATATGGTTACTGCGGCAATGAAGCCGATGACTTCGGAGCAACTGACGAGGAAGCTGCTTGAGTATGAAGAACTCTTCATACTTGATGTACGCAATACGTCTGAATATGATGACTGGAGAATTGAAGGAGGAAAGATGGACATCATCAACATTCCTTACTTTGATCTGTTGGATGGGATTGACCCTGCGCTGGATCAAATCCCAAATGATAAAGACATCTTGGTTGTATGTGCGAAAGAAGGATCTTCAAGGTTTGTGGCGGAGCAGCTTATTGAAGCCGGAAGAACAAACATTTATTACCTAGAAGGCGGTATGAAGGCTTGGAGTGAATATTTAGAGCCGGTGAAGATCGGCGATTTGAAGGACGGGGGGGAGTTGTTCCAATTCGTGCGGATTGGTAAAGGCTGCTTGTCCTACATGGTGGTCTCTGGTAAGGATGCAGCGGTAATTGATGCTGTGCGGATGTTAGATGTATTTGAGCAATTTGCCCAAGAACGCGGGGTTCAAATTAAGCACACACTCGATACTCATCTGCACGCAGACCATATTTCTGGGGGAAGACTGCTAGCTGAGAAAACCAATGCGAAGTATTGGCTGCCGCCCAAAGATGCGACGGAAGTTATTTTCCCATATGAACCGCTAGAGGATGAGGAAGTTATTACGGTCGGCAGTACAGAGATTAAGATCAAGGCTGTTTACTCACCCGGGCACACGATTGGAAGCACTTCATTCATTATCGATGATCAATACTTGCTCACTGGGGATATTTTGTTTGTGGCATCCATTGGCCGCCCCGATCTCGCGGGGAAAGCGGAGGACTGGGTGAGCGATCTGCGGACAACACTGTATCAAACGTACAGGAACCTATCCGAAAATTTTATTGTTCTCCCTGCGCATTTCGGCAGAGGGTCAGAGCTTGGGGAAGGCGGGAAGGTGTCCGCAAGACTGGGGGATCTGTACCGATCCAATCCGGGGTTGAACATTCATAGCGATGATGAGTTCCGAGTCACGGTAACGGAACACCTTCCTCCTCAACCGAACGCTTATCAAGAAATTCGCCAAACGAATATGGGTAAAATGACACCGAATGTAGAAGAACAACGCGAAATGGAGATGGGACCGAATCGTTGCGCGGTTCATGATAACTAATCCCTTGCTTACGCTCCTCCTGCTAAGAGAAATTGATATCTAAGGTAATTGTCTGTATTATATACCCATACTGGTATACGTAATGGAGATAAAGGAAGAAGGATTTTCAAGTGGAACTCGATTTGGTATGGATTTTGACCTTATTTGTAATAGGCTTCGTTGGGTCCTTCATTTCCGGAATGGTCGGGATAGGCGGATCTATCATTAAATACCCGATGCTTCTGTACATTCCGCCGGCGTTTGGATTCATTGCTTTTACGGCGCAGGAGGTTGCAGCGGTGAGCGCGGTCCAGGTGTTTTTCGCAACGCTAGCCGGCATCTTCGTTTACAGGAAAGGGAATTTCATCAATAAAATGCTCGTTTTGTACATGGGTATTCCCATTATCATCGGAAGTTTTCTTGGAAGTTATGGCTCAAAGTTTCTCCCCGATAGCGCGATTAATTTGACCTATGCAGTGCTAGCATTGGTGTCCGCGGTCATGATGTTTATGCCGAAGAAAGGCGATGATGCCAGTGACCTGTCAAATTTGCAGTTCAATAAGGGGCTGGCATCGGTCTCTGCGGGATTCGTTGGGATTTTGTCAGGAATCGTCGGTGCAGCCGGAGCCTTTATCACGGTGCCGATTATGCTCGTACTGCTCAAGGTCCCGACAAGGGTAGCGATTGCTTCTTCCCTGGCCATCACCTTCATTTCCTCGATAGGGACGACGGTCGGTAAGGTGATGGGCGGACATCTGCTTTGGATTCCATCGATCGTTATGGTCGTGGCCAGCATTATCGCATCGCCGCTGGGTGCAAAGATCGGGAAGACGATGAATGTGAAAGTACTGCAATGGATACTTGCTGGGTTGATTACAGCAACTGTGATTAAAATTTGGATTGATATCTTGATGTAAGGAGCGACCGATATGGCAGGCAAATATTCGAAAGATATTCTACCTCATGAAGTGAAACGGCGGTTAGAAAGAGGTGAGGAGCTTCATATTCTGGATGTGCGCGAACCGGATGAGTGGGCTTCCGGCCATATTCCCGGTGCGAAGCAGATCCCGTTGGGGACTATCCATCAAAGGCATGCAGAGCTGGATCCGAGGCAAGAGTACATCGTAGTTTGCCGAAGCGGTAACCGAAGCTCATTAGCATGCGAGCACCTTGAGTCCTTGGGATACGATGTAGCCAATATGCCTGGAGGTATGTGCGAATGGGACGGGATGCATTGTATGACTAAAGATGGGGGGAATAATAGATGACAGCTATAATTCAAACGAATCGTGTTGTGATTTGTGAAGGTATGGCTTGCCCGATGCCGGTTGTGAAAACCAAGAAAGGCATGGAGGAAATCCAGTCGGGTGAAGTGTTGGAGGTTCGTGCTACGGATAAAGGCTCTGTTGCAGACCTGCAAAGCTGGGCGAACCGTACAGGCAACCAGTACATCGGTTTGAAGGAAGAGGATGGTGTTTTCCGTCACTTCTTGAGGAAAGCCTCGGAGCTTGAGACGAAAACCGAAACCAAGTATCCTCATGTTATAAGTAATGAGGAATTGGCGGATAAACTTGCTTCCGGCGAGAAGATCAATGTGCTGGATGTGCGGGAACCTGCCGAATATAGCTTTGAGCGGATTCCGGGAGCGATATCCATACCGATGGGTGAGTTGGAGGGGAAGATCGAGCAACTGCAGCCGGATCAAGAATACTATGTTGTTTGCAGAACGGGTACTCGAAGCGATATGGCATGTCAATTGCTTAACGAACGCGGTTTTTCTAAGGTAAAGAACGTACTTACCGGAATGTCGGGTTGGCAAGGGGCCACGGAACGCGACGAATAAAAATAAAAATAAAACTTATATATAAGGAGACCAATAAACATGGGAAACAAAAGAGTGGCAATTATCGCATCGTCAGGCGGCTTGGAGACAGCGTATAAGGTGTTGAACATCGCAACAGCAGCAGCAGCACTGGACGCAGAGGTGGGCATTTTCTTTACCTTCGAGGGCTTGTCGACTATTCATAAGAATTCAGAGCAAATACTTCAACTGAAACCGGAGAATGCGGGATTGACGGAGGGCTTTAAGAAAGCAAATGTCCCGACGATCGCGCAGCTGCTCGAGATTGCGAGGGAATCCGGCGTGCGCATGATCGCTTGTCAAATGACCGTAGATGTCATGGGACTCGACAAGGAAAATTTCATCGATGGCATTGAACTTGGTGGAGCGGCTACTTATCTCGATTACGCCTTCGATGCGGAAGTCACATTGAATTTTTAACTGAAAAAAGGAGGACCATGAAATGGCGGATATTTTTATTGATGCGAAGGGTCTAGCGTGTCCGATGCCGATCGTGAAGGCAAAGAAAGGAATTGACTCGATTCAGACAGGTCAATCCATGGAACTGCAAACAACCGACAAGGGCTCTATGAACGACTTCCAAGCCTGGGTCAATCAGACGAATCATGAGCTGATTGATGTGAAAGAAAAGAATGGTGTATTTACGTTTTTTGTGAAAAAAGGATAACGTCACTGACGGATCGGGTCGGGTCGGGTGGTTTGCCCCCTCCCCCCGATTTAGCCGGTACGAAAGTAAACTTTATTTATCTAGGACGAGTTCCTCGCTTTTCGGTTATAATATACCTATACATGTATAGGGGGTTACCATGATGAAATATGATGAAAGCATGAAAAGGCGGTTACGCCGTGTGGAAGGACAAATTAGGGGTATTCTCAACATGATGGAGGAAGAAAAGAATTGCAAGGACGTAGTCAGTCAGCTTTCTGCAGTGCGCAGTGCCATAGATAAAACGATGGCCCTTGTAGTAGCTGTCAATTTAGAGAAGTGCATCCAAGATGAAAGGGCGTCCGGCGGGGATACAAACAAGTTGGTGCAAGAAGCGGTAGAACTCTTAGTAAAAAGCAGGTAGGTGAAAAGCTTTGGATTATATTTTTTATATCCTTTTGGCCTTATTCGTCATCTGGATACTGTATAAACAATTTGCTCCTGTGAAAGGATTACGCAATTTATCCGCGAAGCAGGTTCAGGAACAGTCTAAGGGGAATAAGGTCATCGATGTCCGGGAAAGTCATGAATATAGACGGGGACATATTGCAGGTGCCGTGAATATCCCATTAAGCCAGCTGCCGCAGCGAATGGGGGAAATTCCAAAAGACAAGAAGGTGTTTCTCTATTGCCAGAGCGGCATGCGGAGCAAGCAAGCTGCAAAACTGCTCAGTCGAAACGGATATACGAATCTTGCCAATTTGAACGGCGGAATTTCGGCGTGGAGTGGTCCTACTCAAAAATAAACCAGTGAGACTCGTCTTTAATCCTCTATCCCTGAGGATATTCAAGCCCACATCTTCGAAACGTTCGTGAAGGCGGACCCGTCCAGACACCGTAATCGAGGCAAAGCTGGTACCGGTTTAGGGCTTTCCATTGTGAAGGTGATTGCTCAGCAGCATGGCGGGCAGGCATAGCTTGATAGTGATGATAATAAACATTCATTCTGGGTTACCATTCCAATCCAACTATAATATAAAGGTGGGCGTTACGATGGAAAAAAGGTTTAATCCCGAACACGCAGCGAAGCTAGATAATCCCGAGAGACGAAAGGCATTACCGCCGGAAACCATTCTTGCCATGCTGGATATTCAAACAAGAGATACCGTATTGGATGTGGGGGCAGGTACAGGATATTTCACGTTGCCGGCCTCTAAGCTTTGTCGAAAGATCTACGCTTTGGACGTTGCACCTCAGATGCTGCAATATCTGCAAGAAAGAATATCTGAACAAGGAGCAACCAACGTAGAGCTGGTACAGGGAGCGATTGAGCAGATTCCTCTAGAGGCCCAAACTGTAGACCATGTGATCGCTTCTTTCGTGATCCATGAGGTGGACCCGCTGCAGGATGGTTTGAAGGAGATTCACAGGGTGCTAAAGCCGGATGGGAAAGTGTTGTGTGTCGAATGGGAGAAGAAGGCTATGGAGCAAGGTCCGCCGCTTCACCATCGTTTGCATTCCGGTGATTTGTCAAAATCGTTCGAGGAGAATGGTTTTTTCGTTGAACAGCTTTCCTATCCGAGCGAACAGCATTACATTATCATCGCACGCAAACGCGGCTAGATGAAATGGAAGCCCATAGAATAGATTAAGGCGTTCCTCGGGCTTCCGTCTATGCGCATCCGACCTCGCGCGCACAACCCCATATCCTTTTTACCATCTACATTCTCTCCAGCCTTCTAATACCGAATACGGTCCCCGCTTAGCGCGGTTCTTCCCGAAATGAAACAATCTTTACCAATCTGCTTTAACGTTTCTTAACAAACGGCTGATATGATAAAACACACAGAGAGGGGAGTGCTTTGTACACGATTCAGATCGGTTCCTTCGTGCTCAATGGGCAAATTTTAATGTTTTTCGCCATTCGGATGGTTCGGATGGGCAGCAATGCGAAGTTATGTAAGGAAACTGTCTGCGGAAGATGACTTCGGTACGATCGCTTTTAATGCTTTTGTGATTTGGTTTCTGGTTTGGAAAGGGAGTCCTCTATTGTTGGATCCTTTGCTTACGATCAAGCATCCGGCATCGCTCCTGTATTTCGACGGAGGTGTTCCGGGACAATGGATCGCAAGCATGATTGCCGGATTGTATGCCGCCTACCGCGTTTTGAAAGGAAATATGTCTTGGAAGATAACAGCGGAAGTGGTGACAGTCTTTTTATTGGGAGGGGCGGCAGCCTATCATGCGGGGGTAATCTGGTTTGAAAGCAACAACTGGCCGTTTCATGCCGGATATGCCGTACTGGCGACGGTGACGGTCTTTTTTTTCTTCATTTCCAAACAGCCGATTTCTCTAAAAAGTATCATGCAAAGATGGCAATGGTTTTCGATCGGTTTGACCTTTCTTTGGTTCCTAAATCCAGAGAGAGCTCTCCTGTTTCTATCATTTAGTTCCGAACAAGCAGTCAGCTTTGCAATGGGAATGATTCTTTCTGTTTTCTTATGGATTTATCATGGGCAGAAAACCAATGGGTAAAAGGGGTAATCACTAATGGATTTGTTCAGTTTTCATAGCTCTTGCCGCGGGAGTGCTGTCTTTCCTATCTCCTTGCGTGTTTCCGCTCATTCCTGCGTATGTCTCACATCTCACAGGATCAGCGGTTCACCAAAACAAAATTGATGTGGATCGAAAACGGTTATTGTTGAATTCCTTAAGCTTTATCGTCGGATTCAGCGCCATCTTTATTGTGATGGGCGCATCGGCAAGCATGGTAGGACAGTTGTTCGCGGAGCATAGAGACTTGGTTCAGAAATTAAGCGGTCTGCTCATTATAGTTTTCGGCATGCAAATGATCGGCTGGCTGAACTTGAAATTTCTTAATATGAATAAGTCCTGGGACACGGAGCGCCTTCAATCGACGGGAGGCACATTGAAGTCTTTCCTTACCGGCCTTGCGTTTGGTACTGGTTGGACTCCCTGCGTCGGGCTCGCCTTATCCTCCATATTGCTGATGGCGAGCTCTTCCGACACGTTTTGGAGCGGTGTCTTGATGCTTGCTGTTTATTCGGCGGGGTTGGGGATACCTTTTCTATTGATTTCTTTCGCTTTAACCTACTCCACGGGTATTCTCAAAAAAATGAATCGCTTTGTTCCCGTGCTTTCAAAGATTAACGGGGTGATATTTCTTGCCATGGGCCTGCTGCTGTTTAGCGGACAGATGGAAAGAATCGGCGCTTGGCTCGCCAGATTTGTCTTCATTGATATTTCGCTGTAACTATGGAGGGGTTTGATATGAAAAAAAACATGATGGCGATCATCGTACTGCTGGGGTTAATAGGGTACGGAGCTTATTTGCGACTGGGTTTAGGTTTTTGAAAGATTGGTTTAATGGGCTTTATTATGCTCCCCCATCGTGAACTTAGTTAAGGGATTGTTTGGGACTTTCAGGAATCCTACTGCTCACTCTGCAAAAATTGAATGGAGCATGTCGGAAGATGATGCGATTGATCTGTTTACTTTAGCATCATATGTGTTAAGACGAATTGAGAAAAGTAGTTAAGGTAATAGATTCTGGAGCTGTCTCATCGAGACATGCGAACAGAGTAGAGCATCTAAATGGTCACTTGTAGTGATTTACTCGAAATGAATATTTGGAACAAACTTTAATGTAATTATGAGGTACCAACATTAATGTAATCGTGTGTTGAGGGTGCTTTTCTTAGATACCAACTATAATGTAATTTTAAGAACGAGCTAAAAATCAAAAAGACCTTGATTTTACTGGATTCCTTAGACACCAACTATAATGTCACTGAACATGGTGGTGGTGGCGATAAAAAAGTATGGAACCGCTGAATAAAGTCCCGATGAGAATAAAATCATCGGGACTTTATTTTATCTAGAGTATAGGAAGTGTCGAAGGTTAAGCATTACCGAAGTAACAGTGATAAGGAGTGGGTCAGCAAATTTCACTGAAGTTGATAAATCCATTCTTGAAGGATATTCAATCCATTAGGGACGAGATAACAGCACCTATAATGCCACCAACAATGAGATTAACGATCATGAAAATTATCCTTATCATACAGTTCTGGTCGTACTTGCGAAGAGAAATGGTAAAGTTGTTGGAATGGCAGGGCTTCTAATGTAAGCACAAAGATGTGGCAGATTGGTATAGACGTTCTTCCCGATTATCGTCATTTGGGATTGGCAACTTATCTTATAAACAGCTTAACTTTTGAAATATTGCAACGTGGTTGTGTACCACTTTATGATGCTATCTCCAGTCATATCGCCTCACAAAGAGTGGCGTACCGGTCTGGCTATTATCCCGCATATGTGACTGATTGGAGATGTGATTTTAAGGACTTTGAATAGAAGTGTGGAACCACCATGCAGCATTAGACGCCAATCTTCGATTTCGATGTAGACTGAGTGTAATGCGTGGTTAGATTCGGATACAGCTCGATTTTAAATATTTTGCACCAAAACATCATGCAGCAGATGGTAATGAAAGCACCGAACAATACATCTGTTGCAAAATGAGCGCCCATAACGATTCTGCTGTATGATGTACATAGTCCCCAGATAACAGCGAGGATGAACATCAGATTACGCCATTTTGTAGCGAAAGGCATGAATATCATCCATACGAGCATGGACCAGCCGTTCGCGGAGTGGCCCGATGGAAATGATTTATATGCCTCGGAGGTGACTCCATTATCCTGGATCCCCTGTGGCATAAACCAACGAGTAAACTGAGAGTAATCACCGTTCATTTCCCGAAAGCGAAGACGCCCCCAGAAGATTTTTAATACGTTGACAAGCATAATCTCTGAAAAAATGATAACAATACCGGCCCATGCAGCGAGATTGTAAGTCTTCAGCGTTTCTCTTGGCACCAATCGCAATAACCATTGCGCAAGAACAGTTAGTGCGATGGTTAGCAATAGGCTGAGAAGCAAATAGCTGTTTCCTTCCGAAGCGAATAGGCGTGTGATACCGATGACAAACGTGCCGAATCCGCCAAGTGTTAACAAGAAACCGCTGACGACGCGGATAAAGATTTTTTTGCCTAGAGGCTCATATCTTGCAGTGCTGAACAGAATGTTTCCTGCTGCGAAAATGACAATAAAGGCGGGATGTTCACCAAGGTTTTCGAAGAACAACCCGAATAAGGAATGCGCCTCATTGTAGACGGCTTTGGACAAAGAGAGATCGGCGAAGCTAAATATCGCCATGCATACTGACCATACGAGCAGGACGCCAATAATGAACCTTTTAGATCCGATTGATTGCATGTAGAACTACCCCCTTATTATTAATGAAGGCTTTCATTCCAACTATGCATTAACTATAAGAGTTAAGTTAGCTTTAAGTATGGTAAAAAACATGTAAAAAAAGTAAATTTTATAGTTAGCTACCGTAAATGTTTTAACTATGATTAAGGGATATTTCCTAAAAAATCAAAAGGGGATGATGAATGATGCTGAATGAACAGCTTGTTCTCGAAAATTTGGTACAGCAGATACGTACTAGCGTAGCTCCCATCGTTGTGATGATGTGCGGTGTGGCGGGGTCGGGGAAAACAACCTTTGCTCAAAAGCTGGAGGAAGAGGGATTCGTCCGGTTGTCGATAGATGAGGACATATGGGCCACACACGGCCGTTATGGAGTGGATTACCTTGAGGAGCAGTATGAAACCTATAAAGAAGAATCGGAAATAAAGCTGCGGGGGGAAATGGTTAACCTGATTAAAGCTAAACGCCATATCGTCATCGATTTCAGCTTCTGGCAGCGTCAAAGACGGAATGACTACAAGCAACTGATCGAGCAGCATGGCGGAATGTGGGAACTGATTCACTTAAAGGTTGAGCCGGATGAATTGCGTCAGAGGCTGCTCATACGGAGTGAACGTTATGACGCGAATGCAGCGTTTCCGATTACCGAGGACACGTTAACTCGGTTTTTGAACGGTTTTGAGACCCCTGTAGGGGAAGGGGAAACGGTGATCGAAGCATAATAGGAAAAAAATAATCTTAGTAGTCTCGGTGAGCTATTACAGTCATTGGGACTTTTTTTGCGTTACAAAATATTTAGATCCATCGGAAAATTTTTTTGAAAAGAGTAATTCACAACAGTAGCAGTCATGGAACTTAGTATTATGCCCATTATTACTACTGTTTCAGGGGGGAGAGTGAAGAAATACAGTCTTAATAAGAGAGCCCTGCAAAATCCTCAATTTTGAGGAAATGGGTACTCTAAGATGGTAAATGGATTTGAAAAACAAAAAGAGCAGCTCGTTCCTCGTCAGAGGATGGGCTGCTCTTTCTCAATTAGCCTGACCATTCGTTTCACATTTACAACAAACGCAGTGAGATAGGCTTGTATTCGCATACGAAATAGACCTCGGTATTTGGCTGTAGCCATTCCGTGGAATCTCTTCATCTCTGCGTTCTTATGCTCAATGTTCGGCCTGCGCTTAATCCGTTCTTTGAACGTATCGCTTAGTTCGAACTCGATTTGCTCTTTGAAGTGCTCTGCGATGATCCGAATAGAATAGGTCTTGCTCTTGGATTCCGGTTTGTAGCAGCCATCGCGCAGTGGACATGCTTTGCATTTCTCTACGTCAAAGTAGAATACAAGCGAGCGGCTGTCTCCGCTTTTTTTACTGCCTTGAATGGCTTTGCGAGTGCTGTGTTCACCTGCGGGGCAGACGACAAAATTAGCGTCCTTGTTGTAGTCAAATCCCTCTTGACGCTCGCCTCCCGAGTGAACGACGGGATTCAGTGAAACCACCGGCTGGATTGCTTCTTTTTTCATGGCTTCCAGATTGTTTTTGCCAGAGTATGCCGTGTCTGCAATGATTTCTTTAACTACAATCCCGTTTGCTTTCGTTGGCGACAGCAGAGTAGGTAACTGTTTTCCGTCATCGCTGGTTCCCGGTGTCACTTCGACAGCTGTAATGATTTCTTCTTCCGTCATAGCCAAATGTTCTTTATAACCGAAAACGACATGGTATTGCTTTTCCAACCGAATCTAGCGTCATGGTCGACCGCTGACCGGATGCCTTTGTTTGCTAGCAGGCGCTCGTCTTCAACAATTTCCTTCGCGATATGCAATTTGCCGCTTATTGCTCCTTCATGGTCCGGGAACAACTCTTCTACCGTTTGGCCAAGATCGGCGAGATAGCGGAACATGAAAGCATCTTCTGGATTAACACCAATAAACCATTTGTAAGCCAGATTAACCTGCGCTTCTTCAATCATTCGCTCATCGGAGAGATTGTATAAGACCTGTAAAAACAGCAAGCGAAAGATCAGCTCTGGCTCGTTTGCTGGTCTACCGTAATATTCACAATATGAATTTTTCACTAGTTCATGGATGAAACTAAAGTCCACAATCCCGTGAATCTTCTTAAGTAGATGATCTTCCGGAATAAATGTATATAACTCCGCATGGAATGATGCGGTCATTTAAACGTTGCAAGAGGAGTTTCTGCAATTTCTCCCTTTCTTACAGGACGATGATTTCTTCGGCTTGCAAAATTATACACGTGAGATCTATTGCCCTGATGGCTTTTTATCGCTCCCTGATGACACAGAAAAAACCGAGATGGGCTATGAATTTTATCCTGAGGGGTTGGAACACGTCATAAGGTATGTTTCCAAGCATTGGAGCAAGCCGATTTTCATTACCGAAAATGGTGTTGCAACGAACATAGACGAGCGTCGCGTAGCGTTTATCGATCGTGCGTTGAAAGGCGTACAAGCATGCATAGCCGACGGCATTCCGGTTAAAGGATATATGCACTGGTCGCTGCTTGATAATTTCGAATGGCAGCTTGGCTACTCCAAACGTTTCGGGCTGATCGAGGTGGATCGTACAACGCAGAGACGAGTTCCCAAGCCCAGTGCCTACCATCTTGGAAGCATTGCCCAGATCAATGCGTTATCCAAAATATAAAAGAATAACGTTGTTCTTAATTACGAGGAGAGACGAAATTGTCAACACAAAACAATTATCAAGTTACCCCGCAAAAACCGATCTTATCCGGATTCAGCAAGAATTCAACTGCAACTGAAGTATTGGATGGTATTGATTTATCCTGTAAGACTATCATTGTAACCGGAGGATACTCTGGGATTGGGATCGAGACTACTCGTGCTCTAGCGAATAAAGGAGGTACAGTCATCGTTCCTGCTCGAAACTTGGATAAAGCTAGAGCATCTTTAGCAGGTATTCCTCAGGTCGAACTTGAAGAACTTGATTTAATGAATCCAGAATCTATCGATGCATTCGCAAACCGTTTCCTTAGCTCGGAACGAAAACTTGATATCCTTATCAATAATGCTGGTATTATGACGCCACCATTGACGAGGGATGCACGAGGCTACGAATCCCAATTTGCCACCAACCATTTAGGACATTTCCATTTGACAGCACGTTTGTGGCCTGCTTTGAAACAAGCAGCAAGTGCACGAGTTGTCTCGCTCTCTTCTGCTGGACACATGTATGGGGGTATTGATTTTGATGATTCTAATTTTGAACGACGGGAGTATAGCAAGGGGCAAGCTTATGCTCAATCAAAATCAGCAAATGCACTGTTTGCGGTTGCACTAGATAAGCTGGGTTATGATTATGATATTCGCGCGTTCTCTGTTCATCCTGGCGCAATTAAGACAGACCTGCTGCGATATGTCTCGGAGGAAGAGATCAGTGGATCAGTCATTACCGAATTTAAGACAGAGGAACAAGGAGCTGCAACTAGTGTATGGTGCGCAACTAGTCCTCTATTGAAAGGTAAAGGTGGAGTTTACTGTTTAGATGCAGATATTGCTAAAGCTGCGTCTTCAATGGACGAGATGCCGGATGCTGTATTTCATCATGCAATTGATCCTTCCCTAGCAGAACGCCTGTGGCAGCTTAGTGAAGTCCTGACCGGTGTAAAGTTTAGTAAGTGATAATATTAAACGGAGAATAACCAAGACGAAATAAAAATTTTCAGAACCAAGTAAACTACAATTTCCTCGCCAATGCGGAAAAATATGAAGCTGCGCGCATATTGATACTTCATTGGTGTCGAATGTTTGAGAGTGGCTAAGTAGTTTAAAGAAAGCTTGCTTAATAACATAAAGCAAGCTTTATACCTATTATGATTGCCGAATAATGCTGCTCCAGGAGGAGAGCATTTGCTGACGATCTGAATCAGCCGCTATTAAAGATTTCAGCTTCAGCAACGTCTGCGAAGCGTTCCATTCCAGTCGCCTGTTGAAATATTTGCTGGCTAAGCCATAGAAGAGATGAGGGAACAACAAATCAGCATAGATAATACTACACTCCTCTTCGCTTAGAGGATGAACCTCCCTGTCTGCTCTCAGCATGGTAATGGCTTTAGCAGAACTCCAGCCATGTTTTTTCATCACTTTATTGAATATTTTACGGATATCTCTTACCGGTAGATCGAAAGTTAAAGAATCCATATCGATAATGACAAGCCCTTGCTTAGTTTTAATCAAGTTGGCTGCTGCAAAATCTTGATGGCACAGGTTTTTTTGTACCGCTACTTTATTAACCCAATTCGTATAACGTTCGCTCTGAATCCATCGCAGTGCCTCTTTTCCCTGATCTATAAATTTGTCTACTAACTTCCAGTTTTTGTGTTAAAACTAATAGTTGCTTTGCTTTCTAAGACACGGCCCATTCCCGTTGATGTTGGTCTTTTTTGGTCATGAGGCAACCTCCGGATTTCTTAGGATACCTTCATTTTCCCATGGATATTCAGAGCAAAAGGGTCTATTAAGCCATCTAGGATTTCTGGTTATTCTTGCGTCCATGACCTCATAATACGAACCGGAAGAATAGTTGAATTGATTTGGGATATGATAAGTGAAAAATGAATGGGGATGCATCAAACGACATAATCGTTCGCAATTGTGGTGCCTAGGTTTAGAAAGCCAATGATTATGAACTAGAGGTGCGAATACTTATGCCTTTTGCAAATATTAACGGTTCCGAGCTTTATTATGAGACGTATGGATCAGGGATTCCGATCGTATTCATCCATCCTCCGTTGCTTACAAGCGCCAACTTCAGATATCAACAAGCGCAGCTGTCGGCCGAATATCAGGTCATTACTTTCGATATTCGGGGACATGGGAGAAGCCGTTCGTCGGATGTGCCAATCACCTATAAGCTGATTGTCGAGGATATGAGGCAGCTCTTGAATTACCTGAAAATTGACAGGGCATTTGTAGCCGGTTATTCAACGGGAGGGTCTATTGCATTGGAAGCGATGCTAACTCATCCCGAACTTTTTTTGGGTGGAATATTGATTAGCGCAATGTCTGAGGCAAGTGACTTTGTGCTGAGGAACCGCATTCGAATTGCGATTGGATTGTCAAGCTGGATGCCGGCGGTTCGGCTGCTTAGGCTTGGGATTACGTGGGGGAATTCGGAAAGTTTGAGTACCTTCCGTAAATTGTTGGAGGATTCGAAGCGAGGACATAAACGGAATATTCACGAGCTTTATAAGTACAGCTTGGATTATAACTGCACCAAGCGGCTTTCGGATATAAAAGCACCTGTTCTGCTGCTTTACGGGGAGAAGGATGGGGGCTTCAAGCGGTATCGCAAAATACTCCAGCAGAACCTTCGTCGATCCAAGCTCGTTCTCCTTAAGGCGGAGAAGCATCAGCTTCCGACGAAAGCGGCGGACGAAATCAATGAAGCGATGAGACACTGGATCGTACAAGCAGTTGTGGACAATCATACTAAACTTACGGTGGATGAAATGGAAAACTCCATTCCGGAGGCATTTATTGTCGCGCAGAATGCAACGGGAGAGCAATCGCAGTACCCGAAAGGAGAATAGCTGACTTCAGTAATGAGGTCTTAGTTTGGTAAGTGTAGTACGTATTCAATAAGTATGCAGCAGGCTGCCGGCATTCGGCAGCCTGCTGCGGGAAACAATACTTGAAATGTTGTGAAGTAGCCATATTTCGTAAAGACCGGGAGATACGGATCATAAGGTGATTTAAGCATCTCCATTGAATTCCTCTTCTTATTGGGAGCATAATAACAATAAGAATGAAGGGAGAGCGGAGCATGCGTTATCACTACGAGTTTGTCGAAACTCAGGACGATTTGCCGATCAGGCTATTCATAAATAGCGTCAAAAACATTCCGTTTCATTGGCATAAAGAAATCGAACTGATCTATGTGCTGCAAGGCGCGGTTACCGTGTATGTCGATCAGCGCGAATATCACTTAAGCGAAGACGATATTATCGTCATTAACAGTATGTCTGTACATAGAATCGAATGCACTAGCCAAGATAATGTGCTTCTGACGCTTCAATTCAGTCTGGAACTATTAGATAACGATACGGCTGTTTTTTACTGCAATTCGGTCAGCCAGACGCCTAATAACCGTTATCGATTCGACCGATTGCGCCGCTGCTTAGCAAGAATGGTCTGGGAATCTAACAAAAAAGGGCCAGGCTACCGGAATTACTCAATTGGCAGCCTCCAAACACTAACCGGCCATTTGATTCGGTATTTCTCTGCTGGCATGAGCGGAGAGTCGAAGGAGAAAGGAAAAGAATACGATTATTTACGCCTTAACCGTGTCATTCAATATGTGGACAAGCATTATAACCAGAAAATAACGCTGCAGTCGATGGCCGATCAGGAGCATTTGAGCCTGCATTATTTTTCTCATTTTTTCAGCGATAAAATCGGTATTCCGTTTCAAAAATATTTGACGCTGATCCGCCTCGAGAAGGCTGCGGCGCAGCTCACGGATACGACTAATAGCGTAACTCAAATCGCACACGATTGCGGATTTGCCAACGTAAAGCTGTTCAACCAGTACTTCAAAGGAAAGTATGGAACAACCCCAAGCGTATACCGTGAAGCTAATGTTAAAAAGCCCGATCCAGCCAGGAAATCGCTGACGACCGAAGAGTCTTCCAGCGCAGATTATTATGAGACGGATACGATTACGGCAATGGATTCCTTATACCGTTATTTGAACGACAGTGAAGGCAGTCCGCCGCTTGAACACGAATTGCCGTCAGAAACGCATGATACCGTTGATGTTCAGGTGGATGCCGGAGATTCGGGCAAGGCTTATGAGAAGCATTGGAACCGAATAACGACTGCCGGTAGAGCGGTGGAAGGACTGAGAGACGATTGGCGCAAGCAATTCACGGAAATGCAAAGACAGTTCCCGTTTTCACATATTCGGTTTCATGGCATTTTTAACGATGAGATGATGGTTTATTCGGAATCGGAGGAAGGGACGCCGGTTTACAATTGGTCATACGTGGACAACCTGTACGATTATTTGCTGCAGTCGGGCATCCGGATTTTTGTGGAGCTTAGTTTCATGCCTAGCCTGCTGAAGCGTTCTGACGAAACGATATTTTGGTGGAAGGGCAGCATATCACCGCCTGCGGACCAATCGAAATGGAATGGGCTTGTCCGTGAGTTCGTGCGGCATTGCTTGAATCGTTATGGACATCATGAGGTCAAGCAATGGTACTTCGAAGTATGGAACGAACCGGATTTGACCGATGTATGCTGGGCGGGGACAAAAGAAGAGTATTTTCAGTTTTACGAGGAAACCGTCAACACCATTAAAGAAATATCGCCCGAATTAAAGGTAGGTGGGCCCGCGCTTGGATACGGCACGCTGTGGAATGACAGCTGGACGGAGCCATTTATGGACTATTGTAGAAGCAGAAGCGTACCGATAGACTTTTTCTCTTTCCACGTCTATTCCGAATATCCGTTCAAGAAGGAAGAGGTAGGGAAGCTGACCTCTATCATGCCTCCTTCCTTCTATATGGACAGCATTAACCTGTTACAGAAGCAGATCGGATACAGCAGGAAGCAGCCTCTTGAGCTGCACATGACAGAGTGGAATTTCTCACTGTACGACCGGAATTTGGTCCATGATACGATGTTTATGGCACCTTTTGTTATTTATCATGCTCTAGGGAGCATAGGGGCTTTGGACTCAATCGCTTATTGGTCGTTTACGGATGTTTTTGAGGAAAGCCAAGTTCCATCTTCGATTTTTTACGGTGGATTTGGACTCGTTAACCGAAACGGACTGAAAAAACCAAGCTACTATGCGTTCCAGCTCCTATCCAAGCTTGGCAGCTTCATTGTCGCTCAAGGCGATGGCTACATCGTAACAGCAAATGGCAATGGAAGCTTACAGATTCTTATGTATCATTATGTGCATGTCGATTCACTGTACGCTAACGGCGACCGAACGGGCTTAACGGAACTCAACCGATATACCATCTTTGCTGAAAAGGGGCATAAAAGGTTCAGGCTCGACGTTCAGGGCTTGTCAGGCAGCTATAAACGGACAAGGTATGTGCTCGGCAGGGATCGCGGCTCTGTATTTGATGAATGGGTTCGTCTTGGCGCACCACCTGCTCCAACAGAAGAAGAGCTGGACTATCTGAAGAGCAGAAGCGGGCCGGAGATGCGAACGGATCTGCTGCATCAGCTTACCTATTATGAAGAGGACGCTGTTGTGCCTCCGCATGGCGTGATGCTGATTCTGCTGGACAGGCAATATTAAGCAATAGCAGGAATGTAATGGCAACACCCCTTAAGCACAATAACGGTTACCGACTGCTCAGACGGTTGACGTTATGTTGTCTTAGGGGTGTTTTTTGCCGTATACGGAAACGCTGTGCAGAACAAGCTAGAAGGATTGATAGTGATTCGGCAAAAAACAGACCTCCTCCCGGCAAATAAGAACGAGAAAGCGCTAACGAATCATTTTATACTAATAAAGCGGTTTCATAGACCGACGACAACAACAATAACAAGGGGGAGACAGAAATGGACCGCTTCATGAAATGGATGACTGAGAAGTTCGCTCCGAGAGTGGAGGCCTTCACCAAGAATGTCTGGGTAGATTCGATTCAGCAGGCGATTATGGTTATATTGCCTATGATCTTTATTGGATCGCTCGTAACGTTAATCTCGATTCTGAATAACTATATTCCGGGTATGCCGGATTTGACTCCATTCACGACATTCAGCTTTGGTTTGATCGGTATATTCATTGCATTTCTAACACCGTATTTTGTTATGCACAAAAAAGAGCGGCATAACATTAAGCTGATTGCCGGCGCGACGGGAGTATCCTTGTTTCTGATGCTGCTTAAGCCGACGTTCGGCGATGACGGCACGATCCAGTTCGTACTCGAGCGGTTTGGCGCTGCCGGGATGGTAACGGCGCTTATCGTGGGGGTAGCTGTAGCAGTAGTCATGAATGTGTTCCACCGTTTTTCTTTCTTCAAAAAAGATACGAAGCTTCCGGAATTTATTGTCGAATGGTTTGATTTTCTTGTGCCAATCGCTGTACTGCTGGCTATGGGCTGGACACTTACGTATCAGTTGAATTTCGATATTTTCAATCTGATTGTATCGATTTTCAACCCGCTTAATGCAATCAGCCAAAGCTTGCTGGGCTTCGTCCTATTCAACTTCATCGGGGTAGTGCTGTATTCGTTTGGCGTCAGCCCATGGGTTATGTCGCCGATCTGGTATGCGATATGGTTCCCGGCTATTGAGGAGAATGCAGCGCTCGTAGCGAAAGGGCTTGATCCTATCAATATCAATACGTTTGAAACGTTCTTCTCCGGCTGGGTTGGGGTTGGTGGGCTTGGTGGCACACTGCCGCTAGTCGTATTGTTCCTGTTCGCTCAATCGAAGAAGCTCAGCTCTATTGGCAAAGCGACGATCGTTCCTTCGCTGTTCAATATTAATGAACCGGTTGTCTATGGTGCGCCGATTGCCTTCAATCCGATCTTAATGGTTCCGATGTGGATTAACGGCCTTGTTATTCCGATAATTGTCTATTTAGCACTCGATTGGGGCTTGGCTGATATCCCAGCGCAAGTATTCCAGCTCTGGTATACACCGCTAGGCTTGTCCACCTATCTGTTAGCCGGCTTTAACGGCTTGATTCTGCTGGCATTCGTGCTGCTGTTAATGTTTGTGATATGGTTTCCATTCTATAAGGTTTACGATTTGCAGGAGCTCAAGAAAGAGAAGGAGTCGGTACAGCACTAATAAGGGGTGTATGGCCGATTGTACAATGGAGGAGATTACATGAAGAGATCGACTAATGATTTAATAGCATTAATGACTTTGGATGAAAAAGCGTCTTTGTGTGCGGGTTCAAATATGTGGATGACGAAAGGCATCGAGCGTCTCGCTATCCCGCCTATTCATATGTATGACGGAACGAATGGCATACGGAAAACAAACAGCGATGAAGAAATGGGCGTAACCGGGGAGAACATTCCTGCCACTTGCTATCCGACGGGTTCAGCTATCGGCTCATCCTGGAGTATGGAATTGCTGCATGAGGTTGGTATTGCGCTTGGTGCGGAAGGGCGTAAGATGGGAGTAGAGCTGTTGCTTGGACCGGGTATTAATATGAAAAGAACGCCGCTCGGCGGACGGAACTTCGAATATTACTCCGAAGATCCGTGCTTATCAGGGGAGCTTGGTGTGGCGTTCGTAAACGGACTCCAAAGCCAAGGTGTAGGCGCTTCGGTCAAGCATTACGCTTGCAACAACCAAGAGTTTGAAAAGATGGTAACCAGCTCGGAAGTCGATGAGCGGACGCTGCGAGAAATTTATTTGAGCGCATTCGAACGTATCGTTAAAAAGGCGAGGCCTTGGACCTTGATGTGCTCCTACAATTTAGTTAACGGCTCATACGCTAGTGAGAACGAGCATTTGCTGGACGACATCTTGCGCAAGGAATGGGGCTATGACGGTGTTGTCATATCGGACTGGACAGCTGTGAACGACCGGATTCGCGGTCTTAAAGCAGGACTTGACCTAGAAATGCCGGGACCAGCCGATTATAATTCGAAGGCTATTGTCGACGCAGTGAAGAACGGGACGTTATCCGAAGCAAAGCTTGATGATTCTGTACGCCGCATACTAGAGCTAGTGTCCAAGACGACCGATGCTGCAGGGAATATGGCCGATGGTATCGATTATCATGAGCTTGCAAGGAAAGCGGCCGCTGAAAGCATTGTGCTGCTCAAAAACGACAATGACATTCTTCCGCTGGATGCCTCCCGTCTGAATAGCGTTGCCGTTATCGGCAGATTCGCCACACAGCCGCGAATTCAAGGCGCGGGCAGCGCAAAAGTAACGCCGACCCGCATCGATATTCCTATTGAGGAAATGCGAATGGCTGCAGGAGATTCGGTCTCGCTCGGATATGCTGAGGGCTATCCTCAAGACGATCGCACGGACGAACGGCTAATTGAGGAGAGTGTTGCGCTTGCTGCGTCTTCTGATGCTGCGATATTGTTCGTGGGTCAGCCTGAATATGCAGAATCAGAAATGCATGATTTGAAAGGAATCGAGCTGCCCTTGCATCAAGTGAGGCTGATCCAGGCAGTAGCAGCTGTACAGCCGCGATGTATTGTCGTGACGAGCAGCGGCAGCGCGATGGCGATGCGCCCTTGGGTGCAGCAAGTTCCTGGTGTGATCCATTCGTGGTTAAGTGGCCAAGGAAGCGGTAAAGCAATTGCCGACATTTTGTTTGGCCTCATTAATCCGTCTGGCAAGCTGTCCGAGACGTTCCCGGTGAAGCTCTCCGACAATCCATCTCATATGCGTATACGAGGCGAGAACGGTAAGCTCTATTACCGCGAAGGGCTGTTCGTTGGATATCGGTACTACGATAAAAAAGAGCTGGCGCCAGAGTTCCCGTTCGGACATGGATTATCCTATACGTCCTTTGTCTATTCTGGTCTGAAGACCAAGCAGCAGCAAGACGGAGCTGTAACCGTGTCCTTCACGGTCACGAATAACGGCAGCAGGTTCGGTAAAGAAGTGGTACAGCTTTATATTCATGATGAGGAATGCAAGTGGGCTCGTCCGGAAAAAGAGCTGAAAGCTTTTGATAAGATTGCTCTTGAAGCTGGTGAAAGCAAGGAGGTTTCCTTCACTCTCGAGGAACGCGACTTCTCCTATTACAATACGAAATTTGGCAAATGGGTCGCCGAAACGGGCTATTATCAAATCGTAATCGGAAGCTCCTCAAGAGATATCCGGATAAGAGAACGGATGCTCTGCGATTTTGGCAAGGAGGAGGCTTCCTTCCATAAATTCAGCTTGCTTACGGATTGGCTGAATGATCCGGCGGCGAAGACAGTGCTCGAGAGGTTCTTAGCCGAAATGAACGAGCATGTGGTCGACAAGATGATATTAAACGAAGAATTCGTTGGTTTCTGGGAGGACTTCCCAGTCGTGAAGCTCATCCAAATGTTCGGCCAAAGCTGGTTGGGAGAGCGTTCACCGGATTCGGTGATTGAAGAATTGATCAGTAACATCGAGCAAGAACGGCATTAATGAAGCATTCCTAGAAGAAATACATGAAAAAGCCGCAATGCGGCTTTTTTTGTTGTGGTGTGATGATCATATCGTTATCATTTTTTTAAATATTTATTATAACCTAACCTAACCTAACCTAACCTAATCCAATACAATTAAAATTAAAAAATAAGAAGTGACCATTTCACGATCCTATCGCTCTAATTAATAGACAGACAGACAGACAAACAAGAAAGGAGAACAAGATGTGGAGCTTACAAAACTTGCCGTAAAAGCAAAAGCAGGCGACTCTGATGCTTTTATCCAACTGATCAAGCAGCTAGAAAACTCTCTGTACTATATGGCCAAATCCATACTGCACAAAGAGGAAGATGTGGCGGATGCCTTACAAGAAACAATCCTTAAGGCTTACAAGGCTGTTGGTTCGCTAAGGGAGCCGAAGTTTTTCAAGACATGGGTGTTCAGGATCTTAATCAACGAATGCCACAGCATTATAGCGAAGCGAACAGATGCGGTTTATTATGACGAGGTTCCGCCAATTGCCACTCACTCTGATGATTATGAGAAGGTCGATCTGAGAGAAGCTGTTAACCAATTAGAGGAGCCACAGCGCATTGCGGTCATTCTTCATTATTTCGAAGATCTTCCGCTGCGCCAGGTGGCTCGAGTACTTAATATTTCGGAAAGCGCCGTGAAGATGCGACTTTTTCGAGCACGTGATACGTTGCAACGAACGTTAACTAATTTTCGTGAAGGGAACATGAACTATGGCAACATTTAATATAGATAAGGAATTTGAAAAGCTGGATACAAGCAATACGGAGATGTCCCCTCTTGTCAGAGCTCGTCTTGATGATACCTATGCCTTATTATCGAGGCAGCAAACCTCGAGCAGCGGAAGAGCGAAGGCTTCATCAGGGCTGCGCAAGTTCACCATTGCAACGGCAGCGGCAGGCATTCTAGGGGTCACTGCATTCTCCTCCGCATTCGTATCGCCGGTTATGGCAGATGCATTGAGGAGCATTCCAGTGATCAATAGCATCTTCAGCACGATACAAGGCGACATGGGACTCCGTACAGCTGGCGACCTCGGTCTTACAGCCTCCGTTAATGAAAGGGTGTCCTATGAAGATGTAAGTCTTGAAGTGACAGAGACCCTGTATGACGGTAACCGAGCTGTTGTACTATTGAACGTGTCAGCACCGAATCTTAACGATGGAGTCTATAACAACGGCAATAAGAATATGACGCTTAGTCAGGCGATTGACAATGTGGTTCTAACAATCGACGGCAAGTCGCAGAGTGGCGTATTCTACGGCAGCGCAGGTGAAGCTCATCCGAATACGATAGTCATAGAACAAGTAGTGGATCCGGCAGCTACTCCGGATTCCTTCCAGTCAGAATTGACGATCAAGCTGAGTGGGATTGATCATGAATTTGTCGTAGATATTCCGTTCGTGAGAACAACGGAGCAAGCGATTCAGACGAGCCCGAATGTCATCACTACGGGTAGTGAATATACCTTTTCCGTCGCTGAGGTGTCTGTAACACCGATCACCACTCGCGTAACAACCTCCATAGCGCTCACAGAGGCGAAGACCCTGACTAGCAAGCAGGAAAAGCGTCTGATCAAGCTCGGAGTAGCTGTGTATGACGATCAAGGACGGCAGCTGACTGCGCTGAACGGAGAAGGCATCTTGGAGGGGAATAGACTTGTATTTGATCGCCGATATGCTTCTACTCCGGGAGCAAGCCAATATCTAACGGTCAAACCCTTTGTAATCAAAGACGACTTCGCAGAGGTTGTGCAGGAAGATCAATTCTTGAAAGAGCTGGAGACGAAGATTGTGCTTCCTGCTGCCGATTGAGTAGAGAAAGATGTCTATTTCCTTCACAATACCAATACCATCATGGACCGTTATCGTTCCTCTATTACTGGCGCTGCTCCTGTACTTTGGAGCGAAGACGTTTGTTGCGAGTATTGCGAAATTCTCGATTGGTGTAAGCCTCTCTCTGGAGCTTCTACAGCTGCTCCTCCGGATTACTCTTGGCAACGGCAGAAGTACGGATATTAATGATATCATCGCCAATACCATTGGCGGCGTAGTTGGGTTTATCATTTATACGAAGCTCATACAAGTGAAGTCTATCCGAAGACTGACAGACAGCTATAGACTATCAGCTTAGGAGCGTACTATTTCATATCCCCCCGAAGAAGGTCGGCCAATCAGGTCGACCTTCTTCATTATGCTCTTATAGCAAGAATAGTTGCCCGAACCCTTCTCGAAATGAGTCTTCCAGCCGATAGTACTAGGTGTAGTAAAATAGTTACACTTTAATTAATGTATTGAAGAAATGGGGACTTGATTTTGTGAGGAATAACATTGATTCTTTGGATAAACTTGTAGCACATATACCTATACTTAAAGCCGCAATACCGGCTGATCTATCGATAGCTATCTGTGATTTGGAGAAGTTTATAGCGTATTTCCCTGGGGAGTCTATCAATCTAGCTATTAAGGAAGGCCAGCTGCTTAATAAACAAGAGCCGCTCTACATAGCGATACGTGACAACCAAGCATTGAAGGCGGATGTGCCAGCTAGCTTCTATGGCTATGAGTTTACAGGTACGGCAACCCCTCTTCATGACGAAGCGGGCCGTGTCATTGGCGGAATTGCGGTTCAAATCCGCAAGCAGAGCGAATTAAAAGCCATTGCCGAGCAGATCTCCATCTCACTATCGCAAGCGAATGATCAAATCACGAATATTGCATATGGCTCTAACTCACTCGCCGGCTTCTCTCAGCAATTGCTTATCCAATCTCAGCAGGCTGGGCAAGATATAGAGAATTCAACCGAGGTTCTATCCATTATCAAAAGAGTTGCGGATCAGACGAACTTACTCGGGCTGAACGCAGCTATAGAAGCAGCACATGCAGGGGAGAAAGGGAGAGGCTTCGAAGTCGTTGCCAAGGAAATTCGGAAGTTCTCCCAAGAAACGGTAGCGTCCACCCAGAACATTAATGAAACCATGATGCAGATTAAGGAAGTTACGAATCAAATGGCGGTGTCTATTGAGAAAATAGCTGTGATCGGACAAGAGCAGGCGGATTCTGTTCAGCATACGTCTACATTCATTGAGGAAATTAAGCGAATGTCCGAGAAGCTTGCTCAGTTTGCTAGTAAACTACAATAATAACAGCAATAAGGACTGGGAAACCGGTCTTTTTTGCTATGTTTCAACAATCCATTGTTCGATTATATGAAAAGTTCCTAATTTGTAACAGTACGAGAACATAGAGTATAATGTTCAAGGACATTTATGATATGTCAAATTATAGGCTGTTCATCGCCTGCATCATCCAACATGAGGGGGAAGTTTGGTTTGGTTTTTAGTTCAGTCATCTTTTTATTTTTCTTTCTACCTCTCGTCCTTGCGCTGTATTTTGCTGTACCATTCGCATTCAAGAATATAATTCTATTACTGTTCAGCTTGGTCTTCTATGCCTGGGGTGAGCCGAGGTATGTGCTGCTGATGCTAGTATCCATACTCATTAACTATGGTTATGGAATTTGGATCGATAGAGCACAGCACAGCGAGAATAAGAGGAAGGCGATACTTGCCTTTGCCATTATAGTGAATGTTGGGCTCCTGGGGTTTTTCAAATACGCGAACTTCATCGTCGATATGATCAATGCTGCCTTGCGTACGGATCTACAGCTGCAGCCGATCCCACTGCCGATAGGCATTTCATTTTATACGTTTCATGCGCTTAGCTATTTAATAGATGTGTATAGAAAAAAAGAAGAAGCGCAGCGCAATTTATTCAAATTATCGCTGTATATTACCTTTTTCCCGCAGCTGGTAGCAGGGCCTATCATCCGTTACAATGCAGTCGCTGAGCAGCTTAGCAAGCGCGTATTCTCCTCGACGCAATTCGCTGAAGGGATTCAACGGTTCATTCTAGGCTTGTCCAAAAAAATACTGTTAGCTAACCCTCTGGGGGCTGCGGCCGATACCGTATTCATGACGTCTACTACAGACCTGTCAACCGGCAGTGCCTGGATTGGCATTATTGCTTATACGCTGCAAATCTACTTTGATTTCTCGGGTTATAGCGATATGGCTATCGGGTTAGGCAAAATGTTCGGGTTCGAGTTCGCAGAGAATTTCAATTATCCATACATAGCTAAGAGCATATCAGAGTTCTGGAGACGCTGGCATATCTCTCTGGGCAGTTGGTTCAGAGATTATGTATATATCCCGCTCGGCGGAAGCCGGGTTGCTCGGTGGAAAATATATCGCAACTTGTTTATCGTATGGGCGCTAACTGGGCTCTGGCATGGAGCGAGCTGGACCTTCATTGCTTGGGGACTCTACTACGGCATTTTGATCGCGCTAGAGAAAGCAGGTCTAGAGAGGCTGCTGTCTAGGCTATATCCGCTTAATCATGTGGTGGTGCTGCTGCTTGTCATGATCGGATGGGTGTTCTTCCGCGCTGACAACATGGGTTACGCAACAGATTTCATTACGGCGATGTTCCATACACGTGGCGATGAGCTGTTCGATGCTCAGGCTCTCTCGCTGCTGTCTTTGAATTGGCTCTATCTTACTATTGCTTGTCTAGTTGCTGCTCCCCTATTCCCGAAGCTGCAGAAGCTGCGATTCAATAAGCCGCTGGCTGGCATACAAGCCGCTGTTGCGTTCGTATTTTACTTTTTCTTATTGGTAGAAGTAATCTTGTATTTGGTTAGCTCAACGTATAATCCTTTCTTATATTTTAGATTCTAAATGTCATACAACAAGGTTAGCAAGGGAGTATCCATACCGTGAATAAATCAATCTCAATCGTATATATGGTAACCTTCTTAGTCATTATTGGCGGGTTCTCCATAACCAGCCTTATTCTGCCGGATAAGAGCTTCTCCATCAGCGAGAATAGAACGTTAAGCAAGCTGCCCACGATCAGCACCCATGCATTGGCATCACGAAGCTTCTTCGAGGATATGAACCAGTACTTGAATGATCAAATTGTGTTCCGTGACGAGATGGTTTGGGCGTATCAGAATCAGCAAAATTCCAAAATGTTCAACTCCATGCTGGTCGAGAACATCCTCCATGCGAATACCCCGCAGAAGCCGGAGGATGGGACCAAGGTAAAGGATGCCCGTATTGTGTCCAAGCTTGTCATAACGAACAATAAGTGGATATTCCCTGTACCTAGCAAAGTCGTCTATACGAATCAGATCGATGCCTCGCTCGCCAAGCTAAGCGAGGCAGTTACGTTCGCCGAGGCTGAAGGGACAGAAACGTACTTCGTCTTCAATCCATCGAGAACCAAAGCCTTGATGCATTTGTACCCGGCCTATCTGCAGACGGATTCTTATATCAAGTCGAAGCAGTATTTCTTGTCTAAGATCGATCCGGCTATTCAAGTTGTTGATGTCGGGGACAGGTTCGATACGTACACGAAGGCAGAGCTGGAGGAGCTGTACTTGGAGACCGACCATCATTGGAATATCCAAGGCGCTTTCTCCGCGTATCAAGAAATGATTACCCAAATCTCGGACAGATCGCCTCTATTCGAAGATCAGCCGATGTCCTTGAATGAGATCAACATCTCTCAGCTGATAGACGGCAGATTCGAAGGCAGCTATAATAATCAGATCAATTACGTGATCAATCCGAAGAAGGCAGATCGAACGATTATTTACGAGCCTAAGACCCCGTTCTCCTTCGCGAACTTCGAAGTGATTAATAAGGATGGTACGGAGACAGTATCAGACTTTGACGATTTCTACGGGTTCAAAAGAGGTCGAAGTACGTATGCCTATGGCACCATCTATGGGGGAGACAGACAAAAAATCGCCTATGAGAACCCACAGGCGAACAATCAATTGAATGTCCTGCTGCTGAAGGATTCCTACATGAACCCCATTACGCCGTATTTAGCTCAGCATTTCAACAAACTGACCGTTCTCGATAATCGCTATTATTCGGAATTCAGCCTACAGAATATTTTAGAGAGTGAACATTACGATATGTTAATCCTTGCTTTCCACGACGATAATCTGTTTAGCGGCACCTATAATTTTGAGAAAAAGAATGGTGGTTAGGGCAGCTTGACCTGCCCGTTCGTACAGGAAGGGCCCGTTTCTCCACTTGAGGAGGAGCGGGCTCTTCCTGTTGGCCTGGCACATCTCAGCTAGAATCTGAAAATCTCTCGAATTAGGATTACATATGGATGGATTTGGTTGTATGATTATAGCAGTATTTGTCGAAAGGGAGATGGAAGATGGGATTTTTAACAAAAGGGACTCTACGATACAAACTGCTGCCGATAGTGCTGTGTTTGTCACTGCTAGCCGCACCTGTGCAAGGGTATGCCGCGGCGCCGGTGTTCCAGGATGAGGTTCAATATTATAACGGTAGTAATATCATTGACGTAGAGAGTTCGGATGTTAATGGAGATGGTAAAGAAGATTTAATAGTTGTGGATATAGGAAACAATAGTGTATCTATCCTGTTAGGTAATGGAGATGGGACCTTCCAAGCTCAGAAGGATGTGAGTGTAGGGGCGAACCCTAGGGGACTTGCAATTGCGGACTTCGACCATGATGGCAAGGCGGATATCGTTGTTACCAGTGCGAATGAGAATTCGATCAGCATCCTAAAGGGAGATGGAGACGGGAGCTTCGAGGTATCTAGCTCGATTCCAGTCGGGGTCTGGCCGATTGATGTCGTTACCACGGATTTGAACGGGGATGGCGAGGTAGATATTGTCGTTTCTAACTATAATTCAAATAACTTGTCGGTTCTAGAAGGTGCTGGAGATGGGACTTTCGTGGTACAAACACAGCTGCCAGTAGGGGTATATCCGAGAAGTTTAGTGGCAGCCGACTTTGATGGAGATGGCAGGATGGATCTTGCTACTACTAATCATGGTTCACATAATATAAGTGTACTGCTCAATAGTGGAGCTGGGAACGTGATTTCATTTGGCCCGAGCATGAATTACAGTACTGGCCAATCGCCTCTAGCCATTCATGCTGCTGATTTTAACTCGGATGGCAATATGGACTTGGCTTTAGCTTCGAATGGTGACCATAGTGCAAACGTCCTTCTTGGCCAAGGAGATGGGTCATTCGGATCGTACTCATCCTACCATCTAGGTAATTACCCTCTTGATATTACAGTAGGAGATTTCGATGGAGATGGCGTGCTTGATCTGGCTGGAGGTGTGCAGGCTGCTAATCTTGCGATTCTATTCGGCAATACAGATGGAACCTTTGGGCCTTTATGGAACTATCCTTTTGGGGCGGCTACAGGTATTCTGACTGCTGGTGATTTCAATGGTGATGACAAAGCAGACATCGCTATTCGAAGTAC
This sequence comes from Paenibacillus xinjiangensis, assembly GCF_059686975.1. Lineage (NCBI taxonomy): Bacteria > Bacillati > Bacillota > Bacilli > Caryophanales > Paenibacillaceae > Paenibacillus > Paenibacillus xinjiangensis. The sequence goes on along the minus strand of NZ_JCAALS010000013.1, from coordinate 106,020 downwards.
CACTCATATTCAGGTTCTGAACAGTGTAGTGGAGGCATCGGCTCCTACGAATATTACGCTTTCTAACACTCAGATTGCTGAGAATAATGCCGCAGGCACAACGGTAGGGACACTTAGCGCTGTGGATAATAATGCAGGAGAGAGCTTTACTTATAGTTTGGTGAGCGGCTCTGGAGATACGGATAACGACCGCTTCGAGATTAGTGGTAATGCGCTATTAGCAGCCGCGAGCATTGATTACGAAGCCCAATCTTCCTACAGTATTCTTGTGAGGGTGACAGACTCAGCGGGCCTTACATTCGAGAAGAGCTTTACAATTGAGGTCTTGAATGTGAACGAAGATCCCACAGAGATGACGATATCGCATTCAATCATACCCGAGAATGCAGCAGTTGGCACAACAGTGGGAAGTTTAAGCGCTACAGACCCGGATACAGATGAGAACTTCACCTTTACCTTAGTAAGTGGAGCTGGCAGCACAGATAACAGCAGCTTCAGCATCTCTGGCAATAGGCTGCAGACGGCAGCTAACCTTGACTTCGAGACGCAATCGAACTACAGCATCCGTGTTCGAGTAACAGACAGCGGGGGTCTAAGCTATGAGAAAGTGTTCACCATCACGGTTGAGGATGCTAATGAGGCACCAACAGATGTGAGGTTAACGGGAACGTCGATTGAGGAGAATCAGCCGTCGGGAACGTTGGTAGGAACGTTTGGCGCTATCGACGAGAATATTGGTGATGCCTTAGTCTATAGCCTAGTGACTGGAGCTGGAAGCACGGACAATAGCAGCTTTCAGATTGTGAATGATCAGCTGCTTACCAATGCTATTTTTGATTATGAAGCCAGAGACAGCTATGAGATTCGGGTACGAGTGACGGATGATGGCGTTCCTGCGCTTAGTTACGAGAAGACCTTTGTTATAACGGTAGTTAACCTCAACGAAGCGCCTACGGAGCTCAGCTTGTCTTCAACAACGATAGACGAGAATGAACCTGTTGGAACAACCATAGGGTCCTTCAGTGCATCGGATACGGATCAAGACGAGACGCTGACGTACACACTTTTCAGTGGGGCAGGAGATACGGATAACACACGTTTCATTCTGGATGAGGCGGAGCTTGTGCTTAATACGGGCTTGGATTATGAGACTCAATCGAGCTACAGCATTCGTGTTCAGGTGAAGGATTCTTCGGGCCACACTCTGGAGAAGGTCTTCCTCATTACAGTTAATGATGTGAATGAAGCACCCGAAGGAACGCTCCTTATTCAAAGCGATGCAGAAGTCATTGGTACACGAGACATTACCATGCAGCTGACTGCCTCCGATCCTGATGGTGACACACTGGACATGCGCTTCTCTAACGACGGTGCGGCATGGGGAGTATGGGAGCCTTTTGCAGCAACCAAAGCATGGACGCTCTCTACGCAAGATGGAGACAAAACGGTATACATGCAGCTTCGCGATGAAAAGGGCCTAACCAGCCTAGCTTATGAAGCAGGTATAACCCTGGATATGACCGCGCCAACAGGTACGATTGTCATTCAGAATGGAGATGTGACAGCTAGACATCAACAAACGATATTGACCGTTACAGCAGAGGATGTTGGCGGAATCGGGGGCGTGCATGCGAGATTCTCGAATGATCTGACCAGCTGGAGTGAATGGGAAGCCGTGGAGTCAACTGCCTATAGCAAGGACTGGACGCTGGAAGCTGGTAAAGGAACGAAGACGGTATACATGGAGCTGAGAGATGCTCTAGACAATACCAATGTGAGCCTATCGGATACGATTGATTACAAGTCGTTGCCGCAGCTCTCGAATGTCTCGCGAACAGGCGAAAATACGGATATCATTGCATTGTCTGGAGATGACTTCAGGTACAGTAATGAGGATGGAGGCGGACTACAGAGTATTCAGCTCATAACCCTTCCGGAATATGGAGCGATTAAGCTGGATGGTACAGCTGTGATCGCTGGCCAGTCGATAGACATGGCGGATGCTGCGAAGCTGACCTATACACCAAGAAGCGGATGGAGAGGAACAACCACGCTGGAGTGGAATGGCAGTGATGGAGAGGTCTATGCAGAATCCAATGCTTATGTAACGTTTACGGTAACCGGAGGCTCTGGTTCTGGTTCTGGTTCTGGTTCGACATCTACACCTACTCAACCAAGTACGGAGAGTCTTGCTATAACCATAAACGGAGCTGTTCATGAGCAGTTTGCTACAGCGAGTACTACTACGTCAAGCGATGGCCGTACGATAACGACCATTACGCTCGATGATAATAAACTGCTGCCGATACTTGCTACAATAGATCAACACGCAACGATTACGATTCCATACCTCAAAGAGTCGGATCAGGTTTCCGTTATGCTGAGTGGTCCAATCGCTGCAAGCCTGACATTGAAAGGCATTACCTTGCAGCTGCAGACTGCAGCTGCATCGTATAGTGTTCCAGGAAGTGAGATCGAGCTGGATGCATTGTCCTCGCAATTCGGGGGACAATTGGAGCTGAAGGATCTGGCGGTCAACGTTACCATTACGAAGCTATCACCAGATTCCCCTGAAGCTGCTTTCCAGAAGGTGAACAACGGGAATATCTTGTTTGTAGCACCAGCAGTGGATTTTCAAATGACGGCTGCCTATAATGGCAAGACTGTGGATATCAGGCAATTCAATCGTTATGTCGAGAGAAGGATTGTCATTCCAGACGGCATTACTGTGGATCAATTCACAACAGGTGTTGTGGTGAAGTCGGATGGAACTATTGCACATGTGCCTACCAAGCTAGTGGAGCAAGATGGTCGTTATTATGCTGTCATTAATAGCCTGACCAACAGTATCTACTCTGTCATTTATAATGAACAATCATTCGTGGATCTGGCCAGCCATTGGTCGAAAGACATTGTAGAGGAGATGGGTGCAAGGCTGATCGTAAGCGGTGTGGATGACACACATTTCGCGCCAGATACAGCGATTACTCGGGCAGAATTTACAGCAATAATGGTTCGGGCATTAGGCCTGAGGGAAGCCGATCAATCGACAGCCTTTACCGATGTTGAAGCGAAGGATTGGTATTATACCTCAGTGGCAATCGGTCAGCAGTATGGCTTGATTCAGGGCTACAGCGGATCGGGGTTCGGTCCAGGCCAATCGATTACCCGTCAGGAGGCGATGGTGATTGTGCAGCGTGCATTACAGCTTGCTGGTCAAGAGATAGTGATGACGAATGAGGATATAGATGCGCAGCTACTAGGCTTTACAGATTCCTCGAGCGTTGCTGGATGGGCGAAAGCTGCTGCGGCATTGTCGATGAAGCTGGGTATTATTGAAGGAAGTGATGGTCTTGCCAGTCCTGAGCGTTCTATTACAAGGGCAGAGACAGCGGTCATTATGAATAGAATGCTGGAGGCAGCAGGCCTAATCCAATAATTAGAGAATCCGGGAGGGGATATACATACCTCCTTGGATTCTGCTGTGGAGTGATACGTGAACCTCATGAAGTTCAAGCTCGGAGGAGAAAAAGACAGGCGGTGATACCGATCTGACACACTGCGGTGTTCGGATCGGTTTTTTTTTGGTCGGCTTAGCTATTGTTATTGAGGTGGCTGGCATAGGACAAACGTCCCTCGTTAATGCTAATATGAATACAATGATTGCATCTGTTAGTTCGGTAAGGAGGTCCACCTATGCGAAATTCCATCTATGAAATGGTAGAGACCGGCGACGCCTTGCCATTCGACGTTTCTCTACATAGCGTTAATTATGTACCCAGCCATTGGCATAATAGTCTAGAGATGATCTTCGTCCTGCGCGGCAAGCTGGAAGTAACTGTGAACAATGAGCAATTCTCTCTGCTCGAGGGGGATGTCCTGCTTATTAATGACTGCCATGTGCATGAGGTGATCGGTCTAGATCAGAATATTATCGCGACCTTTCAGATTCCTACCTCCTATTTGAATGAACACATCAGAGGAATCGAACATATCCAATTCGGATGCAACTCTCGATCTGCTGGCAGTGAGCAAAGACTGGCGCTGGATCGCATCCGTCAGTTCATGGCGGAGATGGTTCAGCTCAAGCACAAGAAGAGTGAGGTCTACGTGCTGGAGATGCAGGTGAGACTGCTCAGTATTTTTACAATCTTAATGAAGCAGTTCAAGACCCAGACGACCAGTGGCGCAATGAATGAGAAGTACATGGAGCGAATGCTTCGTATTATTCGTTATATTGAGGACAATTACAAGGAACCGGTGACGCTGCAGGCCATAGCAGAGAGCGAGTTTCTATCTGTCCCGTATTTATCCAAGTTCTTCAGCGAGAATATCGGTCTGAACTTCCAGTCCTATCTGACGAGCATTCGGCTCAAAAATGCAGTCGAGGGCCTTCTGCGCAGCGACGAGGTATCCATTGCAGATCTTGCGCTCGAGCATGGGTTCCCGAACGCCAAATCCTTCTATACAGCCTTTAAGACCAAATATAAGATGACACCGAATGAATATCGGAATCAATATCGTCCGGAGCTAGAGGCGGATCAGGAGTCGTCTTCTTCGAACTATTTTGCATTCAGCCAGTCCAACGCGCTTGGCATTATTAATCAGTATTTGCAGCGTGGGCAATCGTTCCTATCGACCGATGTACAGACGCTGGAGCTGATGAACGTTAAGGTTGACGTTACGGGGAGCAGCCAGCCCCTCAGGCATACGTGGAAAAACCTCATTACGATCGGCAAAGCGAAGGAAGGGCTCCATGCGGATGTGCAGGAGCAGCTGCGTTATATGCAGCAGATTTCAGCTTTTCGTTATTTGCGGTTTCACGGTATATTCGATGACAGCATGATGGTCTATCAAGAGAATGATCAGGGTGAGCCGCGCTTCAACTTCAGACTGATCGATCAGCTGTTTGACTTCCTGCTGTCTATCGGCCTCAAGCCATTCGTTGAATTAGGCTTCATGCCTGCAGATATGGCAGCCGATAAGAGCATGACGGTGTTCTATCGCTCCAGCTGTGTGAGCCCTCCGAAGACGATGGACCGCTGGGGTGAGCTGGTGGATCGATTCATGCGCCACTGTATTAATCGTTATGGGCTCGAGGAGGTGGAGAGCTGGCGGTTCGAGTTCTGGAACGAGCCAGAGCTGCAAATCTTTATGCCAGGCACGTTAGAGAATTATATGGAGATGTACCGTCAGACCTATCATGCGCTCAAGTCGATCTCAAGCAACCTGCTGATTGGGGCGCCAGGCAGAGTCATCACATTCTCATCGAAGCTGTTGTTCCATGCATTCATCAGCTATTGCCGAGAGAACGATTGCTTGCCGGATTTCTTCCCCCTTCATTTCTATCCGCATGAGGATCTGGATGAGCTGAACTGGGAGACTGGACAGTTGGATGAATGGTTCAAGCTGCAATCTTATCGTCAGCTGCTCACAGAGTTTATGGGCATTTCAGCGAATCCTGATTATTTGAAGGACATGCTGAGTAGAGAGCGAAGCCTGCTGGCTGAGCATGGCTTGGCGGATCGAGAGCAGTATCTAACCGAGTGGAACTCTACAGCCTATCATCGAGAATTAACGAATGATACATTGTACAAAGCCGCTTATATTGTGAAAAATATAGTCGATAATCTCGATACAATCGAAGGATTCGGATACTGGGTGCTTAGCGATAATATAGAGGAGACAGCGGCCTCTTCTCAGCTGTTCCACGGAGGGCTTGGACTGATTGCGCAGTATGGCATTCCCAAAGCCGGCTTGTTCGCCTATGAACTGCTAGCCAAGCTGGGGGATAAGCTGATAGCCCGCGGAGAGGGTTATATCGTGACGGCCGGACGAGGGGGATATCAAATTCTATCCTTCAACTATTGTCACTACGACGAGCTGTACGCGCTGGGTGATACCTCCTTTATAGACGAGTTGAATCGCTATAACGGCTTCAAGGAGGACAAGACGATCAAGCTTGAGGTGGAGCTGAAGGGCCTGACTAGCGGCAAGTACCGTGTAGTTACACATTCATTAAACCGCAAGCATGGCAGCAGTTACGATGCTTGGCTTGCCATGGGAGCGCCAGCGTCGCTTACGAAGGAGGATATTCGCTATTTGAAGCTGCATGCTCATCCTCACAGACGTGTCAGCGAGGTGGAGCTGGATAACGACATGACGAGCATATCGATATTGGAGCCTCATGCCGTCGAGCTTGTAGAGCTCATTCCGATGCTTAGGGTATAGCTATTGGGTTAATTGTTAATGTGGCAAGTCCAAGGTTATTGAAGCGCTTTCAGGAAAGACATTAAATATCACCCCATAAGAGAGTAAGCTGCAGCCTGTCGACGGACAGGCTTTTTCTTATATAATCTAAATTGTAAACGATTTCGGAAAGCGCTTACTACTAGATATTCAAACAGAGTTTATTAGGAGGTAGCCCTTATGGCTGAAACAGTAAAAGGACAATTAACTACTCCATTTCGGAGATTAGCGTTAGCGATGTTGATCGGCAATGGCGGGATGATGCTTGCGCTCATGACTCCGGCGGTACTGCTGCTTACGTTCAAAATAATCCAGATTGATCCGGATGGATACACCTCTTCCTACGGTCTTGTTGCTGCAATTGGCGCTTTGTTCGCATTAATTGGCAACCCACTTGGCGGTGCGCTCAGCGATCGGACGAACAATGCTTTTGGCCGGCGTCGTACTTGGATCTTAATTGGTCCATTGGTTGGGAGTGCAGCAGTTGCATATATTGGCTTCGCAACGGAAATATGGCAGGTCCTTGTTGGCTGGGCTATTGCACAATTGTTCTTCAACTTCGGCATGGCTGCCTATACAGCTCTTATACCAGATCAAGTGCCGCAAGAGAAGCAAGGCACAATGTCAGGCATAGCTGGCATGGTCATGACGATTGGAATGGGTATCGGAATGGTACTGATGATCCTACTTACCTCAATTCCTACGGAAATGAAATGGCTGACCGTTAGTATAATCGGAATGGCTGGTCCTATCATTAGCTTGTTCCTGATCAGAGAAGGCAAGATTGAGCTTGTTCGTGTGGAGAAAGAGAAGCAGACTCTAGGCGCTAAGCTGGCTGGCATTTATCCTAGCCCGCGCAAATTCCCTTCCTTCACTTGGGCTATCGTCTCTAAATTTCTACTCATGATGGGATATTGCAGCACCTTGTATTTGACCGTTATGCTTGTGAACCGTATGGGCTTCTCAGAGGCAGAAGCAACGGCAAGCGTAGGAACCATCAACATTATTACCATGCTGGCCATGGCAGCGACAAGTATATTCGGCGGTATTCTGTCTGATAAATTTGGCAAGCAAAAACCGTTCCTTTATGGCTCAGCGGCTATCATGATCATTGGTATTCTTGCTTTTGCTTATATTCCGCAGTACAGCGTGTTTATTGCTGCATCGGCGATCATCGGTCTTGGCTATGGCTGCTTCAGCGCAGTGGATATGGCGCTTGTCTCACGGATTCTTCCTCGCAAAGAGGATGCGGCGAAGGACTTCGGTCTGATGAACGTAGCCAATGCGCTGCCGCAGTCGATCGTTCCGGCTATTGCACCTATATTGCTCGCGATTGGCAGCTGGTCCTTCTTCTACTTGTTCCTAGCGTTATGTATCGTGGCTGGTATTCTTGCGATTAAGCCATTGCCGGAAGTGAATCAAGCTTCAACGAATAAACGGCCAGTGGATGCAGATCATTCCGTAATCAATTAAGTGGAGGGAATCATAGATGACGAATAAACAAATAATGACTGAGGAACAGATTGGGTATGTGCATAACGAGAACGGACCAACCTTAGGTTATTCCACCTCGTCAGGTGTTAAGATTATAGAACAGGATGGCTTGAAATTTAAAGATCTTAGTGGTGATGGCAAGCTTGATCCCTATGAGGATTGGCGGCTGTCTCCGGAGGAGAGAGCGAAGGATCTTGCTTCCAAAATGACGGTTGAGCAGATAGCCGGGCTTATGCTCTACAGCGCGCATCAGTTCATTCCCGCAGCTAGCTCGACTTGGTTCCCAGGTACGTATGGCGGCAAGTCCTTCGAGGACAGCGGTGCGAATCCTTGGGATTTGACTGATCAGCAGAAGAGCTTCCTCAGCAAAGACAATCTGCGCCATGTGCTCGTTGTTGGCGTTCAGAGTCCATACGTCGCAGCTCGCTGGAACAACGTCGTGCAATCCTTCGCAGAAGGTACAGGTCTTGGCATCCCGGCGAACAACAGCTCAGATCCCCGGCATGCTTCTGATTCCAGCTCTGAATTTAATGCAGGAGCAGGCGGCAAAATCTCCATGTGGCCGGAGACATTAGGTCTCGCAGCGACATTCGATCCGGCAGTCACTCGTGAGTTCGGTCATATTGCCGCGAAGGAATATCGCGGACTTGGCCTTGCGACCGCATTATCGCCGCAGATTGATATTGCAACTGACCCGCGCTGGTTCCGATTCAATGGTACCTTCGGGGAAGATACACAGCTGTCCACTGACATGGCACGTGCTTATGTGGACGGCTTCCAGACCTCGGATGAGGATAAGGAGATTGCAGGCGGCTGGGGCTACGATAGCGTGAATGCGATGGTGAAGCATTGGCCGGGCGGAGGCTCTGGAGAAGGCGGCAGGGATGCGCACTTCGGCTGCGGCAAATACGCGGTGTATCCGGGGAATAACTTCGAAGAGCATCTGATTCCTTTTACAGAAGGTGCATTCAAGCTCGATGGCAAGACCGGGCAAGCCTCAGCTGTTATGCCTTACTACACCATCTCTACTGATCAAGACACAGTTAACGGTGAGAATGTCGGCAATTCCTACAGCACTTATCTCATCAATGATCTGCTCCGTGAACAATATGGCTATGATGGCGTCGTTTGTACGGATTGGCTCATTACCGCTGACGAATCGCAGAGCAAGGATACCTTCATCTCGGGCAAGCCTTGGGGCGTTGAAGGGCTAACGGTTGCCGAGCGTCATTATAAGCTATTGATGGCGGGTGTAGACCAATTCGGCGGCAACAATGACATTGAGCCTGTTCTCGAAGCCTATCGGATGGGAGTAGAAGAGCATGGCGAAGCTAAGATGCGGGCGCGCTTCGAGCGTTCGGCTGTAAGGCTGCTGAAGAATATCTTCCGTGTAGGACTCTTCGAGAATCCTTATCTGCAGGCGGAAGAGAGTGAGCGGCTTGTAGGTAACCCGGACTTCATGAAAGCCGGCTATGAGGCACAGCTGAAATCATTCGTGCTGCTCAAGAACCAAGATAATGTTCTGCCGCTTCCGCGTCGCAGCCGTGTCTTTATTCCGAAGAGGTTCACACCTGCAGGAAAGAATTGGATTGGTATGCCAACGCCAGAGAGTCATGAGTATCCGGTGAATCTGGACGTTGTGTCGAAGTACTTCGAGGTAACTGACAATCCGGCGGATGCTGACTTCGCTCTCGTGCTCATCGAGGGACCTAAAGCGGGAGTAGGCTACAGTCAAGAGGATGCGGATAACGGCGGCAACGGTTATGTGCCAATCAGCCTGCAATACAAGACGTATACTGCGGAGCATGCCCGTGAGGTCAGTATCACAGGTGACCCGCGTGACAACGATGTAAGAAACCGCTCCTATAAGGGGAAAACCGTTACAGCACATAATATTGCCGATCTGGAGGCTGTTCTGGAGACGAGAAAGCAGATGGATGGCAAGCCGGTCATCGTCTCGATGCTGTTGTCTAATCCGGCAATCGTCGAGGAATTCGAGAACGAGGTGAACGCCATCATTGCTAACTTCGGTGTTCAGGATCAGGCACTCATGGAGGTGCTTACTGGAGAAGTTGAGCCTTCTGGACTGCTGCCAATGCAGATGCCTGCCAATATGAAGACGGTTGAGGAGCAATTCGAGGACGTTGCCCATGACATGGAATGCTATGTTGATTCCGATAACAACAAGTATGACTTCGGGTTCGGACTGAACTGGAGCGGCGTCATTGAGGATGAGCGTACGAAGAAATATCGTAAGGCTTAAGTAATAAAGGGGCCGTCTCAAAAGGGTTCACTCGCTGAAGAAACGGCTCGCATTAGTAAATTAAGAAGTGATTCTCATACAAATAGCGTTGCAGACCCTGTAACGCTATTTTTCGATTTTGACTCTTTGCAGCTTTCTTCAGCAAATTGTGGGCAAGCGAAAGCCACCCGACCTCTAGGCTGACTTTTGGCAAACCTCGAAGCAGGAACCGGCGGAATCCCCGGTTATTTTAGTTTGAGCATTTCTTGAACAGGTTAATGGCAAACGGAGCATTTTAATGATTCTGGAGAAGCGTCAGCGGTCGTTTTTGTGAAGGGATTCCTACCTTTAAAACATTGATTCAGAGGAATCACTGGGCAATGGCAATCGGAAGAACATTAAAATGCGTAGGTTGCTGTTTAACCAAATAAAAGAGGGGTGTCCCTTCGTCATTTTCATGACTTATGGGACACCCCCTCTTTATTATGCGATCTTTAGTTTAGATGGTAAAGGCAACGGAGCGGACGAATGATTCTGTAGAAGCGATCGTAAGAACATTCGTCTGTGTAGTTGTTTGTTTTCTGCTCAATCAATTAGAAACCAGAAGTCCAGCCAGCATCAGCCGTTATGACTGTTCCATTAATGAAGCTGGAATCATCAGAAGCGAGGAACAAGGCAACCTTAGCAATTTCCTCTGCAGATCCCGCACGAGGGATCAAGGATTGAGTTAATTGCGAGCGGCTTACACCGAATTCGCTAACATTTTTCATAGAGGCGCTGATGTTAGTGATAGTTGCACCTGGAGCGATCGCATTACAGCGAATACCGTTTTTGGCATACATAAATCCTGTGCTTTTCGTGAATCCTACGACCGCGTGCTTCGATGCTACATAAGTAGCGCCTGCATGACCGCCGTTCAGTCCGCCAGTAGATGCTGTATTGACGATTACACCTTGTCCTTTTTCAAGGAAAATAGGCAATGCTTTGCGTGTAGCACGCATGACGCTTTTGGTATTAATATCGAAGATGAGATCCCATCTGTCATCCGTTACTTCACCAGCTGGCTCGAAGCCATCCATAATTCCAGCATTGTTAACCAGAATATCCAAAGTACCATATTCACTTACGGCTGTATCAATCATATTCTCGATATCTTCAAGCTTGGCAACGTTTACTTGTATCGCACGCGCTGTTCCGCCATTGCTAATAATGCCTTCTGCCACTTGTGCTGCACCTTCAAAGTTAAGGTCCGCTACAATGACACTCGCACCTTCCTTAGCGTACAATTCCGCAATTGCTTTTCCCATGCCAGATGCTGCACCTGTTACAACAGCTACTTTTTGTTGAAGTTTCATGTTTTATTATCTCCCTTACGTTGTGTATTTGTTGTGCAATGAGTAGAGAAATAGACAAACAATCGAAGCACGCAAACATTTGTACATACCTAGTGTAATCCTCTATAATTGAGGTATCAATCAGCAAATGAAGTTCAAAATGTTCATAAATATATAGTCAGACAAGCATCTGTATAAATAGGAATGCAAAATAAACATTTAGAGGGTGTTTTGTTGATACAAAATAATCGAAGAGTCAGCAAATCGAGGAAAGAATTGAAGAATGCGTTGACCGAGCTTATGGAAATCAAAGATTTCAAGAAAATTACGATCACAGATATTGTGACGACTGCGGATCTGAATCGTGGCACCTTCTATAAGCACTATCAGTCGCAGGATGAGCTTCTGAATGAACTGATTGATGATGTCATGGAAGATTTGATAAGGGCCTTCAAGGAGCCGTACCTTCATACAGAAAAATTAATTGTTGGCGAGCTTACGACCTCCACCGTGAAGATTTTTGAGCATGTTGCAGCTTACTCCAATTTCTACACGATAATTGTTAATTCCAATGCCTTGCCGGGGTTTCAGAATAAAATTTGTGACACCTTAATACAATTGCTCCAACAGGATTTATCATCACTTGTGAATGTGCATCCTACGATAAACACTGATTTGTTATCCAGCTATAACGCTTATGCGCTCTTCGGATTAATTATGGAATGGGTGAAGGGCGGGTTCAAATATACACCCAAGCATATGGCAGAACAGCTTATTGAAATTCTAACCTATAATCAAAGCCGTGCGATTATCATTACCGCTAATCGGCATATTCCTATAAACAAGCATTCTTGAACGGCTGTCCAATACCATACGAAAAAAACGTCGATCCCGGTTATAAGTTACTTGGATGGACGTTTTTTGTGCTGTACCTTGAATGGGCTGAGATGGTGGTATTGAATTCATGCAAATCCTTGGTCAGGGAATGAAGTCTTCTCTTTAATAGAGCAATCATAGCGGGATCCGTAGTGGTTATGATCTCATCAATGGTTTCATCCAATTCGGATGCCAATATGATGAAATCCAGATTGTCTTGATCAATGTCCAGCTTGCTCTGCAGGTCATTGGCTAATGCCTGGCCCCACTCGGTTATTGAAGGCATCTCCAGATGCTTGGTCATGGTGATCAGCGGAGGGGTGAAATCCTGTCTGTAATCCATACCGGGAACGTCCTCCCAGAATTCATTCCATGCTTCTAGTCTTTGTGCGCTGTACAATAACAGCTTAAGATAGCCGCACAGCCATGAGGTACAGCTCGTATTACGACTCTGGCAGCCAAGCCCGTTAATTAAGCTAGAGCAGCCTCGGCAGCAGGAGCCTCCATTCGTAATACATACTCTGCAAATAGGATCTGAGCCTAATTCCTGCAACATAGTCAGGCCGTTATGAATCAATTCATCTTTCGTAATGACATAGGGCTCACTTGTAGCGAGCTGCATGCGATCAGTCCTTTGCTTCTATTACGTATAAGGAGAAGTCTTTACTATAACGGAAAAGCTTACATAAGTACAAAGACTTCTTCTGCTAGGGGCAGGAAGTAAGTAAGCGAGTGCGGAACTTCGTTTCCTATAAGGATGTTAACCTATGCTATTATAGAATCAAATTCGAGTGAGGGGTGTAGGATGAAGACTTACCTTGTCATTAGTCAAATTATTTATACATGCGCTCTAGTACCATGGCTTATCGTCTGGGGGCTATCCGTTATGGTGTTTGATGGAGGCATCCATGTGTGGAACACGCTTTTCTTCATCGGAATCACGATTTATCCGCTGGCACTTCTAGCAAGCGCTATTGCAGCTTGGATCATTCGCGACCGCAGGAGGCGCACAGCTATCATTATTAATCTGATTCCTTCCTTATGGATTGTATTGATAGGTGCTTTGCTGCTGCTGTAAGTACATACTAAATATAGTAAAGTGGGTTAATGATTAATGACACAGACTGTTTACCGGTTTAGCGAGTCTCCAATATGGGAGCTTCAGCGAGCTTATTTCGAGGAGCAAGGCATTCAAGCATGGCAGAGTGAGGAAGTACCACAATATATTACGAGCAATCCGGTGATCGCGAGGGCTTATGCCGAGATGATATTCGGGTTTCTGCAGGATCGTGCGGCGCTTGGCTGCGGCTCCGAGCCTGTTACGATTGTGGAGCTTGGTGCGGGCTCGGGGAGATTGGCCTTTCATATTATGAAGCAGTTAAGCGAGCTCATCGATTATGCAGGGATACAGCTTCCTCCTTATCGTTATGTCATGAGTGATCTGGCTGAGAAAAATGTGACCTTCTGGCAGCAGCATCCGCGGCTGTCTCCGTTCGTAGAGCAAGGCATCTTGGACTTTGCCGTCTTCGATGCTGTGCAGGATACCGAGCTGCGCTTGACGCAGTCGGGCATGATTATTAGTCCAGCTGATCTGGCGCAGCCGCTGCTGATCGTAGCGAACTACTTCTTCGATAGTATTCCGCAAGAGCTGCTCTACGTCGACGAGGGCAGCATCTATGAATGCAGAGTTTCCTATGAGTTCTCGGAGGACGCGGTTAGCGCATCGGATAAGCTGGAGCGGGCTTCGGCCGAATATCATTATTATAGAGCGCCTGAATATGAGCAGGATACTTATCCTTATCGCAGCGTGATCGAGCTCTATCAGTGTAAGCTTGAGGATTCGCATATTCTGTTCCCGGTGAGCGGTCTTGCCTGCCTCGAACGGCTGGGGAAGCTGTCGCAGGAAGGGTTCGTATTGATTACGGCAGATAAAGGGGATCATCGGCTGGACAATTGGGCGTTCGCAGCACCTCCTAAGCTGATTCATCATGGAAGCTTCTCACTGACAGCTAATTATCACGCCATCCAAGCTTTCTATGAAGAGCAGGGGGCGAAGTCTTATTTCACAGAGCATCATTATCGCAACCTGAATGTCGGCTGTATGCTGAAGCTGGACGCCCCGGGCAGCTATGCCCATACCCGTCTTGCTTATCGGCGCTTCGTAGATCGGTATGGTCCGGACGACTTCTTCAGCATGAAGCAATGGTTCGATGAGCATCTGGAGCAGCTGGAGCTCTCTCAGATCTACTCTTTCTGGCGGCTGGGAAGCTACGACTCTCAATTGTTCCTGCAGAGCGCCAAGCGAATCTCGACCTTGCTGGATGAAGGGGATGAGGAGCAATGGGAGGATTTGCGCGGAGGCATTCAGGTGATGTGGGGAGGCTACTATCAGGTGGAGGAACGCCAGCATTTGGCTGTAGACTGCGGCATGCTGCTGTATCAGATTGATCAGTTCGAGGAAGCTTTGCAATTCTTCGAGCAAGCAGTGGATGAGGGGCGCCAGCCTGACGCGGAGCAGCTCTATCGCATGGCTATATGCTGCTATGAGCTGGAGAACGAAGCATGTGCTGCGAAGTATGCTAAGCAGGCGTTAGTGATTGAGCCAGATCATGAGGAGGCATTGGAGCTGCTCGCTTCTGTAGAATAGCAGCCTGTAGGCTCACGCCGGAATAAGCTTGAAAACGACCTTAGATGCCTGGAAACGAGGCCGATCGTCACCAACAAGCTCAAAAATAGCGTTAGCTGAGTCCGAATGAGCTGATGCGTGCGGTCAGAGGCCGGAATAAGCTCAGAAACGACCTTAGATGCTGGCATGAGAGCTCGAAACGCATCAATAAGCTCTAAAACGACCTTAGATGAACTGAAACTAGCTAGTCTATGCCCGAGAAGGCCCATCTAAGCTCAAAAACGACCTTAGATGCCAGAAACCGAGGCCGATTGCCGCCAACAAGCTCAAAAACAGCGTTAGCTGAGACTGGAATGGCAAATCCAAGTCGACAAGACTAGCGCGCAACGCAACGCAACGGAATAAGGTTGATAGGGGCGGGCTATAGAAACAAAAAAGTTCGATGCTTTCTCCCAAGTGGAGAGGGAGCATCGAACTTTTTTATAGCCCTATATAAAGTAAATTGGTCGGAATAATTATATTTGAATTACTGCTAAATGGTGTGCAATCCCCTTGCTTCTCGATACATTAGTCTTCGTTAGCGGACATGGCGACTGCTTTTGTTTCATGCACCGTACCAAACGGATGCTCAGGCGGAGCATAGATAACGTATACCTTCAGTGGTGTATTACCCGTATTGGTAAGATTATGCCATTTTCCAGCAGGTATCATAATGGCATAGTCATCATAGGCCATTTCTTGAAAATCAACTCTTTCTTTACTATTGCCCATTTGAACAAGTCCCTGACCTTCTTCAATACGTATGAATTGATCTGTCGTGGGATGAACTTCTAAACCGATGTCATCTCCAACATTAATACTCATTAGCGTCACTTGAAAGTGTTTCCCTGTCCATAAAGCGGTTCGGTAAGTATTGTTTTGCTTAGTAGCTCGGTCAATATTCACTACAAATGGTCTTGGTCCATAGTCGGTTAATTTAATGTTGTGAACATAAGGATGCCAGTTGTTGTTGTTGTTGTTGTTGTTATTCCAATTGTAATAATGAGGATTCCAATTATTCCTCCAATGACTGTTGTTCCAGTTGTCTTGCATAGGATTATGCCATTGATAGTGATAGCCTGAATGACGGTACATATTCATTCTCCCCTTATCATTTTCATTGCTTACCTTGTAGCCTATGCAGCTGCCTATTTAAAGGATTGGAAAATAGGCATACGTCCCACTTATCTTCCTCTGTAGCCGCTGCAACTCCGACTGGGGAGTTGCAGCGGATTAGGGAAATAGCAGGTTTGTCTCAAATTGATGATCGTCATTTTTGCGTTATTGCACATGCTTTTCCGTTATTGAACATTGCTGCCGGAGGGCGATTCAACTACATTAAGTGAGCGACGGAGCGGGCAATAGGATAGACTCGCTATTAATTGCGGCAGTACTTTTTGGGAACGGTTACAAGATGGGAAGAATCGAATATCCAGGATGGTTTCATGCTGGTTATAGAAATGAGTGTTCCTGCTCGAGTACTGCTAGAGTAAATTTTCGTAAGGAAGTGATCACGCAATGGCAACTCATGCGCAAGTCAAGGGTACAGATTCAACCCCGCTGTGGCAACATGTGAAAAAGGAATGGAAGCTGTATTCCTTTCTAGTCATCCCCGTCCTCTATTTCATCATTTTTAAGTATGCGCCCATGCTCGGGAACATCATTGCGTTCCGGAAGTATAAAGGCGGACCAAATATTCTGGGATCGGAATGGGTCGGCTTCAGGTACTTCGAGATGTTCATGAAGGACCCGACTTTCTGGCGAGCGTTCTTCAATGATCTTAACTTAAGCGTGAGCTACCTATTGGTTAAATTCCCTATTACCTTACTATTCGCGTTGCTGCTGAACGAACTCAGAATGGTCAAATGGAAGAAATTTGTGCAGACGGTATCCTACCTTCCTCATTTTATATCCATGGTTATTGTGGCGGGGATGGTGAAAGAGATTGTTTCCTTAACGGGACCGATCAACAATATATTAGCCTCGATCGGTCTTGAGAAGATTGCATTCATCTCATTGCCGCAGTGGTTCCCGGCTATATATGTCACCTCCGGCGTCTGGCAAAGTCTAGGCTGGGGAACGATTCTGTATTTGGCTGCGATGACGAGCATTAATCCGGCGCTCTATGAGGCGGCGAAGATCGATGGCGCGAGCCGGCTGCGATTGGCCATGCACGTTACGATTCCTGGCATATTGCCTACGGTCATGGTGCTCTTAATATTGGATATCGGCAGCATTTTGGGCTCGAATTTCGAGAAGATACTGCTCTTGTATAATCCTCTTACCTATGAAACGGCGGACGTTATCTCCACCTATGTGTATCGAATGGGTATTACCGGCGGGAACTTTAGCTATGCGACGGCGGTAGGGCTGTTCGAAGGCATTATTGGACTAATCCTGGTGACGACTGCGAACGAAGTATCGAAGAGGACTACAAAAGCCAGCTTATGGTAGAGAGGAGCCCATCCAGTGAAGAGAACTTCAACTTTTAGCCTATTTAATATTGCAAACGGCTTATTTATGACGATGGTTGTCTTGCTCACCTTATACCCGTTCATCTATTTAGTGGCTCAGTCCTTCAGCTCTGAAGCCGCCATCTATGCGGGCAAGGTGACCATCTTTCCGGTGGAGTTTACGACCAAAACATACGAAGTCATATTGAGCAAGCCTGACTTCTTCCGTTACTACTGGAATACGATTGTTTATTCGGTGATCGGCACATTTATTGCGGTAGCCGCGACGGCAGTCATGTCCTATCCGCTGTCCAAAGAAAAGCTGCGCCTCAACAAATTTTTCATCCCGTTCGTCCTGTTCACGATGTATTTCGGCGGAGGCCTTATACCGAACTACATCCTGATTGCCAAGACCTTAGGCATGAGAGATACCATATGGGCGATCGTCATTCCAGGAGCGATCAGCGCCTTCAATGTCATCTTGATGAAGACTTTCTTCGCTGGGCTGCCGAATGAATTGGAAGAAGCGGGACGTGTTGACGGTCTAGGCGTGTTCGGGATATTCACGAGAATTATTATTCCTCTATCGAAGCCGATTCTAGTAACGATTATGTTGTTCGTCATCGTCGGCCTGTGGAACAACTGGTTCGGACCATCCCTCTATTTGCAGTCGAAGGAGAAATGGCCTGTTGCCTTGTATTTGAAGCAAATCATTGACAATGCGGTAAGTCCGACTGAAATCGGGGCCACATCCGATCAGACCAGCCAAATCGCGGCAAGCATCAAGTCGACAGCTATGGTACTCACCTCGTTACCGATTATCTGCATCTATCCTTTCGTACAGAAGTATTTCGTGCAAGGGATGATGATCGGGGCTGTCAAGGGATAATCGATATAATGGGGGACGCTACGGCTGTTTCCGTTATATATACAAGCTAGAACCAAAAAAAGGGGAGGCAAAACGATGAGATTCGGTAAATCATTGGTATTGGCAATGCTGGCGTTGATGCTCGTATTGACGGCATGTACGTCCGGGAATGAAGGCGCTTCGAACACAGACAAGCCGGCTGCCACGGATGCTGCAAGCACGAATGGACCAGCAGGAGAGGCAGAGGGCTACACCTTCGGAGAAGACCAGACGTTCCACTCTGAGGAAGCGGTGTCTTACTCCATGATGTACAGTGACCATGAGAACTATCCTTATAGCAAGGACTGGAGGCTCTGGAGCGCCATTGCGGAGAAAACCAACGTAACCTTCGATTTGTCTATTACAGCTAGAACAGAATACGAGAATCAGAAGTCTTTGCTAGTCAACAGTGGCGATGCACCTTATATTATTCCGAAAACCTATGATGAATCCGCATTCGTGGCAACAGGCCAGATCGTACCGGTCAGCGATTGGGTGCAATATATGCCGAATTATATGAAAGCTGTGAAGGACTGGGGAATGGAAGAGGATCTGAAGGCCAAGCTGAAGGAGGACGGGAAATATTATGTCCTTCCAGGCATGTGGGAGATCGCGGGCGGCGGTTATTCCTATATTATTCGTAAGGATGTGTTCGAAGCGGCAGGCGTGGATGTCGAGGGTCAGCAAGGAAATTGGACATACGAGGACTTCCGGGCAGCGATGAAGCAGGTCAAAGAGCATACTGGCGCAGATTATGTCCTCTCTGATCAATTCAAGGGCGAGTCGGCCTTGAACATTGCCGCTGTTCAATATGGCGTTACTGGAGGGTGGGGCTTGTCTAATGGTCTGGCGTTCGATCATGATAAGCAGCAGTTCTCCTTCGCCGATAACTCGGATGAATTCAAGAGCTATCTAAGCTATTTCAATACGCTCGTTACCGAGGGCATCATGGACCCGGAATCCTTCACACAAGAAGATGATATTGCAAGAGCCAAGTTCTTCAAAGGCGATACCTATGTCATAAGCGGTATTTATCAGGTATTAGCAGACTTCAAGAGTAAGATGCAAGATCCGAACAGTGAATTATACATGATTACACAGCCCGGCGGGCCAAAAGGAAAGCTTCAGGTCGAGACTTCCCGATTGGAGAACGGGGTTATGATCAGTCAGAACGCACTCGATGATCTGGGCGAAGAAGAATTTATTAAGATGCTCCGGTTCATTGACTGGTTCTGGTATTCCAATGAAGGTCAAATGCTCAGCTTATGGGGTGTAGAAGGCGAGACGTATACCCTTGATGCGGACGGCAATGTCGTGCTGGGGTCAGATATTTATTACAACGGAATGAATGAAGGAGCGACTAAGCAGCTGAACGTCGATTACGGCTTCGCCGGAGGAATGTTCGCGTATGGCGGCTCGGAGAAGCTCAGAATGTCTAAGATGACCGAGGACGAGAAGGACTTTGTGACTCGTGTCCAGTCTACTAGGGACAAGATCAAGCTGGCGCCGCCGATCATGGCGACTCCAGAGGAAAGTGAGCAGATGAAATTAATCTCGACGCCGCTTATGGATTACGTTAAGACAATGACATTGAAGTTCATAACGGGTCAAGAAAGCTTCGATAAGTGGGACAATTATAAGGCTCAGGTTGAAGCGAATGGCAGCACGCGGTATACGGACATGGCCAATGATATTTTCCAGAAGACGAAGAGCTTGCTAGGCTATTAATTAAGAACATTAAGGGCTGGGTGTGTGTCTTCCTATAGGAGGCTGCGCCCAGCCCTTTTCGTTGACAATACGCTCGATCTCATAATGGATAAAAGGGAGCTGTTCGAGTCATGAATACGAAGTTACTGTTCAATGATAATTGGGAGTTTGCTAGAAGCGGTCTGGATGCTGCGGATTATGCTGACCTCATCTTCGAGCCGGTAGATCTTCCTCACGATTGGCTGATCTATCAGACCTGGGCGCTCTACGAGAATGGCATTGGCTGGTATCGCAAGACATTTAATCGAACACGAAGTGATCGGAAGCTCCTGATCTGCTTCGATGGTGTATACATGGATTCCTCCGTATACCTGAACGGTCAGCTTGCCGGTGAATGGAAATACGGATATTCCTCCTTCGAATTCGAGATTACGGATCTAGCTATCGAGGGAGAGAATGAAATCATCGTGAAGGTTGTGCACCAGAGCCCGAACAGCCGATGGTATTCGGGAGCGGGCATATATCGGGATGTGTGGCTGAAGGAACGGGACTCCAATCACATTGTTACCGACGGAGTGTATATGACAGCTGCGAAGCAAGAGGGCAATGGCTGGTTGGTCGAGATAGACACGGACGTACAAGCTGAAGAAGACATACTAATTTCGCATACGATCATGTATCAGGGGCAGACGGTGGCGGTTTCTTCAGAGCGGGTACGCGCAAGGAACGGCCCGATTGTGAAGAACAGCCAGACACTACTCGTAGACCAACCCTTATTATGGAGCCCGGATGAGCCGAATCTGTACCAGGTTGTCACGCGCATGCATCGCGAATGTACCGAGTCAGGGGTAGAATATCAGGAACTGGAGAGCATCATATCTCCCTTAGGCTTTCGGAGTATCGTCCTCGACCCGCAGCTGGGACTTCAGGTGAATGGGAAGAAGCTGAAGCTGAATGGGGTGTGCGAGCATCATGACTTGGGTGCTCTAGGAGCGGCGTTCAACGTCTATGCGCTGCGAAGAAGATTTGTGCTTCTGAAAGAAATGGGCGTTAACGCGATTCGTACAGCTCATAATATGCCGGCCCCAGCATTCATGGATTTGGCGGATGAGATGGGATTGTTCGTCGTCACAGAAGCGTTCGACATGTGGGAGCGCTCTAAGACGACTTACGATTATGCGAGATTTTTCAAAGAGTGGGCGTATACGGATGTGAAAAGCTGGGTGCTGCGCGATCGTAATCATCCGAGCCTGCTCATGTGGAGCATTGGGAATGAGATTTACGACACGCATGCAGATGAGCGAGGTCAGGAAGTCACCAGAATGCTTATGGAATATGTATTGGAATTCGATCCGAGGCAGAATGCCCGAGTAACGATTGGTTCGAATTATATGCCATGGGACAATGCGCAGAAATGTGCTGATATTGTGAAGGCTACCGGCTATAATTACGCGGAGAAATATTATCGTATGCATCATGAGGAGCATCCGGATTGGATCATCTATGGCAGCGAGACTGCGTCTATCGTCCAGAGCAGAGGAATCTATCATTTCCCATTCGAGAAATCGATTCTTGCCGACGATGACGAGCAATGCTCCGCCCTCGGCAACAGCTCGACGAGCTGGGGAGCCCGATCGGCAGAGGCTTGTATTGTCGCGGAGAGGGATACGCCGTTCTCGCTTGGTCAATTCATATGGACCGGATTCGACTATATTGGGGAACCGACGCCGTATCATACGAAAAATTCATATTTCGGACAGCTCGATACAGCTGCGTTCAAAAAGGATTCCTATTACATCTATCAAGCCGCTTGGACAGATTATCGAACCCATCCAATGGTCCATCTCTTCCCATACTGGGACTTCAATACCGGGCAAATCATCGATGTCCGTGTGTGCTCGAACGCCCCCAAGATCGAGCTGCAGCTTAACGGGATTACGATTGGAGCTCATGAGATCGACCACGAGCATGGTACGGAGCTTGTTGGCTGGTGGAAGGTAGCTTATGAGGAAGGTGAGATCAAGGCTATTGCCTATGACGACAATGGCCGTGTAATAGCAACCGATGTCAGGCGATCCTTCAGGGATGCGAGCAGGATTAGTCTTCGGGCGGATAAAGCGACACTAGTAGCAAACGGTACTGATCTGATATTCGTAGAGATTGGTATGCTGGACGATGAAGGGAATTCGGTAGACAATGCGAACAATCGTGTGCATGTGCAGGTAGCAGGGGCAGGAAGATTACTCGGGCTTGATAATGGCGACAGTACGGATTGTGATCCCTATAAGGGAACTAGCAGAAGATTGTTCAGCGGTAAGCTCATGGCGATCATCGGCGCGACACTGGAGTCAGGAACCATCCGAGTGGAGGTATCCTCTGAGGGGATGGCAGCTTCAGTGATAGCATTCGAATCGCACCCTGCAGAAGACGTGCTGCTTGGAATTTCAGCGAACACAAGTAATCAAGAGCTGCAGTGCGTGACAGGGCACGATCATGAACTTCCCGTTCGGAAGATCGAAATCGTCAGCGATGCTGGGCAAGTGCTAGATGAATCGACCAAGGTGCTCACCGTTCTAGCCAAGTTATGGCCGGAGAACACCACCTATAGAGAGGTTGAATGGCGCGCCGTAACGGACGAGGGTATCGACTCGAATATAGCCAAGGTCGAAGCGAATGGACTTGAGGCAAAAATATCGGCTATCGGCGACGGAGCCTTCCGTCTGCGATGTACGACGAAGAATGGTACGGACAAGACGAAGCTGATCTCGCAGCTGGAGTTCAAGGCGACAGGTCTGGGAACGGCCTACAAGAATCCTTATTCTTTCATCTCAGCAGGACTGTACGATTACAGTGAGGGTGATGTCGGGAACGGCAATGAAAGAGGTGTAGCTACGAGCAGAGACGGTGTTACGACAGTCGGCTTCAGGGATATCGACTTCGGCCCTTATGGCTCAGATACGATCACGATTCCGATCTTCGCCTTGTCTAGCGAGCCCTATAGGCTGGAAATATGGGAAGGGATGCCCGGCGAAGCAGGCAGCTCCTTAGCTGCTGACGTGATTTATCAGAAGCCTTCCAAGTGGAACGTCTATCAAGAAGAAACCTATCGCCTGACCAAGAGACTGCGCGGCATTACTTCGGTAAGTTTTGTGCTTCGTCAGAAGGTGCATATCAGAGGATTCTCCTTCGAGCCACAGAACCGGGCTTATGAACAAAATGCAGCAGCCTCCTGCGATCGAATCTATGGTGATACGTTCACCTTAGCGGATGAGTGTGTCGAAGGCATCGGCAACAATGTCTCACTTGCGTTCGCTCATATGGCGTTCTCAGGCATGGGTGCATCAAAGGTAGTCATACGAGGGAGATCGCCGATCGACAACAACACCATTCACATCCGATTTAGTGGCGAGAACGGCGACCACAATCAGCTTGTGGAATTCGAGAAGTCCGATGGATACGAAGAGCGTGTATTCGAATTGGAGCAGGTAACGGGGCTGCAGCAGGTAACTTTCATCTTCCTGCCTGGGAGCAATTTCGACTTCGGCTGGTTCCGCTTTGTGCAGTGATTAAGCTGGAAGAAATCGCTCATAGGCAGGACAGCATTTACTCTGGGTGATTGCGGTATCCACGTGGGGATTGACCATGCCAGCGCTTGAACTGGCGGCTGAAGTGGGCGATATCGCGGTATCCCAGAATGCCCGAGATCTGGCTGATGGACAGGCGCAAGTCATCGAGAAGAACCTTGGCCTCATGAAGCATTTGCTCCGACAGATAGATTCGAGGCGACATGCCATAGATTTGCCGGAATACCCGGTTACAGTGCGAGACACTGATGCCGAGGTCAGCGGCGATATCATCGATGCCGTACCTTCTATCGGGGGGCTGCTCCGCCTTGAATTGCTGGTAGACCAATGCATGAAGCTGGTTGCGGATTTGATGGGCCAGCTCGACCTTTTCATAGGTGGCAGACGACTGATGCTCTTCGTCCGAGAAGGCTTCCCACAGCTGTCCGAACAGCTCAAAGAGTGCCGATTGGACACGCATGCGCTGCAGCATAGTCATATCCCCTGACACTTTGTCCGATATTTCCACCAATTTGGCTAGAGCGGGTCCGATTCTAAGCGTAACGGTACTGCCCGACTCGAAGAGCACATGATCCAGACGGCTCAGCAAAGAGATTAGAAGCTTGTCATCAATATCGAAATGGATGCAGAAGTAGGTGAAGGGCTCGCCATTGCCGCTTCGACTGGAGTGGAATTCTCCGGGCCTCAGCAGTGCAAGATCCCCCGCCCGCTGCAAGTAACGGCGGTTATTGACAGTAATCAGCTGTTCTCCCTCAAGCAGATACATGAATTCATATTGAGGGTGGGTGTGGACGGGGTAGTCCCATTGGCCGCTTACTTGGCGTATATGCATACCGAATAGATTTAACGTTGTTTTCATATCAGGAATGATCTTTTCACTGATGCTCTGATCCAGTGCAGGTGTGATGAAATGAGAAACCATAACAGATGCCCCCTTCAGATGGAATCTATGGCTAGAGTATATCAGACGCAGCCCGATTTGGGTAAAATTCTGCTGGATTTGGAGATGGGTTTCATTCGTGAAGCCATGCTAGGATGTAGGCAAGCAAGTGAAGAGCAAGACATGCAGAGTAACGTTTCGAGAGGAGTTAATATGACAAGAAACCATATATTTTATAACGCGCAGCACTCACCGATCGGTGCCTTTGCCAGCTTTACATTAGGGTTCAAGGGGAAGCACGGGGGACTTGGAATAGAACTCGGGAAGCCGGCCGACCAGAACATTTATATCGGATTGGAGTCTAATGATGGACAGCGGTATGAGGCACTGCCTTTCTTTGAAGAAGTGGTGGATGCCAGCACCCGATATGATATTGAGAAGTCGGAGGAGCCTAGTGCGTCGGATTCATCTGCTCCGGTAGTTTTGAAAGCGTTTCACGACAGTGAAATCAGCAGAACGCTGGAGGCTGCAACGGACACTTGGCATGCGGGAGATGTAACCTTTCGAATCTACTCTCCTGTACGCTCCGTCCCTGATCCGGCTGCGGCAAGCACGGAAGAGCTCAAGGCTGCCCTCGTACCGGTTGTTTTTGTAGAGCTGACCTGGCTCTATGAAGGAACGGGCAGCCGGTCACTGATTCGACAAAATGGAGGACTGCAGGCATGAGAAACTCAGGAGGATCGACGCAAGTGAATCACAATAATGGCTATGAGGCTTGGCTGAGCTACCCGCAGCTGCAGAATGGGCAGGGGACTACAGAGCGATTGGAACGGTTCAGCACGCTATATGTTCCCGAAGAGAATGCCACGCTTCAAGCCGCTGCGCAGGAATATAGACGCGGCATGGCTGCTATGCTGGGTGTGGATGTGGCTATTGTGAAGGAGGCGGAGCCTGAAGGCTTCTGTATCGCCATCGGGACCCTTCAGGGCGGCAATGAACGTATTCGCCAAGTGTTCGGTGAGCAAGTCATTCCGTCCGCAGGGGGTGAAGGATATGCGCTCCGAATGAGCAAGGAGCACCATTGCCTGGCTATTGGGGCTTCTTCTCCAGCAGGGGTGCTGTATGGTGTATTCCACCTGCTTCGTTCCATTGGCACTGCAGCCGGATTATCGAGCTTGGAAGAGCTGGACGAAGTGGTTAGTCCAGTCAACGGGCTCAGAATGATTAATCATTGGGATAATTTTGACGGGAGTGTCGAGCGGGGCTACGCCGGACAATCCTTCTTCTACGGGAACAACCGATTTCTTGATAACCCGGAGCGCATTCGTGATTATGCCAGACTGCTGTCCTCGGTCGGCATTAATGCCATTGCTATCAATAACGTCAATGTGCATGAGCAGGAGACGCTGTTCATCACACAGACCTATCTGCCTGATGTGGCAGCCATCGCTGAGATCTTCCGTACCTATGGCATCCGCCTCTTTCTAAGTGTGAACTTCGCCAGCCCGCTGCATGTCTTGGAATGTGCGACAGCGGACCCCCTCGCTCCTGAAGTGCGCAGATGGTGGAGCGACAAGGCTTCAGAGATTTACCGGTTCATCCCTGATTTCGGCGGTTTTGTGGTCAAGGCCGATTCGGAGAACCGGCCGGGTCCGTTCACTTATGGGCGCGACCATGCCGATGGTGCCAATATGCTGGCAGAGGCGCTGGAGCCGTTCGGCGGACTAGTAATCTGGCGCTGCTTCGTGTACAACTGCAAGCAGGATTGGCGGGATCGTAAGACAGACCGTGCGAGGGCAGCCTTCGATCATTTCAAGCCGCTGGACGGCAAGTTCCATGCTAATGTAATTCTACAGATCAAGAACGGGCCGATGGACTTTCAGGTTAGAGAGCCGGTATCGCCGCTGTTTGGAGCATTGCAAGAGACCAATCATCTGATCGAATTCCAGATTGCTCAGGAGTATACCGGTCAACAGCGTCATGTCTGCTATCTGGTTCCCCAGTGGAAAGAAGTGCTGGAGTTCAAGACCTATGCGGGCGGTGAGGCTTCACCCGTCAAGCATGCGGTGGACGGTTCACTCTGGGGGAACCGCTACAGTGGAATGGCAGCAGTCTCCAATGTCGGCGATGATCTGAACTGGACGGGTCATCTGCTGGCCCAGGCTAATCTGTACGGCTATGGCAGGCTGGCCTGGAATCCGGAGCTGTCCGCTGAAGCGATTGCGGAGGAGTGGGTCAAGCTTACCTTCGGCTCTGATCCGGAGGTGCTGGCCACCGTTACCCGAATTCTGCTCCATTCCTTGAGCATCTATGAGTCTTACACGGCTCCGCTTGGGGTAGGCTGGATGGTCAATCCGAATCATCACTATGGGCCTAATGTCGATGGGTATGAGTATTCCCTGTGGGGCACTTATCATTATGCCGACAACAAGGGAATCGGTGTAGACCGGACTGTCCGGACAGGAACAGGCTACAGCGCCCAATATATGGGCAAGAATGCCGAGCGCTACGAATCGCTGGCAGACTGTCCGGATGAGCTGCTGCTATTCTTCCATCATGTTCCGTATACCCATGTGCTCCACTCGGGAACAACGGTTATTCAACATATTTATAATACTCACTTCGAAGGTGCGAAGCGAGCCGCAGAGCTGCTGGCCGGATGGCGCAGCCTGCAGGAGCGAATGGACGAAGGCCTCTTCATTCAGGTGGAGCGGCGACTTATCGAGCAGGCCGAGCATGCCAAGGAATGGCGGGATACAATCAACACCTATTTCTACCGCAAGAGCGGTATTCACGATGCACAGGGAAGAACGATCTACTAGAAGAGGTGGGGTGCAGATGAGAGAAGAGCAACAAGCAGTGGCAAGTGAAGAGAGCGTTCCGGCGACGATGAAAGCGGCTGTGATGACCGAGCCTGGAATTATCCGTATGGAAGATAGGCCCGTCCCTTCGATTAGGGAAGACGAGGTGCTGGTGAAGATTATGGCTGTCGGCGTATGCGGGTCGGATCTGCATTATTATGAGCATGGCCGGATCGGCCGCTTCGTGGTGGAGAAGCCTATCATTCTCGGACATGAATGCGCAGGAATTATTGCAGCTACAGGCAGCCAAGTCAGCCGTGTCGCCATAGGCGACCGAGTGGCGGTGGAGCCCGGCGTTACTTGCGGGCGATGCAGTGCCTGCAAATCCGGACGATATAACCTGTGCCCTGATGTCCAGTTCCTGGCTACACCGCCGGTGGATGGAGCCTTCGTACAGTACTTGGCAATTCGTGAAGATATGGTCTTTCCTATTCCGGAGTATCTGTCCTTCGAGGAAGCGGCGCTCAACGAGCCGTTCTCCGTCGGCATTCATGCGGCGAGACGCAGCCGCTTGCAGGCTGGTGAGACTCTAGCCATTATGGGGATGGGGCCAGTCGGCCTGATGGCTGTGGCTGCGGCCAAAGCGTATGGTGCAGCCAGAATCATTGTGACGGATCTAGAGGAGGCTCGCTTGGAAGCGGCACTCCGGCTCGGAGCCACCCATGCCATCAATATCATGAACGAGGACGCGGTTCAGACCATCAAGGAGCTTACCGCTGGGGCAGGGGTGGATGTAGCCTGGGAGACTGCGGGCAATCCCCGCGCACTGCAATCGGCGCTCTATTCCTTGCGGCGCGGAGGCAGATTGGCGATAGTCGGTCTGCCGGCGCAGGATGAGATTCCGCTGAATGTTCCGTTTATTGCCGACAATGAAGTCGATATTTACGGCATATTCCGTTATGCCAACACGTACCCCGCCGGCATTGCATTTCTGGCGGCAGAGGGGTTGGATGCGGGTGTACTAATTACAGACCGATACCCGCTGGCACGAACGCAGGAGGCCCTGGAACGGGCAATCCATAACAAGAGCGGCAGCCTCAAGGTTATCGTCTATCCGAATGAATAGCCGTATGAGTATAACGATCGGACAAATGATAGAGCGGCTTGTCTCAGGCATAGAGCTTCCAGAGCACACGGTAGACAAGCTTGAATCCGGAGCTGCAGATGACGAGGTTCGTGGTATCGTAACCGCCTTCTCCGCGTCGCAGCATGTCGTGGAGCAGGCCATTGCTCTAGGCGCCAATCTGATCATTGCCCATGAAGGGACGTATTTCAGCCACCAGGATCAGCGGGGCTGGATGGAGTGCGATCCTGTCGTTCTGCACAAAAAAAGCTTGATCCAGTCGTCTAACCTAGCCATTTATCGTGACCATGACGGCTTGCACCGCGATCAGCCGGATAGGATTATGGAAGGACTGCTTGCAGAGCTGGAGTGGCAGCAGTATGTAACGGAGCATCGCGCAGCAGTGTCACTCTTGACGCTCCCAGCTATGGAACTGGGGGAGGTTGCTGCCTATTTGAAAAGGAAGCTAGGCATTCCCTATGTGCGCGTAGCCGGGGAGCTGTCGATGCCGTGCAGCAAGGTCGGAATGCTAGTGGGCTACAGGGGAAGCGCAGACCAAGCTATACCGTTATGGGGCGGCGAGGAGCTGGATTTGATCATTGCTGGAGAAGGACCGGAGTGGGAAACGCCGGAGTATATACAGGATGCTGTTCATCAAGGCAAGAAGAAGGCACTTATTATGCTGGGCCATGCGGAGAGCGAGGCTCCCGGGATGAAGCTTCTGGCAGCACGGCTGGCCGCCGCTTATCCCGGCCTGCCCGTGCATTTTGTCCCGCAGCATCCGATATTCCGGGTGGTGTGAATAGAGCTGAATACACTTATACAAAGAACGCTGCTTGGCATGAACAGGAATGGAAAATCAAACCATTCTTGGATGTCGGCAGAGTTTTTTGTCTTTATTTGATATAATGCAAATCAAATCAATTCAATTCCTAAGTTAATCTATGGAGGGGGCTTATGAAGGATCGTTGGTTCGTGTTCAGCAAGAGCGTGGCATACAAATGGATGATTTCCTATGCAGTTATCATGCTTATTCCTTTGGTGATTAGCGCTATCATTTATGTTCAGACCAAACAAATCGTGGAGTACGAGATTCAGCGAGCCAGCCAAGCCATGCTTAAGCAAGTTAAATATATGGTGGACAGTGAGGTGAGCCAAACCGAGAAGCTGGCGATGCAGCTCTCGATCAACAGTGATGTTAACCGATTTTTGAATCTATCACGGCTCACGGAGCCAACTGCCGCTTATGAGGTTTATAAGATTCGTGAGGAGCTTGGCAAGTTAAAGTCTACCAATGATTTTATTAATGGCATTTATGTATATTCAGATAAGCTGGACACAATTCTAACTGATGAAACCTATACGACTTCGCAAATGTTCTACGATATTAATCGCCGTCTGTTCGCCGACCATTATGAGGAATGGCTCGCTACCGTTAGGAATGCCGCTTCTGGAGAGCGGCAGCAGCTGAATACGATCACCTTCGAGCGTTCGGGCGACACGGTATTCCTGATCAAGTCTCTTGGCGCGGCAAGTGAGAGTCATGCTTCAAGCAGCTCATTATTATTTCCGTTGAACACAAGCGCGGTACGTAAAATGCTCGACAACGTCGATTGGGTCAACAAAGGAGAGGTGTATATTCTGGACGAGCAGAATAACATCCTATTCCAGAACAATAAGAACAGAAGTGAGCCTGTATTTATCAACACGATTGGTGAAGACGACAAGACAGGCAGCTCCTTCGTGAATATTGACGGTACGGAGAGCATGGTCTCGTTCGTTACCTCGGACACCTCGGACTGGACATACATGAGCGTATTTCCTTCAACGGTGTTCTGGGAGAAGGCGAGAGAGCTTCGAACGATGAACCTGCTTGGTCTTCTTGTCTGTTTTCTGCTGGGTGGAGCTGTCATTTATTACTTTGCTCGCAGGAACTATAACCCGGTGCGTGAGCTGGTTCATGTCTTTAGTCGATTCGGTAAAAAAGAGGGCGAGTCCGTTCTGGACGAATTCTCCTTCATTCGGGAGAATGTACTGGCTGCTCTTAAGGAACGGGATGATATGAACAGCAGGCAGCACAAGCAGCTGCGTGTGATTCAGGCCTATTACTTGTCCCGCATGCTCAAAGGGCAGGCCGAGGACAGCAGTTCAGCTCTGGAAGCGGCCGCGTCGTATCATCTGGACTGGACATCGGAGAACTTTGCCGTGCTGCTGTTCTATATCCAGCCTGGCGAGGAGACGTCATTGTCAGCGGAGCTGTCCAACTTTATCGTATCGAATATTATTGAGGACAATGTCGGCGGATTGCATAGTCTTAGCTTCACCGATATGGACGGGCTGCTCACGGCCATCTTGAATATTAATCCGCAGCGGATGGATGTGTGGAAAGAGGATATGGAGGAAGCGCTGGCCAAAACGATGGAATTCATCGAGCGGCGCTACCAGCTGCAGACCGTCATGGCAGGCAGTGAGCTGCAGCTTGGGCTTGCCGGCATGCATCAAGCTTATCTGCAGGCGCTGGAGGCCCAGGAATACCGGCTTCTGCTGGAGGAGAATGTGTCGATCTGGTATGCGGATATTGAGCCGACCAGCGAAGATTATTACTTAACTATTAATGATGAGCTGGCCTTTATTAACGTTGTGAAGACCGGAGAGCTTGCCAAGGCCGAGGAGCTGATGGATGAGATTCTTCACCATATTTTCAGCAGTCAGTCCTCAATCGAAATGTTGAAATATACGATGATTGATCTAGCCAGCTCCATTATGAAATCTGCTCCACAGGAGACCCGTGAGGATCAGCAGGGGGACAAATGGCGTCCGATGAAGTATCTGCTCGCCTGTACCACCAAGGCAGATTTCCGGAAGGAGCTGATGCTCATTCTGGATATTACCTGTACTCGAATCAATGACAGGAAGTCGCTGCTGTCGAGCCCAGGCATTGCCGAGCAAGTCTCGGACTATGTAGAGCGCAGCTATATGGATCAGAATCTTAGTGTATCGCTGATCGGCGCAGAATTCGGCATCAATGCCCAATATGTGTCCAGGCTATTCAAGGAACAGACGGGCCAAGGTCTATATGATTATATTAACCGAACCCGGATCGAGAAGGCTAAGCTTCTTCTTGTCCAAGGGAACACGATTGAGGAGACGTCTCAGCAGACAGGCTTCACCAGCAGCAACGCGTTCATTCGAGTATTCAAGCGATATGAAGGCGTTACACCCGGCAAATACAGAGATATGCAATAACCTTTGATGGAGCAAAGCGAAGAATATGATGAGCACAGGATGGAGGTCTTTTATGTTGGTAAAAGGGGATCAGCAAACAAAGCTTCGCAAGCTGTTCATTCTTGTATTAGGTGTAGTGCTGCTGGCTGCCGGTTGTCGAGGCTCAACCAGTGTCAATGATGAAAACGCTTCACATTCAATTGTAAACACGGATGCTGCTGAAGCATTCACTTATCCTATGACAGGCAATGTTGAGCTTACCTTCATGAATGAGCAATTGGGGGGAGCCCCGGAGACTCTGCCCATTGATGAAGAATATGCGAAGAAAACCGGCATTTCCATTAAGCAGCTCGGCGGAGCACCGATGACTGACCAGAAATTCAGCCTCGTGCTGGCTTCCGGCAAGCTGCCGGATATTTTCCTGAATACCTGGCTTCAATATCCGGGAGGGCCGGACAGAGCCGTGGAGCAGGGATATATTCTGAAGCTTAACGACTTAATCGATAAGTATGCGCCGAATCTGAAGAAGGTGCTGCAAGAGAATCCCACTATCGACAAAATGATCAAAACGGATGACGGCACCTACTATGCCTTCCCTTTCATCCGTTCTGAATTAGGCCGGGTATATGGCGGCCCGATTATCCGCAAGGACTGGCTGGATGAGCTGAATCTGGGCATTCCCGAGACGATTGATGAATGGCACACCGTCCTGACAGCTTTTAAAGAAAAGAAAAATGCTAGTTCACCAGTGACCTTACGGACGTTATTTCTGGGAGAGCGGACCAGCGGCTTCGCAGGGGCTTTCGGGGTGATGGGCAATTTCTATGTGAATGATGACAGAGTCGTATATGGCTATTTGGAGCCTGAGTACAAGACTTACTTGCAGACGATGAGCCAGTGGTATAAGGAAGGGCTGATTGATAAGGATTTTGCCTCTATTGATTCCGCTACTGTGGATCAAAAAATGTCTTCCGGAGTCAGCGGAGCTACGATTGGCTGGCAGTACTACATTGAGAAGTACAATGCGGCCGTACAGGAAATCGATCCGAATGCCAATTTTGTGGCGGCTCCTTATCCGGCTGCAGTGAAGGGAGAACTGCCGACCTTCGGTCAGCTGGATAATGCCTATGCGGGAACCAGCTCTGCAGCCATCTCGGCGACTACCAGCAATCCAGAAGCGGCAGTACGTTGGCTGGATTATGCCTACTCGGAGGAAGGAAGCATGCTGAACACGTTTGGAATCGAAGGCATC
Source organism: Paenibacillus xinjiangensis (assembly GCF_059686975.1). Lineage (NCBI taxonomy): Bacteria > Bacillati > Bacillota > Bacilli > Caryophanales > Paenibacillaceae > Paenibacillus > Paenibacillus xinjiangensis. The sequence goes on along the minus strand of NZ_JCAALS010000013.1, from coordinate 73,228 downwards.
ACTTACAGCCTGGAGGACGGCAAGCCTGTGTATACCGAGCTCGTCGTTAACAACGAGGAGAAGCTGGGCAGCGATCAGGTTATGCTGAAATATTCACACAGCACCAACTTCCCGATGATCCAGCAGGATAACCATCTGCCGTCCAAATACACACAAACAGCCGAGGCGATCGACATCTGGAAGGCAACCAATCACGAGGCTCATCTGCTGCCTCCGATTACACCTACCGCAGAAGAGTCCGATGAGCTGAGCAGCATTATGAACGCTATTAATGCCTTGGCCAAGGAAGCGGATCTGAAGATTATATTGGGTACCGAGTCTGTGGACAGCTACGATACTTTTGTACAGCAGATGAAGGACTTGGGGATTGAGAGAGCTCTAGAAATTCAGCAAGCGGCTTATGAGCGTTATCTGGAACGGTAATGCTTAGACTAAAAAATAAAGAGAACTCTATTAGACAGACAAAGAGGCAGACCAGAAATGTTAATGAAATTCTGGTCTGCCTCTTTTGCTTGAGCTTGCTGCTAATAAAAAAACTCGTGGGTTAAACTCATTAAAATCACCTGGGACATCCCATGTTAATTTATTTATCTTACATAAACTAGTTTTGTGGAGTCTTTAACTTCCCTTCAGATTGAACCACTTACAATATTTCATGAATAACATTCCTTTCAGGTTATCATCAAAAATAGATAATTCCTTTTCCAATGAATGTTTATAAAACTCCAATAAATCTGTCTCAATGGCTTGCAGCTTACTAATTAAGTCATTTTGGTTGTATTCTATATAAAACATTTTCTGCAAATCTTGTTCTGACAAATCATTTCTCATAGTGCCAGAATAATCGTCAGACCATATTCTTACCAAATCATTTGCGTATTCTAAAGTGGGGAATGGATCATGACCAAGCCATACACTCTTTTTACTTAAGACAGCCTCAAGCACGTCTTTCCAATTCTCAAGCCCACAACAACAACTCGGAAGTATTGCTTTATCTTTAGTCTCAAAGGCAATTCCACCTTTCATAGCAACTTCATCAATAGTTATAAGTTCATTTAATATTTCAGTAGGCTCTCTATCCACATCTAAGTCGTTATATCCGCATACCAACGTGAAAAACAGGATGGCATCTCCCGATGTAGAGAATCTGGAAAGATAAATTGTTTCCCTGTATTCAACTTTTGATAACCAAGAGGGCTGCTCAAAATATGGATCTTGTATTACGGCACTAACTTTTCCCATGATTTTAACTCCCCATGAATTAATGTGTAAATACAGATTACCATATCTTCGCTTTAACCTAGTACACTAAAGAGTAAGGCTTTGGCAGCAAATTTCTTCTGTAACCGACCCTCAATCTTGGGGCTAATAGAAGCACGCCACCTTTTTTCCAGACTATCGTCCAAGGCGAGACTGACTACCGGAGCAGTTTGCAGCCCGAAATAGATTATCATAACGAGTCCTGTCACCTCTAGAATCGTTAACCCAAAGGCCAGCCACCCAACCGGAGAAGAAACGTCGCCTTCACTAATGGCCAACGAGGTTGAACTAATCAACCAGAACAGTGCAAGGAATGGAAGCTCATTGATAATGCCAAAGTAAGATCCCCAAGAATTAATAGCGCGAGGCCAGCTGTGAGGTATCATAACAAAATACATGCACCAAGCGACAAGCAGCACTGGAATAAGGTAACCAATAGGTATGCTTGGCATCGTCATCAGCTCTTTCATGGATATGTTATTTTCTATTTGTTATTTTCAAGTAATTGAGTATTATGCTATCACATAATACCACATATTGGTTCTGTCCTACCCGATCGCGTGGAAAAGGCAGCCGATCGTTTTGGCCAGTGGCCAGCTGCCGCGATGTATTCTAATCTAGATCCATCCATTATTGCAGGTTTTTTTGGAACGCCTTAGATCATTTCAATCTTGTCAATCTATCTTCCAGCTGGTAACCTTAACAATTAATTAATATAATCCATTTGAGAAGGTGCCAGCTATGTCACAACGATTCTCTCTCCCCAGCTTCAGGGAGGCTTCCTCTATCCTCAGGCAGCTTTCCATTAAGCATAGGCTAATAGCTGCTTTCTTGATCACCTCGCTGCTGCCCGTCGCGTTCGTCGCGATCTATTCCAATGTGAAATATGATTCCTCCATTACCAATAAGATTAGCGCCTCCTCCATGCAGATTCTAACGGAGCTCAGCCACAATACCGCTCGCGAGCTGAGTCAATATGAAACACTGAGTGAAACGATCATCATGAATAAGTCCATTCAGGGCGGGCTACCCAAATTCAATGCGCTGACCGATTACGAGAAGAACGAGCTCAAGACCCAAATTAACAATGAGCTGGGTCAGCAGATATTCCGCCTGAGCAATATATCCAACGTAGTCATTGTAACCAAAGACAGTAAATCTATCTTTGACCTTGGCTTTGAATGGTACCCGAACATTGAGCTGAACAATCTGGTGGCGGAGGTCAATGCTTCATCGGGGAATGCGCTATGGACCTACCTGCAATCCAATCGAAGCGCGAACCGCATTGCACTTACTCGTGCGATCTATGCGGAGGATAATCTGAATCAGATTATCGGATACGTCATTATAGTTATTGATGAGAAGGTATTCTCGAGAAATACATACGAGCAGACCGATCTAGGCAGGGGTGGGCGTATCTATATTGCCAATTCGAGCGGTCTCGTCGTCTCATCCATTAACGAGGACATCTCCCATGGCCTGCAATTCGAGCAGAAGGAAGTATTCGATCAGGTTACGGGAGAACGCAGGAATGAAGCATTCTATGCAGACATTGATGGAGATAAAACACTTATCGTCAGCTCGTATATTAGATCAGCAGATTGGTATTTGATCGGGCTTGTGCCCCATTCCTTCCTTATTGCGGAGCTCAACGATATGCGGATTGATATTGTATTCATCTGTATCGTCACTCTACTGCTAAGCGGAATTCTAGCAATGTGGATTTATTACAGTATACATAGCCCCATGCGATCCTTGCTGCAATATGCGAATCAGATCCGCTTGGGCCAGCTGGAGACGAAGCTAGGGAAATCCGAACCCGATGAAATGGGCAAATTGACGGAAACGATCGATCGAATGGTTGAGCAGCTAAAGCACTTAATCTATCAGGTTGAATCCGAGCAGCAGGCGAAGCGGGAGGCGGAGCTCAAAATGCTGCAAGCACAGATTAATCCGCATTTCTTGTTCAATACGCTGAATTCGCTCAAGTGGAGTGCGATGATGAGCGGCAATGAGGCAGTGAAGCAGGGGATCGAGTCCTTGTCCGAGCTGCTGCGCAACACCATTCTTGTGAAGGAAGAGCTTGTTCCACTTGATGTCGAGATCAATAATCTGATGCATTACGCAACTATTCAACGAATTCGCTATGGCGATTCGTTCAAGCTTTCTTTTGCCATGAGTGAGGATGAGCTGTATGCCTATCTTGTTCCCAAGTTCATTCTGCAGCCGATTGTGGAGAATTCGATCCTGCATGCGGGAACCGAGGATGGAAGCCGGGTAGGCATTCAGGTGGAAGGGATCAAGGAGGGGAATTTCCTGAGAATCATCATTACGGATGATGGCAAAGGCTTTGACATGAATGAAGCCAATGCCCGCAAATCCGCTACTCATTCCAAATTATCAGGAATCGGCATTGCCAATGTGGACGAACGAATACGCATTCATTTCGGAAAAACCTACGGTTTAGTTACCCAGAGTGTGCTGCATGAAGGAACAGAGACAGTCATCACCCTGCCTATTCTGATGAAGGAAGGTCAAAGCCATGTATAAAGTCTTAATCGTCGATGATGAGATGATCGTGCGCCACGCGGTAAAAACGTTGATTATATGGGAAGGAAGCCGCTTCGAATATGTGGGTTCTGCAGCTAATGGTGTGTCAGCGCTGGATATGGCGGGCAGAACGGGAGCGGATATTATCATTACGGATATCAAAATGCCGGAGATGGATGGCTTGGAGCTGATCAAACGGCTGAATGCAGAGGAATTCACTGGTGAGGTGCTGGTCTTAAGCAATTATAATGATTTCGAATTGGTGCGGGAAGCGCTGAAGTGCGGAGCCTATGATTACATGCTGAAGCTGACGCTCAAGACCGAGAGCTTCATGCAGACCTTAGAGGAAATGGCAGTCAAGCTGGATGGCAGGAGAGAAGGGGCAGAACTGGCGCCTGCGAGGCTATCCTCTCGTCCGATCCATTCCAAGGAGCTGATATTGCATATTCTGAAGGCCATGGATGCGAGCAGCGCAGGTTCTTCAGCTTGGGTTAGGAATCAATTAATGGTACAGGACAGCCGTGTCTACTCCTTCGTCATTCTGCTACAAGATAACGCCGAGCTCGGACTTAGTGCAGAGAGCGAATCTCTGGACATGCTAGACAAACTAGTCGACGGGTTGTTCCCAGAGAGTGACTGGACCTATATCATCCCCACTGCGCCGCGGCGGTTTCTGCTTGCAATTGCATATTCTTCGAACAGCTCCTCGGCTGCGCCAGAGGAGCTTGCACGCCGGATGATTAATCTAGCACAGATGTATTACAGCGTGCAGATTAGCGTGATCTATGCTGCGGTTGCGGCAGATGAAGACGCACTCGCTATGGAGATGAATCGCAGTAGACAGGCGGAAGAGCTGTTGTTCTACGGACAGTCTCTATCAGGCTGCCTGTCTAATCAAGAGTCTGCGAGTGAAGGGGATAAAGAGTTCTGGCTTATGGAGAGCAAGCTCCGCGACAGCATACGCACAAGGAATGTGGAGGCTATTGATCAATGGGCACAGAGCGCGCTCGGTCTTGTTGAGACAGCGGCTAAGCGATATATTCATCCCCATGTGTTGAAGCGGGCACTCCGTGGAGGTATCTGGAGTGTTGCAAGCGATGAGCAACTCCAAGCAGTAGGCAAATGGGATGAGCAGCCATGGCTGAGGAGAGTGGAGGCAGCCGGCTCAGTCTCAGAGCTACAGGAAATCATAAGGAATTTATCTGCGGAAGTAGTCGAATGGATGAGAAGACTATCTCCGATATTAGCCAGGCGGGATGAGGTGCGCCAAGCGATTAAATACCTGGAGCAGCAATATCACGAGCGGGTTCTTATAACGGATGTGGCTGCCCATGTCAGTCTATCGGAGCCGTATCTATGCCAAATATTCAAAGCCGAGACTGGTCAGAGCATCCTGACCTACCTGAACGAGATTCGGATGACCAAAGCGTTCGAGATGCTAAGCTCTGGCAACTATCTGGTTAAGCAAGCCGCCATCGAGGTTGGCATTCCGGACCCCTTTTATTTCAATAGGCTGTTCAAACGACATTATGGCTACGCTCCTAAAAATGTGAAGAGGGTGTGAACCTAGACGATTTTAAGATGTGTACAAAAATCGTCTGGTGATAAGGAATTCGTTCTCTCATCCACCTTGAAATCGTCCATGAACTTCATGTCTTTTGTTCATTTGGCTAGCTTCTCTTGAAGCTTATAATGAGAGCAACAAAGGTTAAGGGGGTCATGAAATGCAACAAAAGAAATGGTTCACAGCTGTGGCTGCTTCCGTAATGGCGGTATCGGTACTGGCAGGCTGCGGCTCGAACAATGGCAACGGTAATTCCAATGGCAATAACGCTTCACCAGCTCCAACCACGCCTGCCGCTTCGGAGAGTCCAGCAGTGGAAGGCAACACTTTTGAAAATAAGGAATTGAACGTAGCTGTATTCCAAGGTGGTTATGGACGCGAATATTGGGACACGATTGCTGAAGATTTCATTGAGGACTATCCCGGTACGAAGATTACGATTACCGCGAGCCCCAAGATTGCCGAGCTTGTCCGGCCTAAGATCGTAGCAGGGAATCCTCCGGATTTCATGTACATTGCAGGAAGCGATAACACGCCTCTTCTAAGCGGACTTATTAAGGATAATGCTCTGCTCGATCTAACCGATGTGTTTAATGAAATAACCGAAGAGACAGGCGCGCCGCTTAAAGATAAAATTCTGTCAGGCGTACTTGAATCGCGTTCAAGCTCTCCTTATGGCGATGGCAAAGTATATCTCGCTCCTTACAACTTCGCTGTAATGGGCTTGTGGTATAACAAGACGCTATTCGATGACAAGGCAATTGCTCCTCCTAAGACATGGGATGAGTTCATAGCGGCTAATGCGACAGCGAAGGATAACGGCCGTTCCCTATTTACCTATCAAGGGTTATACCCAGGATATCTAGAGGAAATGATCGTTCCAGCGATCTATAGCGCTGGCGGACAGGAAGCATTGGATCAGTTCTTCAACTACGATCCGGAGTTCTGGAAGAGTGAAACGTACCGAAAGGTATGGGGTATGCTGGAGCAATTGGCTACTCTGGACAATGGACTTATGAAGGGCACGATTGCACTTAATCATACACAAGCACAAACCGCATTCATGCAGGGCAAGGCGATGTTCATCCCGAATGGCACTTGGTTCGAGGATGAGATGAATGACGCTCCTCGTGAGGATGGCTTCCAGTTCGGATTCCTTGGTGTTCCTTCACTTGAAGCTGGCAAGCCAGTTACCGTGTTCACCAACGTTGAGCAGATGGTCATTCCGGCGAAGGCCAAAAATCCTGAGCTGGCCAAAGAATTCCTGAAATACTTGTACAGCGACAAGAGCGTTAAGCTGAATGCAGAGAAATCCAAGGGTGTGCTGGCGGTCAAAGGCGCTCCAGATATGGCGAAGGAATTTATTCCAGAAACAACTTATAACGTGTACAAAGCGGTTGACAGCGGTATGTTCGCGGTTAACGGGTCATTCCAATCTGTAGCCAAGGGCAGCAAATACAATCCTAGCGATGAAGTCTACAAGCCAATCTCTTCGCTCATGAACAAACAGATGAGTCTTGATGCGTATGCCGATAAGCTCTACAAAATCTACACAGACATCCAGAAGGAACTGCAAGAGAGCGGAGAATAGGAAGCAGACGCTAAATGACCGAAAACCTGCCGCGTGTTTGGAAGAGCCGGCAGGTTTTCCTGTATCTTGAGGAGAGAAAGGGCTGGTTAAGAGCATGAATATGAATATGAAAACAAGACGGGGATTGTTCATCGCGGCCTGCTTGCTTCCGGGGCTGGTGCTGTTCTTTCTGTTCAAAGTATATCCGACCGTACAAATTTTCCAGAAGTCGCTCTATCAATGGACCGGCGTGGGCGATGAGCCCAAATTCATTGGCATGAAAAACTTCGTTGATATGTTCCAGGATGATTCCTTCCTGTTAGCTCTTCGCAATACGGGATTCCTGATGCTGATTGTCCCTGTGCTGACGCTGTTGATCGCGCTGGTGAACGCGTCCCTATTAACGCAGTCCAAGCTGAAAGAGCGAAGCTTTTATCGAACCGTCTTTTTCTTCCCCAGCATATTATCCTTCGTCGTAATTGCCATTCTATGGTCGTTCATCTACCATCCTACGATGGGCATCGTCAATTCTGGACTTGAGATGTTAGGGCTCGGCGACTGGGCGATGGCGTGGCTCGGCGATCAACGAACCGTGCTATGGGCGCTTGCAGTGACCTTGATCTGGCAGGCTGCGGGTTATTACATGGTGATGTATATGGCTGGCATCGACAGCATCTCACCTGATTTGTATGAAGCGGCCGGCTTGGACGGCGCGACTCGTTTGCAGCAATTTTTCTATATTACCATTCCGATGCTATGGGAGATTATTCGGGTTACGATTATATTCAGCATCAACGGGGTTCTCTCAATCAGCTTCGTTATCGTATCGATTATGACAGCGGGTGGACCTGACCGTCATTCTGAGGTTGTTATGACCTACCTGTACAGTCAAGCCTTCACGAATTCGAACTTCGGCTATGCGATGGCGATCGGCGTCTTTATCTTCATTATCTCCCTGCTGCTTGCCCTGATCAGCAATAAATTAACAGAAAGGGGATCGCATTAAGATGTCCGTACGCCCTATGTCTATCCCTGCTAAGAAGAAGTCCTCCATTGGCGTCGGCAAGCTGATTCTAAGAATCTTCCTGCTTGTCCAGACTCTCGTAGTCCTGTATCCGCTGCTATGGAATGTGCTTGCTTCATTCAAGACCAATACCGAGGTTATGGAAAGCCCATGGTCACTCCCCACCGGATTGAACTTGGATAACTATGTGCGAGCGTTCACGACTGCTAAGATCGGCGACTACATGATCAACTCCGTCATCGTTGTCATCATGTCGATGGCCGTGCTGCTCCTTACGGCGGTTCCGACTGCGTATGTGCTGGGGCGGATGCGGTTCCGTGGAAGGTCTTTCTTGACCAATTTCTATATGGCTGGCCTATTCATCGGCGGCGTATATATTATTGTTCCTTTATTTATTATGATGAACGACCTTCATATGCTCGACAATCGTTTTTGGCTGAGTGCCGTCTATGCAACGGGGAGCCTGCCATTCTCTGTCTTCTTATTGACGGGCTTCATGAAGTCCATCCCTCATGATTATGAAGAGGCGGCTATGATTGATGGCTGCGGCTATTTCGGCACACTGTTCAGGGTGATCATGCCGATGGCGCGCCCGGGAATTATTACGCTCATCGTATTCAGCTTCTTCGATTTCTGGAATGAATACGTACTTGCGATGACCTTCATTACGACCGATACGAAGAAAACCATTCCGATTGGCTTATCCAATCTAATGTCGATTCAGCAATATGCGACCGACTGGGGCTCGTTGTTCGCTGGTCTGGTTATCGTCCTCGTACCGACTCTCGTGGTCTATGCGCTGCTTCAGAAGAAATTGACTCAAGGCATGATGCTTGGCGGAGTGAAGGGCTAATAGCTTCTAGCTTCTCGTCTATCATATACAAAGGAAGGATGAGCAGATTGGCTGCTTTTGGAATAGAAGGGAATCAGTTCGTGTATCAAGGGAAACCCACATTGATCTTATCGGGAGCGATTCATTATTTCCGTGTTGTTCCCGAGTACTGGGAGGATAGGCTGCTTAAGCTGAAGGCCTGCGGATTCAACACGGTCGAGACTTATGTGCCTTGGAATCTGCATGAGCCGAAGGAGGGGCAATTCTGCTTCGACGGCATGGCGGATATCGAGAGGTTCGTATCATTGGCTGGTGAGCTCGGGCTGCATGTGATCGTGAGGCCAAGTCCTTATATTTGCGCGGAATGGGAGTTCGGCGGTCTTCCGGCATGGCTGCTCGCGGATGCCAACCTGCGTCTACGTTGTTATGACAGAAGCTATCTGGACAAGGTAGACCACTATTTCGACGAGCTGCTGCCTCGGCTGAAGCCATTGCTGTGCACGAACGGCGGTCCGATCATTGCGATGCAGATCGAGAATGAATACGGAAGCTATGGCAATGACAAGCCGTATTTGCGAGCGATTCGCCAAGCGATGATAGACCGAGGCATGGATGTGCTTCTGTTCACCTCGGACGGACCGGAGGATCATATGCTGCAAGGCGGTATGGTAGAAGGTGTGCTAGAGACGGTTAACTTCGGCTCTGGGGCTGCGGAAGCGTTCCGCAAGCTGCGAGAATACCAGCCGGAAGGACCGCTCATGTGCATGGAGTTCTGGAATGGCTGGTTCGATCATTGGATGGAGGAGCATCAATCCCGTCCTGCAGCCGAGGTGGCCGAGGTGCTGGATGAGATGCTGCAGGAGGGTGCCTCCGTCAATTTCTATATGTTCCATGGTGGCACGAACTTTGGCTTCTATAATGGGGCTAATCATATCAAGCGATATGAGCCTACAGTTACCAGCTACGATTACGACACTTTATTGAACGAATCAGGAGAGCCGACGGAGAAGTTTTATGCCGTTCGCAAGGTGCTGGAGCAGTATGTGGATCTGCCAGAGCTGCAATTGCCCGAGCCTACTGCCAAAAAAGCTTATGGAGAAGTTCACCTGACAGAGTCGGCTCGCTTATTGGATCAGCTCGAGCGGCTCTCCTCTCCCGTGAAGCGAACCTGCCCAGACCCTATGGAGAAGGTGGGGCAGGCGTATGGCTTTATCGTATACTCCACTACGATTACAGGGCCAAGAAGCGGGATGAAGCTCACCCTTCAGGAGGTGCGGGATCGAGCTCTTGTATTCGTAGATGGGGAGTATATCGGAACGGTCGAGCGTTGGAATCCGATTGCCCTGCCATTGGAAGTTCCGCAAGGAGGCGTCCGGCTGGATATTCTCGTGGAGAATATGGGCCGCGTCAATTATGGTCCGCTTATGCGTGACAGCAAAGGCATCACCGAGGGAGTGCGGCTTGATAATCAGTTCCTGTACGACTGGACGATCTATCCGCTGCCGCTGGACTCCTTGGATAACGTTATCTATGAGTCATCAATAGAAGATCATGACCAGTTGAACCATCCGACCTTCTACCTTGGTACGTTCATTGTCGATACAGCAGCAGATACGTTTATCCGGCTGGACGGATGGAATAAGGGCAGTGTGTTCCTCAATGGCTTCAATCTAGGGCGATATTGGGCAGAGGGACCGACGCGAACCTTATATGTTCCTGCGCCTTTGCTTCGAGAGGGAGAGAATGAACTGATTGTACTCGAGCTTCACGGGATGAAGTCGCCTACTGTTGTTTTAACGGATAAGGCAGATTTGGGCTAAGTGGGTCTTGGCATAGAATGGCCCGTTATGAAGGAGGCAGCAGGTATGGGAATTTCGATTATGGAGGCTGCGCGCATAACGCCGTCTGAGCGTCAATGGAAGTGGCAGGAGCTGGAATTCTATGGCTTTATTCATTTTACGGTGAACACCTTTACCGACCGTGAGTGGGGAATGGGGGATGAGAGCCCTGCGATCTTCAACCCAACGGAAATGAATCCGGCTCAATGGGTGGAGGTATGCCGATCAGCTGGCATGCGGGGACTGATACTGACCTGCAAGCATCATGATGGTTTTTGCCTATGGCCAAGTGAGTATACCGAGCATTCGGTTAAGAATAGTCCTTGGAAGAATGGGCAGGGTGATGTAGTTCGCGAGGTTGCGGAGGCCTGCCGCGCAGCAGGGCTGAAGTTCGGCATTTATGTATCCCCATGGGATCGGCATGAGCCGAGCTATGGAGATTCGGAGGTGTATAACCGACATTTCGTTGATCAATTGAGTGAGCTGCTAACGGGCTATGGAGAGCTCTTCTGCGTCTGGTTCGATGGCGCATGCGGCGAAGGGCCAAGCGGCAAGCGGCAAATCTATGATTGGGACGCTTATTATGGGGTTATTCGGGAGCATCAGCCGAATGCTGTAATCTCGGTGTGCGGCCCGGATGTGCGCTGGTGCGGGAACGAAGCGGGCAATACCCGCAGTCAGGAGTGGAGTGTCGTGCCTGCGACCATGCGGGATAACGAGAAGATTCAGGAGAACTCGCAGCATGCCGATGATGGTGAATTTGCGAAGCGAGTTGGCTCGCAGGATGAAGATCTCGGCAGTCGAGATGTACTTGCGGAAGCAGAAGAAATGATCTGGTATCCAGCTGAGGTCAATACATCGATTCGTCCGGGATGGTTCTATCATGCGGAAGAAGATGCACAGGTGAAATCACTAGTTGAATTGACTGAATTGTACGAGCGAACTGTAGGCGGCAACTCTACCTTCCTGCTGAATCTGCCGCCTGATACAAGGGGGCTCATTCATGAGAATGACGCAGCCCGAATGCGGGAGCTAGGTGAGCGAATACAAGAAGCCTACAAGCATAATCTAGCAAGCGGAGCTAGGGCGTCGGCAACTTATGAGAAAGATGCCAGCCACCAAGCAGGTCATGTTACCGATGGACAGCCGTCAACCTATTGGTGCGCGCCGGAAGGGCAGGAAGAGGCTCAATTAATAATCGATTTGGGGAGCGAGCAAGCTTTTGACCGCGTTGTCATTCAGGAGTATATCCAAGAGGGTCAGCGGATCGAGCAATTCCGAGTGGAGTGGCAGGATGGCGAGGTATGGCGACCTTTGCATGAGGGCAGTATTATCGGTTATAAGCGCATTTGCCGGTTCGAGGAAGTGACGGCTAGGCATATTCGCCTTGTAATCTTAAGCTCCCGCTGGTATCCGACCATTAGCCATATAGAAGTCTACTCTACTGGGCTGAGCATGTAACGGCATGAATAGTTATGCCCGTTAATCATGAAGCACGTTGGATGTAGACACGAAGAAGAGGAAGCCGGCCATCAAGCCAGCTTCCTCTTCTTCGCGTTTCATCTGCTCGGCTACAGAACAGTAACATTGCTGCGGTATTTCTCGAAATCAGCGACGCGGCATTCCAGCTTCATCCGAGTGCCCTCCGCCTCATATTCAGTCAACAGGACATGGGCATTCTCATTGAAGTAGGCGACCAATCTCCCTTCACTGAAGGGGATGAGCAGCTCGCATTCCATATAGTCATTATAGATATGGTCGCTAATCAGCTTCGTGAGATCCTCCAATCCACTCTTGTTTCTGGCGGAGATATAGATGTTGTTATCTTCAACGACCGGGTAAGGATGATCCGTCAGATCACATTTGTTGTATGCATAGATCGTCGGGATATCATAAGCTCCCAGCGCTTGGAGCGTCTCGTTGGTAACGGAGATCAGCTTCTCGTAATCCTCGTGGGCATAATCGACGACATGCACGAGCAGGTCTGCCTCAGCTACCTCTTCGAGCGTGGAACGGAATGCTTTGACCAGGTGATGGGGAAGCTGGCTGACGAAGCCGACTGTATCCGTCAGCAGGAATGACTTGTTATGTGGCAGATCAATGCTGCGGACAGCGGTCTCTAGCGTAGCGAACAGCATATCCTTAGCGAACACTTGCTTGTCGCTGCCCGGGTTATACTGGTCCAGCATCGCGTTCATCAAGCTGGATTTCCCGGTATTCGTATAGCCGACGAGACAGACCACGGGTACCTCGTTCTTATGCCGCTGCTTCCGCTGAATTTGACGTCTGGCGACCAGCTTCTCCAGCTCAGTCTGAAGGACAGTAATTCGCTCCTCGATTCTACGACGGTCGAGCTCGAGCTTCGTCTCGCCGGCGCCTTTGTTCTTGAGTCCAGCGCCGCCTCCTTGACGTCCTAGAGATGCGCGAAGGCCAACAAGGCGGGGCAGCATATATTGCAGTCTGGCTACCTCAACCTGAAGCTGAGCTTCTCTCGTCTGGGCGCGTTCTGCGAATATATCCAGAATCAGAATGGTCCGGTCAATGACCGTCCTCTCCAGAGCAGCCTCTAGATTGCGAATCTGGGAATGGGACAGCTCATCGTTGAAAATAACGACATGCGCGTCATGCGCTTCAAGCAGCGCGAGCAGCTCCTCAATCTTCCCTGTCCCAATATAATGGGTTGGATTAATACGGTCTGCCTTCTGACTAAGCTCATCGACGACCTCGATATCGTTAGCGGCAGCCAGATTGCGAAGCTCTTCCATGGAATAGGCAAAGTCGGTCTGCCTCTGCAGCTCAACGCCGACGATTATTGCTTTTTGCTTCGATTGTTCCATTATTCATCATCCTTTAGAAGGTTATAGTTAAACTAAAAAACACAGGCAGCTCTGCCTGTGTTCACCGTTAATAGGTAAGAGGAATCCAGAAATATCCCACAGGAGCATATAGCTCCTTCTTCATATGGAATGATGGTCTTCCACACTTTCATGAACAATAGCTGACCAGTAAGGCAGGATTCGAGTAATCCAGCTGTTACCGGAGCTTATCATTAGCATGCACGTATATGGAAATTCCGTTCTAAAGGTGATTGCGAAATATGGGTACCTTCAAAATGGCAGACCTATCCTGAGTCCTCTGCGCACAGGCAGAGCTTTGGCGCTATTCAATTAGCAGCTGCGCAAAGACCTAACTCGGATAAAGTCTATCACACGGAACCCTCCGTTCGTTTAAATTAGCACCAGTGTAGCACAACGGCTCATCCAGCTGCAAGCGGCTAGCAGCTGTTGACGGTTCAATAAGCAGGAATTTATTGTATACTATTGCTGTGCTGAGGGGTATGATTGCAGCAGAATGAGAAGAGGAGGAAAGCCTCTAATGATGGATAGGAAGCCAGATAGGATGCCCCATATTAACATTGGATTCATTGGGACGCAGCCGATTATTGATAAAATGCTGGATGCAGTCAGAGCATTCCCGACATTCGTTCCGCAAGCGCGTATTGTGGAGCAGGATGGACAGACACTGTCTATCGCGAAGCAGCTGAGCACAGAGGTCGAGGTGCTTCTGCTAGCAAGCCCTTCGTCTTATCGCCAGGTGAAGGAAGAGCTGAAGCTCGATATTCCGGTGCTTCATGTGCCGCTTACGGATATTGCGTTGTACAAAGCATTGCTGAGAGGTTATCGCACGGACAAGCTGGCAGGGGGAATATCGATAGACACGCTTACGCTGGCGATGGTCAAGCGAACGCTGAGAGAGCTTGACCTCGAAGAGGTCAACGTTCATGTATACGATGGACCGGCTTACGCAGCTCCCGAGCAGCTAATAGCATTCCATCGCCATCAAGCGGAGTCAGGGGCGTGTACGCTGGCTCTTACCGGCATGCAGCTTGTATCCGAGCAGCTAACGGAGCTTGGTCTGACGAGCGAGTGGCTCATTCCAGCCAGTCAAGATCTATCGGTCGCCTTGGAGCGTGCTCTACTCGCAACGGAGTCTCGCAAAGGCAAAGAGTCGCAGATGGTGGCAGGCATCATTAATGTCGATGACTTTGGTGCCCTTGTGATGCAGCGAACGAGTGAGCATGAGGTGCAGAAGCTGAAGCTGGATATTCACCGGATGCTGCTGCAGTATGTGGAGTCGCTGGACGGTTATTTGACCTCGCTTGGCGGGGATGAGTATTTATTTTTCACGACTAGGGGTATCTTCGAACGAGAAACAGGCGGCTACAAATCGATCCCGCTAGCGAAGGATGCGAATAAATCACATGGCATCTCGCTTAGTCTCGGTGTCGGCTTCGGCATGACGGCTAATGAAGCGGGTACCAATGCAAGGATAGCGCTTAGAAAATCGAAGGAAGCGGGAGGGAACACCTGCTTCATCGTACGTGAGGACAAGACTCTTATCGGGCCGCTCGAAATGGCAGATTCGGTTCAAAGTGTCCTGACCCCTACCGATGCTGAACTGATCAAGCAGGCAGAGGATGCGGGCATGACAAGCGCTTATTTGAGCAGGCTGCTCAGCCATAAATCCAGATTCGGCACGTATGAATATACGGTTCACGAGATGGCGTCCCTGCTGGGCATTACGGTCAGGAGCGCGCATCGGCTGCTTCTGCTGTGGATCGATAACGGTCTCGTAGAGATCGCGGGGATGGAGAAGGTGCCGAAGGGACGGCCGCGGCAAATTTTTCGCATTCTCTTTTTGATGGAGCATTAAGCATCTCTTACTGAGTATTTAAAGACGATTAAAAGATTTGTCTTTATATCTGCCGCCTCGTTATCATGGAGACAGGAAGTCATGAGGAGGATGGTAGAGATGAAGTCAGTTGCAGAGCTGGAAGCGATATTAGCAGCACCCTCGGAAGCCTTGATTCAAGATTTGGCAGCTACGGAAGGCGATATTGTTATTCTTGGGGTCGGCGGTAAAATGGGGCCAAGTCTAGCGAGGCTCGCAGCGAATGCGGTTCGTGCGGGCGGCTTGTCCAAGCGAGTAATCGGCGTGTCGCGATTCTCGAACAAGGAGGCGCAGCAGGAGCTGGAGGACGCTGGCGTGGAGACAATTTCTTGTGATCTGCTGAATGATGATGAGCTTCAGAAGCTGCCGGATGCCGCCAATGTGATCTACATGGCGGGCAATAAATTCGGCACAACGGGCAAGGAGCATTTTACATGGGCGATGAATGCTTATTTGCCGGGCCGGGTAGCGGAGAAATATAAGAACTCACGTATTGTTGTGTTCTCTTCTGGCAATGTGTATCCTTTCCTGCCTGTGGGCAGCGGTGGGGCTGATGAATCGATTACCCCTGAGCCAATTGGCGAATATGCGCAGTCCTGTCTTGGCCGCGAACGGATTTTTGAATATCACTCCCATAAGAACGGCACGCCTATGGTGCTGTACAGGCTGAACTATGCGATTGATATGCGCTATGGTGTCCTGCTCGAGATTGCCAAGGCGGTTCATGAAGGACGACCCGTGAATGTCGAGATGGGGCATGCGAATGTGATCTGGCAAGGGGATGCCAATGAGATGGCGCTGCGCTCTCTGCGGCAATGTACGAGTCCTCCGAGCATCCTTAATATAACGGGTCCGGAGACGATGTCGATCCGCTGGGCAGCAGATGAGCTTGCGAAGCGAATGGGCAAGGAGGCAGCCATTGAAGGTGTCGAGTCTGCGACAGCGCTGCTGAATCATGCTTCGAAGTCCCATCAGCTGTTCGGTTATCCGCGTGTATCGCTGCTGCAGCTGATGGATTGGATTGCCGAGTGGGTACAGCTCGGCGGAGCGACTTGGAATAAGCCCACCCATTTCCAAGAGAGAAAGGGGAAATTCTAATGGCGACTGGATTATCCCCGCAGCTGCTCAGCGCGCTTCATGATGGGCTGGTCATTCCGGCGCATCCGCTTGCCCTAGATGAGCAGCGCAGACTCGACGAGACGTACCAACGCGCGCTCACCCGTTATTATATCGCTTCGGGAGCCGGAGGCATTGCCGTCGGTGTTCATTCTACACAGTTCGAAATTCGGGAGCCGCAGCATAATTTGTATGAGCCCGTGCTGAGGCTGGCCGCTGAGGAGGCTGCTGGGGCAGGCTTAGAGCGTCCCTTCCTCAAGGTAGCAGGCCTATGCGGCCCAACAGAGCAAGCTGTATGCGAGACTGATATTGCGCTTGGGCTAGGTTATGATGCAGGGCTCCTTAGTATGGGGGGCCTCAGTGGCTGGAGTGAACAGGATATTCTAGAGCGGACGGTACGTATCGCTGAGAAAATACCGGTTATCGGCTTCTATCTGCAGCCTTCTGTCGGCGGGCGGATATTCAGCTTCGACTTCTGGCGGGAGTTCGCAGAAATTCCGAATGTGGTTGCGATTAAGATGGCTCCGTTCAACCGCTATCAGTCGATTGACGTTGCTCGCGCGGTTTGTTATTCGAGCAGACGGGATGAGATCGCTCTTTATACAGGTAATGACGATAACATCATTAACGATCTGCTTACGGTGTTCCGGTTCGAGGTGGAAGGGGAGCAAGTCGAGAAGCGGGTTGTTGGCGGCTTGCTCGGCCATTGGGCGGTATGGACACGGAAGGCAGTGGAGCTGCTGGAGGAAATCAAAGAAATTCGTTATAACGATTTCCTGGCATCAGATTGGTTGACGAGGAACATTCAGGTCACGGACTCGAATGCGGCCTTTTTCGATCCGGCTCATCACTTCGAAGGCTGTATTCCAGGGCTGCATGAGGTGCTGCGCAGACAAGGGCTGATGAGAGGCATATGGTGCCTGAATCCGGAGGAAACCTTATCGCCAGGACAATCAGAGGAGATCGATCGAGTCTATGCGCAATATCCGCATCTGAGTGACGATGCATTCATCCGAGAGTATCTGCCGCTGTGGCTTGGGAAAAAGGTCTAATGCTCGAGAGGCTAGTGAATCCGTCGGCTCCCCTGCGTATTGGTATCGTAGGAACAGACTCTTCGCACGCCTTGGCTTTCACTCGATTGCTGCATAGGGCTGATGAGCCCTTCCATGTAGCTGGGGGGAGGGTGGTCGCTGCCTTTGCTGGCGGTTCGGCAGACTTTCCCCTCAGCATCAATCGTGTTGATGCGTTCGCAGGGCAGCTCGAATCGGAGTATGGTGTTCGATTAGTTCAGACACCCGAGGAGGTCGCCGAGTGCTGCGATGCGATTCTATTGACATCGGCAGATGGAAGAGTGCATCTCGAGCAATATGCTCGGCTAGTACCCATGGGCAAGCCCGTATTCATAGATAAGCCTCTCGCATTAACAGCCGCAGATGCTTACATCATCGGCAGGCTGTCTGCGGCTCATGGAACACCTGTCATGAGCAGCTCTGCTCTTAGGTATGCGGAGCGGCTGACGCAGACGCTGTACGGATTGCAAGTGATAGGCGCTGATGTGTTCGGGCCAATGAGTGTGGAGAAGACACAAGGCCATTATTTCTGGTATGGCATTCATCTGGTGGAGATGCTGTATGCCATCATGGGCGAGGGCTGTGTGTCCTGCTCAGCTGTTTCTACACGGCAGCATGATCTCATTACCGGACAGTGGCGGGATGGCCGTATCGGTACGGTTAGAGGCATTCGCGACGGGAAGGGGACATTCGGTGCGGCTATTCACCAGCAGGAGGCTACTGAGCTGCTGGCCGTTCAGGACGCTGATAAGCCGTTCTATGCGAGTCTGCTGGAGAAGATCATGGGCTTTTTCCGCAGCGGCGTATCGCAGGTAGCATGGTCAGAGACGATGGAAATTATCGCTTTTCTGGAGGCGGCTGAAGCCAGCAGAGTGAGTGGCGGGCTAGTCCGGCTTTAGCTTCACAAGCAAGCAGGATTGGGTTAATCAAGAACAAGGGGTGCTCCCAAGGTCAAGTGACCTCTGGAGCACCCTTTTGTTAACATATAAGACTTTGTATGTTTCATACGTAGGTGAACCTACATTTTAAGAGCGCTAAAAACGAACCTATATAATAGAAGAATGCGAAAGTATAGTTATTTAATAAACTAGTTATCGATCAGGAGTGAAAGCCTGCGAATATGCATTTCATTGAGCTTGGAATGACCTCGGGCGGAGGTATAACGTGTGAAAGAATGCACTTTCGTCGTTAATCAGCCGGAGAAGAGCTAAGGTGATAAAAAGAATGCAGTTTTGAAGTCTTTTAGGTAGAAAACAGGAGCAGAGGATTGGGCGTCTTCGCCTAGCATAGAGTATTCACATGGGCGATAGCAGCTGAAAATGATATACTCTTCATTAGTGCTGCTTGATTCATGAGGGCTGTACACAACAACCATTCAACAATCTGGGAGAGATCATATATGACTACAGCCAAGCTATGCTTCATAGGTGCGGGATTCCATGCATCGACTAATATATTTCCTTCCGTAATCGCAGCGGGGGCTGAGATTCAGGCCATTGCTACAAGGAGTATGGAGCGTTCCGAAGCGGCACTTCTTCGTTATGGCAGCAAAGGAACACCTTACGCTGACTATAAAGTGATGCTAGAAGAGGAAGAGTGCGATGGTGTTGTCGTCGTAGCTCAACCAGAGGACCAGACAGCTATTGTGCTGGATTGTATTCGAGCGGGGAAGAACGTCTATGTAGACAAGCCTCTCGGCTGGAATGCCGATGAGGCCGCCGTGGCAGCAGATGCGGCTGAGCAAGCTGGCGTCGTGCTCATGGTAGGCTTCATGAAGCGATATGCGCCTTGCTACGTGAGCTTGAAAGAGCTGCTCGATAACGGAACACTTGGAGCAGTTCGTTCTTTTCAAGCTAGGTTCGCGGTAGATAGCACTCCGTTCTGCAAGGATGAGGAGCAGTTCATGAAGCTTGCTGCCATTCACTTTGTTGATCTGGTTCGTTATCTATTCGGGGAAGCGGTTCAAGTAACAGGCTTCTCCAACAATGACAACGAGCGGATCTCGCAGAGCATCTCCTTGAAATTCGATAGCGGAACCGTAGGCAGTGTCTATTTCTCCGGCATGAGCGCATGGTCCCGTGAGAGTGAGAGCTTGCTGGTTACGTTCGACAACGGCTTTGCTTGTGCAGATGAGGTCAACAAGCTGACGATTCATCGTTCCTTCGAAGGAGAGCATCAGCCTTGGCAATCGCTAGCTGAGCAGGATACGGTGCTTACTCCATCTGCCTCTGCAATGTCCGGGAGCTACAGAGATTTGTATCTGCGCGGCTTCGTCGGTGAAATGGCTCATTTCATGGCATGCTGCAAGGAGCAGCTGAAGCCGCGCTCAAGCGGACGGGATAACGTAAGCACGATGGAGCTGTGCGATCGTATTTTATCTGCGCTGCAATAGTCTTATGAGGGAGCGACCGCCTCCTGTTGCTTAGGATATGGTCGCTCTGTCACCTGCATTACGCTGGAAAGCGATGATCCATTCCCCTTGTGTTTGTGCATATCCGGAATCTCCTTCCACCACCAAGCCGTACAGATTTTTTACATCCAAATATTCTTGACGACTGCCGTTATCGAATTCGAGCGTAATGTAATAATAGGTGCGTGAGGAATTGGTCGTATGTCCTGCTCCGTCATGATTATGATGATTGCTGGAGTGTCTCACATCCATCCGCTTGGCGACGACGCGTGCGAAGGAGCTTTCTTTGGGTGATCTAGCGTTCCTGAAGTGCTTGGTCACACTATAGATAATGCCCCCAATAACGATTGCAAAGATGATTGCTATGAAGATTGGAACGATTGTAAACATCATGTCAAAGCCTCCGCCCATCGGCGATTCAAAACCATTAACTCCCATTATTCGTAACCCCCATGTTTTTCAAGTAATGTCGTATATTGAAATAATTGTACGCACAAAAAAGCGTTGCGTTGCGTTTTTGACAGCTTTAACGATAAAAAAAGAGACCCACAGCAACGGGCTGCGGGTCTTACAATTACTATATAAATAAAAGGGGGGTTGAGTAGTATTATAGGCTATCTTTATTAAAGAGAGATGAAGATTAGATGTCGGCTTCATTACAAATACATCCTTTTTCTTGCAACTATTACAGTTGGGTAACGTTTATTAAGGGTAATTAACGGGATGGATGTGGAGGGTGGCGGTGATGAAGAAGCATTGGATATGGCTGCTTGTCTTAGCCATCCTTGCATCATGGAGCTGGAATCTGTCGGCATATAAGGAACAAGGGCTGGAGAAGCCTATTTTTTTGAAGCATTATTATGAAATTCCTGCTTCGTTGTCGGCGCATATGCCGATCTACTATGTTACGAATACAGATGATGGGAAGCAGCCTTATCAATTCGGACTGCCGGATGGTACGATGCTGCGTGTAGAGCATGACAACGCCAGAGATGAGCGGGGACGTCTACAGCTCAGAGAGGCCGTGGTTTCACCGTTCAATGTTGAGGAATTTATGGAACAGGAAGAGAGCATAGGCTTCGATGAGGTTGAGGTATTCTACAATGACGGGTCGGTGGAGACGGTAGCAATAGGTTGGATTATCGTACACCCCAATTCAGCTGGCGGCTCCTCTCTAGATCAGCACAATGGAGGTAGCTCAAGCGATGGGACAGGAAGCGCCGGCTACGTCGTTAATGAACCCGCCGTTGTAGCCGCTGTAACGCACAGCTTCCCCGAGCTATTGTCCGGTTTAATCGAGATGAATTTCAATGGGGCAAGCGGAGAGGTTGCCCAATTACCGATTCAGCTGGAGCAGGGAGAAGCCGTATCCTTCCATTACCGCTTCTATATTCCTGATCATGACGTCCGGCGCTACCATGCTTATTTTATTTCTTATGATTATAAGGACCAGCAGGGTGGCAATGTGGGAAGGAATATTCAAATTGTGCAGCCGCAGCTGTACGCTGAGGATTTGGCAGCCTATGTCCGGTTGAGGAAGGAGGAGATGAACCATGAATAAAGCCTTCCGCCGCTTCGGATGGGGACTGCTCCTCGTTATGGTTGATTTTCGACTCGAATTTGTTGACATACTGCCCGATGTTATTGGATATGCGCTGATGTGGAGCGCCATTGCTCAGTTAGGTGCTGTCCATCGTGATTATGCCAAAGCGCTGCCGTTCATCGTCATTCTTACCTCCTTGTCTCTAGGGGAATGGTATCCCGGTATGGTGGGTACAGACCTAGGCGAGCTATCTGTCTCATTAAATGCCATGATCTATGGAAGCATCATGCAGTTGCTCCTGCTGCTGCTGTTTCATTACTTCCTGCTCTCCTTAGCCAGACAAGCGAATGCTGCTGGGGCTTCGGAGCTTGCTGCAAGTGCGAATGGACGCCGTCTTTATTATGTTATTGTAACAGCGGCAGCTCTCATCGGGACGCCGTTCGCGATTCATGCATCAACAGACATTGTTGTGCCTGCGGTATTTCTAGCAGCTATATTAGGGTTTATTGCATCGCTGCTTATTCTATTCTTATGCTTCCGAGCGGCGAGAGAGCTGCCATGATCGGATCATAGTTAACCATATTAAATCTATGTAAAGCCGTAGATAGATCTGGGCGCACCGTATACAATAAATCCAGTAAATAGCGGAGGGGCGTTCAGCATTAATGGAGTTAATGAAGCGAGAGGAAGAACGAGGCATTAGGAGGAGCAAGCTCTATGTCCTTCTACAATTGCTCGGGGTTTCTTTGAGGCTGGGACTCACCTCATTCGGTGGTCCGACGGCACATCTTGGTTATTTTCATGAGGAATATATTCGCAGGCGCAAGTGGATGGATGAGCGAAGCTATGCTGATCTGGTCGCGTTATGTCAGCTGCTGCCCGGACCAGCCAGCAGCCAGATTGGCATTGGTATCGGCATTGTTCGAGCGGGGCTGCTCGGCGGAGTCATAGCTTGGCTTGGATTTACACTGCCGTCTGTTATTGCGCTGGCTGTATTCGCATTCCTCCTGCAGGGCTTCGATATAGCCCAAGCAGGATGGATACATGGCTTGAAGGTAGTTGCGGTAACGATTGTCGCCCATGCCATTCTGGGAATGGGGCAGAAGCTGACACCAGACCGAACAAGAGTTACGATTGCGGTTGCGGCTAGCGTACTGGCATTAACGCTGCCAAGCATGTATACGCAGGTAGGGATCATTGCAGCTGCTGCATGTGTCGGTTTGTGGCTCTATAGGAATAGCCAGCTGCCAGCCGTACCTAGCTTGCCTATTCTGGTGAGCAGGAAGCTCGGAGCTATGCTTCTTCTGTTGTTTGCTCTATTATTATTCGCGCTGCCGCTTGCAAGGCAGCTGATCGATTGGCAATGGCTGGCGCTGGCAGACAGCTTCTACCGTTCGGGCTCATTGGTGTTCGGAGGAGGCCATGTTGTCCTTCCTCTGCTCGAGCGGGAGATGGTTCCGAGCGGCTGGATGAGCAGCGAGGATTTCCTTGCGGGATATGGCGCCGCACAGGCTGTGCCTGGCCCGTTGTTCACCTTCGCTGCTTATCTGGGAGCGATAGCTGGAGGGATGATGGGGGTTATTGTAGCGACGATTGCGATATTCCTGCCAGCCTTCCTGCTTGTCGCGGGAACGCTGCCTTTCTGGAATGCTCTGCGCAGCAATCCTGCCATTCAAGGCATTGTTACAGGCATTAATGCAGCTGTCGTCGGTATACTGCTGGCAGCCTGGTATGATCCGGTCTGGACGTCGGCTATCGTGGATGCCAAGGATTTCTGCTTGGCCGCTGTATTATTCGTCATGCTAGCTTTCTGGAAGCTGCCACCTTGGGTGATCGTAATCACGGGTGCTGCTGGCGGTTGGCTGCTGGGATGATCCATTATTCTAATGCTTAGTTACTGCAGACACACAAGAAAGAGGCGCTCTAGCGCCTCTTTCTCGTGTGTCTGCAGTCCGTGTGAAGGGCGCGGAATTTTCCTGATTGCAATATGTTTTGATATCTGCTAACATGTAATTAAATTATGAAAGCGTATTCATTTATAGTGTTTTTACAACGTTGTAATTACTCAGATGGGAGTGGTTATTGGGATTTGTTCTTAAAATACTAAGTGATATTCGATTGAAATGAGGATACTTCTTTTATTTTTTTCAAACGTTGTAAATTTTGAGATTGTCCAGTCGGATCGACCCTGTACCTCAGTTTAATTGGATAAGGATGTGTGCCTTTGTGAGAAAGAAATCCTTAAATTTGCTGATGCTTGTGAAGAGGGATAAATACCTGCTGCTCATGTTCTCGCCCATATTCCTCTATTATCTGGTCTTCATGTATTTGCCGATGCCAGGCATTCTTATCGCCTTCCAAGACTTTATTCCGGGCAAAGGATTGTTCGGCGGCGACTGGGTCGGCCTGAGGTGGTTCGTCCAGTTCGCGGAGTCGAGATACTTCTGGAGGCTGCTGCGCAACACGTTCCTGCTCGCTTTTTATCCGCTGCTCTTCGGCTTCTCCATTCCTATTCTATTCGCAATCTGTGTAGTTGAAATTAAGAATCGCACGTTCAAACGGTTCGCACAGACAATCACCTACCTTCCACATTTCATCTCCACCGTAGTCGTTGCGGGTATGATTATTAACTTCTTATCTCCGACAGACGGTATCGTCAACACACTCATCGCTAAGCTTGGTATGGACAAAATCAATTTCATGATGGAAGCGGGCTGGTTCCGAGCGATCTTCACCGGGTCCGATATTTGGCAGAGCTTCGGCTTCAGCTCGATTATCTATATCGCGGCGATTATGAGCATTGACCCTGAAATGTATGATTCCGGCCGTATAGATGGAGTCAACAAGTTCCAAGAGCTCTGGCATCTGACCCTTCCCAGCATCAAGCCAACCATCGTCATTCTATTGCTCTTGTCCTTGGGAGGCATTATGAGCGTAGGGTTCGAGAAGGTGTATCTGCTCTACAACAGCTCTACTTATGAAACGGCTGATGTGCTGTCTACCTACGTGTACCGGATGGGCATCGAGGGACAGAACTTCGGATTAGCAACCGCTATTGGCTTATTCAATTCCCTGATTACGTTCATATTGGTATTCGCAGCGAATTGGTTGACCCGCCGAGCAACGAATATGTCGCTCTGGTAGGCTGTACGCCATTAAACGTTAAGGAGTCTAATCATGAGAAAATCGATGACCGACCGAGCCTATTATGGACTGGTATATTCAATCACCATATTGGCCATTGCCGTAACTCTGTATCCCTTTGTTTATGTAATAAGCATTTCTCTGAGCTCGGTTAGTGCCATTGATAAGCAGCTTGTCACGCTGTTTCCAGTCGAGTTCACCCTTGAAGGCTACCGAATGGTGCTGCAGTATCCGGAGATATGGACCTCCTATTACAACACGATCTGGTACACCGTAGTCGGAACGGTACTCAATATATTCGCGACCTGTCTTGCAGCATTCCCGCTGTCGCGCTCGAGATTCTTTTTGCGGAAAAAATTGAATTTCTTCATCGCGTTCACGATGTATTTCTCCGGTGGTCTGATCCCTCTGTATATGCTGATTACGACATTAGGCTTGTATAACTCAAGATGGGTCATGGTGCTTCCTGTGCTCGTCATTACGTTCAACATTATGATTCTACGCTCTGCCTTCGAGGGTATTCCGAATGAGATCTTCGAGAGTGCCAGCCTGGATGGGGCGAATGATCTGACTATGCTGTTCAAGATAGCGGTGCCGATTGTGAAGCCGACGCTAGCTGTATTGACGCTATATTACGCGGTCTTTCATTGGAACAACTTTTTCTCAGCTTTATTGTACCTCGGCAAGCAGGACTTGCAGCCGCTGCAGATTTTCCTAAGGCGGGTTCTAATTATGGCATCACCGGAGATTATGCAGAAGATGGGCGGCGGAACGGCAACCAATTCGCTTGCGGTATCCACGCTTCAGGTTAGGTACGTATCCATCGTAGTCAGCATTCTGCCTATTATTATGATCTATCCGTTCATTCAGCGGTATTTCGTCAAGGGGATTACACTCGGGGCAGTTAAGGGCTGATGGAAGGAAGGCTTGCTTGATCGGATAGGGTCTGGATCTGGTACATAGGGAGGTGATGCAAGGGAAGTCTCAAGCTTATTCGTGCATCAGGGGGAAGCCGTACCATCACTTGTTATGCTCATTCCATGTGGGAGGGAAAGTCTAATGGCCAATACGTTAAGAGGGTTCAAATCAATTGTCATTGCCGGGACGCTGGCAGCTGTTATTGCAGGGTGCAGCAATACCGGAGAGAAGAGCAGCCCAGAGACGACTTCGAATGCCGAGACTACTACGAGCTTCACTTATACAGGGGCCGGACCTATTACAGATAAGTCAGCTAAGCTATCGATTCTTGGCACCAATGCATGGTCAACCAACGTCGATCTTGCCAAAGCTGATATCGTTAATGAAATCGTGAAGAGAGCGGGCATTAGTGTGGATTGGGAGCTTATCCCGCCTCAGAATTACGCGGATGCGATTAGCCCGAGACTAGCGTCCGGTATTGATCTTCCAGATATCGTGTATATGCCGGATCAGGATCAGCTAATGAAATATATTAAGAGCGGACTCGTTATTCCAATCGATGAGCTGTATGAGAAATATGGTGTGAACCTGAAGAAGATTTATGAGCAGTCGCCAGATATTAAAGCGAGCCTGACAACTCCTGATGGCAAAATGTACTACGTTCCGCAGCAGGTGCTCACCAAAAACTATATGCCGCTGTTTATGGTCAATATGAGATGGCTTGATGCTCTGGGTCTTCAGGAGCCGACGACATTGGATGAATTCACAGACATGCTGCGCAAATTCAAGACGGATGATCCGAATAAGAACGGGCAGCAGGATGAGATTCCGTTCACCACTGATCCGAAATTCATTCCAATGGCATTCGGTCCAGTATTCGGAATGGACTTATCCAATCTGTTCTATGCGGATGATAGCCAGAAGGTGCACTATGGCTATTACGAGCCAGTGTACAAGGATTATTTGACCTACTTGAATGGGTTATATCAAGAGGGCCTGCTTGGAGTGGACTTTGCGAGTACGACGGGGGATCAGGTGACATCCCGGTTCTCGCAGGATACGGCTGGAGCTACCTTCAATTTCAGCTGGTATACGTCGATGATCTACAGTCCATTCTATCCAGACTACGATCCAAGCACACCGATCATTAAAGGGATTTTGCCGCTCAAAGGACCGAGTGGCGACCAGTTCTATATAGGAAGAACACCGGTGAGCGGAATATTCGGGATATCCAAGAACAGTAAAGATCCAGAGCTTGCGTTCAAGTTCCTCGATATGGCGGTAAGTGAGGAAGCGAAGACGAATTATACATGGGGATTAGAGGGCATAACGTATGAGGAGGTGGATGGCAAGAAACAGTTCACTGAGCAGGGCAAGAACAATGACTTTATTCAGAAGCTGGGTATTGGGCCTGTTAATCTGCCGAATATGCAGTCTACGGATTCTACGGATGTGCTTGTCGCACCATGGCATGCTGAGATGGATAAGAAGATCGAGCCATTCATCAAGGCTCCGTTCCCATTCGTGTATGCACTGCCAGAGGAAGCTAGTGTAGAGAGCCAGTATATGGCGGATATTACGACGTATGTAGATGAGATGAACATGAAGTTCATTACGGGCAAGGAGAGCCTCGATAAATTCGATGCCTATCTGTCCACCTTGAAGAGCATGGGGATTGAAGAGGTTCTTGCAGGCAAGCAGGCACAATATGATCGTTACGTCGTTGCTGTGAAATAACATACTAGATTGTTGTCTGACGGGTACTGGCATGGTGAATAGCATGGAGCGCGTGCAGCATGTCAGTACCGCACTATGATTCGTGGCAGCAAATCGTATAAAATGTAGCTACAGAGCGACGGTTGAAAGAGGTGTCATGGATAAGTGGTTACGATTAAAGATTTGGCCAAGCTTGCTGGCGTAAGCTACAGCACCGTATCCAAAGCGCTTAACGGCGATCCGCTGATCAAGTCTGCTACGAGGCAGAAGGTGCTCGCGATAGCCGAGAAGCATCATTATAGGAAGAATATTATGGCGACGCAGCTCTCTTCAGGGCGAAGCAACATTATAGGCTTCGTGCTGGATGAGCTTAGCAATCCGCTGTTTTCGAATATATCCAAAAAACTGCATCAAGAGCTGAAAAATCGCGGATATCAGATGATCCTCGTCGTGCCTACCGATGGACTGGAAATATTCAGCCAGCTGAGAGTGGACGGCTGCATTTTCTGGGATTATATGCCCGACCACCGCGACCAGTTCCTAAGAGAATTCGCAACGATCAAAATTCCCTGCTTCCTTCTAGGCTCCGAGGAAAGTCCGAATTCCCCGTATATCAAGATTGATCGGAAGGAAGGCATATTCAAAGCTGTCGAGCATTTGAAGTCCTACGGGCATGAGCGGATTGGATTCATTGGCGATTCCCAGGACATTAAGATCCGCGGTTTCAAGGAAGCGCTCCAGCGAACGGGTCTTCCCTATTCAAGCGATAGCATACTGCCTGCATATTCCTCGTGGGAGGATGGATACTTGGCGGTGCGCAACTACAGCTTCGGCGAGCAGTCGCCCACTGCTTTTATCGGCCTGAACAATATGGTGACCCGAGGTGCGCTGCGGGCTTTGCTCGAGACCGGCTTCGACGTGCCTGGAGATATTTCGCTAATCGGATATGATGATACACCAGATATGCAGTATACGGAGGTTGCGGTTACGACAATCGGTCCTCCATTAGATGAACTCGCCTCACAAGCAGCAGAATTAATTGTGTCCCTGATTAAGAATGAGAGCATCGAATATCCAGTCGTTATCCAGCCGCAGCTCTATCCACGTAAGTCGGTAACGACCTGCAAGCATATGATCTAGGAGAGGAGAGCACATAGGCATGATTGTCTTCAAGGTTGCTCAAGATGGAAGCGGTCAGTATAGCACAATTCAAGAGGCCATTGCTGCCGTGCCTCCCAATTCTGCAGAACGTGTGACGATTCAAGTGAAGAATGGCGTGTATAAGGAAAAGCTGCATATTGATAAGCCGATGATTTCGCTCGTTGGAGAGAGTGAGCAGCATACAATTATTACGTATGATGATTATGCGCTGAAGACATTCCCGGACGGCGAGCTATACCATACGTTTCATACGTATACGGTGTTTGCAGGCGCAGATGATTTCGTGGCGAGCAGCCTCTCATTCGTGAATTCTGCAGGCAGAGGCGAGGATGTCGGACAAGCATTGGCTGCTTATGTGGATGGAGACCGAGTAAGCTTCAAGCGCTGTCGATTCATTGGCTATCAGGACACGATCTTCACGGGGCCGCTGCCGCCGTATCCGGTCGACCGAAGCACATTCGGAGGCCCAAGGGAAGGCGAGCCTAGAAGGAATTCCCGTCAATATTACGAGGATTGCTATATCGAGGGCGATGTGGATTTTATATTTGGTTCGGCTACAGCCGTCTTCCATCGCTGCGAGATTTATTCGAAGAAGCGGCTAACGGAGCCAAGTGGAGTGAACGGCTGGATTACGGCGGCATCGACACCTGCTGACAGCGATTATGGCTATGTGTTCACTAAGTGTAAGCTGACGAGTAATGCACCAGCAGGAACCGTCTATCTGGGGAGGCCATGGCGGGAGTACGCGAAGGCGGCGTTCCTTCATTGCTGGCTCGGAGAGCATATTGCAGCCGAAGGCTGGGATAACTGGAACAAGCCCGCGAGTGAAGCGACGACAGCCTTTGTGGAATATAACAGCAGCGGTCCGGGGGCGGATGCGCGGGGTAGAGTGAGCTGGTCGCGTCAGCTTAGTGAGGACGAGGCTCGCGCATATACGGTACATGCGATACTATCGGGTGAGGATGATTGGCAGCCGGTAGTGAGCGATTAATGATGCAGGGCAGCAAAGTTGGAATTTGCTGCCCTGTTTTTTTTCGCTGTACGAGTGGAAAAAGCTATTGAATTAGCGAGGCTTGCCGATCATTATAGAAGGAAGCATAATTCTATCGGAGCTGTCGCTGGGGCGGAGCTATCTATTAAATAGATGTAGACGAAAGGAAGAATGAGAGATGGATAGACCAAGGACAGGGCTTGGTGCAGCCTATGAGCATCAGCGATTGCTGACGGACAGCTTCCGCAGATGGACAGGGCGAGAGCTTGTAGCTGGAGATTCCGCGGTAAGTCTAGAGGAGCAGCTTTTCTATGCCCCAATCGTCTTATTGTCCCATGGGACAGAGAGTGATCCTGTGCTGAATTATGGCAATGAGAAGGCGCTGCAGCTGTGGAGATGGATTGGGAGCAGCTTACAAGCACGCCTTCGAGGCTCACCGCAGAGCCTATGGAACGGGAAGAGCGAAGCCGGTTTTTCGAAGCGGTAACTGCTAATGGTTATGTGGACAACTATACCGGAATTCGGATCTCCAGCACGGGCAGACGATTCTATATTGTGAATGCGATCGTATGGAACCTCGTAGATGCTGATGATCATTATAAGGGGCAGGCAGCGACTTTCGAACAGGTTCGTTATTTGGAGTAGGGGAAGCTGTACGAGAGATAGAAGAAAGGGATACAGCTGCCGTACCCTTAAGCTCCAAGAGGCTTCCTATGCTCTGTACGAGCTGGGGCCATCGAAGCCATAGGAGGAACCCAAGCAACAGTCCGACCCATGGCTCCCCGGGAATTGGGAACTAGTTAGGCAGATGGAAGAAGAGGATGAGGACCCAAGCATTTGCGGGGCTGCAGCAATATACTTACATTAAAAGTCCTGAAAAGGTTGTTCGGAAAAGGAATGATTATCTGCAAGTGGAGAATAAAAACCATTGAGTTCCTAAATAAACAATGTTAACATCGAAAGTGTATAATTCCACTAGGAATTATCGGTTAACTGTCGGTCAGCCGGATAAATCGCAGTATGCGACTATTCTGGTCTTTTGTCATATACGGATGTGCCGCATTGGCAGCCCCAGTTCACAGCAGCATCAAGGGAGAGGTGGCAATAGAGACTATGGCAATACAAAGAGCTGAACATGTGGAAGAGCAAGAGACGAGATTCCCTGGGAAAATATACGCAGAGGTTGTATTGGAGCCTGCTTATGATCAAGCGAAGCGGGAGCTTCTGCAGCCTATGCTCTCTATTCATAAAGCACATCTCATTATGCTGCGTGAGCAGGAGCTGATCGCACCGGCGGAGGCTGGCAGCATTGCAGAAGCCTTGTTAGCTCTGGATACGGAGAAATTGAGCAGCGGCAGCTATGATGGACGGTTCGAGGATTTATTTTTCCAGGTGGAGCATGAGTTACTGGAGCTGTCAGGCGGTGAGGCGGCAGGCAATCTTCATCTAGGCCGGAGCAGGAATGATATGGGCATTGCGATCTATCGGATCGTTCTCCGTAATAAGCTCATTCGTACACTCCGTTCTGCACATACGCTGCATGAATCGCTTCATGCTTTTGCAACGGAACACATGGAGACGATTATGATTGCTCATACGCACACGCAGCAAGCCCAGCCGACAACACTCGCCCACTATATAGCCGCTGTAACCGATTCGCTGGCCCGCGATATTCGCAGACTGCAGGCAGCCTATGGAGGCTGCAATGTCAGCAGCATGGGCGCTGCGGCATTGACGACCTCCGGCTTCAACATCAGCCGCGAACGAGTGGCGGAGCTGCTTGCCTTCGAAGGAGTTATTGAGAACGCCTATGATGCAGTGAGCGGAGCTGATTATGTAGGGGAAATAGCGTCAGCGGTGCAGCTGGCTGCCATTAATCTTGGGCGCTTCGCTCAAGAGCTGCTGCTGTGGTGCATGCAGGAGTTCGCCAATGTGAAGGTAGCTGCTCCTTATGTTCAGATTAGCTCTATCATGCCACAGAAGCGCAATCCGGTATCGGTTGAACACATTCGTTCCTTGCTATCGAGCATCAATGGAACCGCACAGACGGTGCTGACGATGATTCATAACACACCGTTCGGGGATATTGTAGATACCGAGGATGATATGCAGCCCTTTGCTTGGAAAAGTCTAGATACGCTCGAAGCCGTCTATCGTCTGCTCGCGAAGGTAATCTCGACGCTGGAAGTGAACAAGGCTGTGCTCCTTGAGCGGGCAGAGAAGAGCTTTGCAACAGTGACTGAGCTGGCGGATACACTTGTGAGGCAAGAGGGCCTATCGTTCCGAACCGCACATGCGATAGTGAGCCGAGTCGTGAAGACTGCAGCAGCCAAGGGATGGACAGTGAAGGAGCTGAATAGGGATGCTCTGAACGAAGCGGCTGCTGGCCTTGGCGTTCCTCCGCTTCAGCTGAGTGAAGCGGAGCTGGCACAGGCTCTTGATCCTGTGCATTTTGTGCAGGTGCGCTCGCTGCGCGGAGGCCCGAGCCCTGCCGAGCTGGAGCGGGCGCTTCGCGTACAGAGCGACAGACAGGCAGCGCTTCTACGCTGGCTGGAGGAGAAGGAAGGCAAAGGCATGGAGGCATGGCAACTGCTGGATTCTATCTTAACGGAGTGGCTCGCAGCCAAGTCTTGAATATACGGATGAAAGAAGAGCAGGATGCTGGTGCAGCCTGCTCTTCTTTGGTAGTGCTGGAGGCAGAGTGATTTGTTCTGAAAATGTTGTCTTAAGTGCAGCATTCTGAGCTCAAGAGAGCGCTCTGGGCTGTTAATGCTGACTTATGTGCAACATTCTGAGCTCAAGAGAGTGCTATAGGCGATTAATGCTGACTTATATGCAACATTCTGAGCTCAGGAGAGTGCTCTGGGCGGTTAATGCTGACATTAGAGCAACATTCTGAGCTCGGGAGAGCGCTCTGGGCGGTTAATGCTGACATTAGAGCAACATTCTGAGCTCAGGGAGGTGCTCTAGGCGGTTAATGCTGACATAAGTGCAACATTCTGAGCTCATTAGAGTGCACAAGGTGGTTAATGCTGACGTTAGTGCAAAGCACTCGGAGCATGAATTGCTCCATTAGCCATGTGATAGCTAAGAATGGCTTAGCGTATTCAAGCTACTCTACAGGAGGCAGCTTGCCTCTTCTCAGCTCGCGAATCGAGTAGCCGAAATCCATCTGCAGGTGGGGATAATCGCGGAAGCTCTCCCAGTCGCCGCCCCAGCTGAAGCCGAGCTCCTTGGCGATTGCGACGACCTCCATCCAATCGGACTGGCCGTTGCCATTCCCGTCATACTCCATATCCCATATGACTTGCTTGAGATCCTCAACAGGCCGCAGAGCAAAATCAATCGCAAGCCCATAGTTATGGTAAGAGTGTCCACCCTTCACATGTGTGACGATAGATCCGCTCTCGCTTCTTCCTTTCTCATATAGAGCGTTCTGCTCCTCGCTGGTTCGCAGTCCGTCCGTCACAACCATCGTAATTCCTATTTCTGCAGCTCGGGCGATTAGCTCCGCTTGCTTAGCAGCGACGATCGGATGCAGTTCCATAATCGGAGCTGCATCCTGCTGCGGTGCTGCTTCTGGGAGCAGCTCATCGAGTGCCATCATTCCTTTCCAGAAGACAGCAGCCATCCCGGCCAATATGAGAAGCAGCAGCAAGCCGTTCCGTCTGGGCTTCGACTTCGGCTTGTTTCGTATGATTACATCCTGCTGGAATCCATCCAGCGGCACTCTATTATTAGTTGGCAGCATTCAATTCTCCTGTAATAGAAAGTATAGAATAGGCAGATATTCAATAGTATAACCATTCTAGTCTATCATATGCTTAATAAGCTAACCCCCGTCTGAGGTAGGGGAAGGATGATAGATTTGACTTTTTATCAGTTTAGTCATAAACTGATAATCATAAACGAGGTGAACCTATGGATAACAACGATTCATTATCCTCCTTATCAGCACGGGAGAAACGATTGGGCTTGTTAGTGTGGTTTCGATTGTCCCGCATCTATAATGGCAGTCTCAAGGCAACCGCACAGCATTTGAAGAAGTGGAGCCTGTCACCCGCACAATTCGATGTGCTTGCACAGGTTGGCACCAGTGAGCGATTGACGCAGCAGCAGCTGGCAGACAAGCTGTATGTGACGAAGGGCAATATGACGCAGCTGCTCAGCAAGCTGGAGGAAGCAGGCCTCGTCAGACGGGAGCAGGATTGGAAAACCAAGTATGTCTCGTTAACGGAGCAAGGCCAAGCGTTATTCCATGAAGTTGTACCCGTTCAAGAGGAGTTCCAAGCTTCTCAATATGATGCCCTCAATTCCGAAGAGAAGCAGCAGCTGCTCACGCTATTGTCCAAAATGCATCATGGAATGAACAAGCAGCAGCTTCATTAAGGAGCTTCATTATAAACGTTATAAATGGTATAGGAGGTTAATAACATGCAATTAAAAGGTATCCACCATGTGTCTGCCATTACGGCGCATGCCGCTGAGAACTTTGATTTCTACACGAAGGTATTGGGGCTCCGGCTTATTAAGAAGACAGTCAATCAGGATGACCCATCATCTTATCATTTGTTCTATGGGGATGAACAGGGAAGCCCGGGTACGGAGCTGACATTCTTCGATATTCCGATGGCTGGTCAGACTCGAACAGGCGTAAGCAGTATATCCGCTCTATCGCTACGTGTGGCAAGTGATGAAGCATTGGTCTACTGGAAGCAGCGGCTGGAGGAGTTCGAGGTTAAGCATGATGAGATTATGGAACGTGCTGGCAGAGCTACGCTTGCATTCCGGGATTTCGAGGGTCAGCGGTTCATTCTCGTCTCCGACGAGCATAACGAAGGAGTGCCGGGAGGAACGCCATGGAGCAAAAGCCCGGTTCCCGCTGAGAACAATATTGTTGGACTCGGTCCTGTGCAATTGACTGTAGCAGACCCGGAGCAGACGGTGCTGGTGCTGACCCAACTGATGGGCTTCCGTGCCCAAGGCCAATATGCTTCCACGAATGAAGGGCAGCCGGATATTCTCGTATATGAGACCGGCGAAGGCGGAAGCGGAGCAGAGATTCATATTGAGACGAGAAAGGATCTCCCTCGGGAGCGTCTTGGCAGAGGCGGCGTTCACCATGTAGCCTTCCGCGTCGACAATGATGAGGAGCTCCGTGAATGGATCGATCGGCTGCAGGATGTAAGTATTCCAAACTCGGGCTATGTCGATCGGTTTTATTTTCACTCCCTCTACTTCAGAGAGCCTAACGGCATTCTGTTCGAGCTTGCGACAGACGGTCCTGGCTTCGATACGGATGAAGATATCCTTCATCTAGGTGAGTCTCTGGCATTGCCGCCGTTCTTGGAGCATAAGCGTACGCAGATCGAAGCGATATTGAAGCCTCTCAACACGAAGGGGTAACCTAATCTATTATCGTTGACGGAAAGAGCCCAGCTCAGATGAGCTGGGCTCTTTCTCTGTGTTCATCAATTAGAACATCGGGAAGACATAGCGGACTAGGAAGTACAAGGCGCCGAAGAAAATAATGATGTAAGCTGCATATTTGATGAAGGTAGCTGCGACCATACTGGAATCCGATTTTTTCTCGACATGGCGTTCTTCGATTTCTAGATTTCGTTGCTGTGTTGTCATAGAAACCACTCCCTCTTATTGTTTAAGTTAACAATGGTTACCCCAAGGGATGAGGGTTGAATCGGGTAAATCCTATCAAGCACTCCCAAACGACACATTTTCGCTATAAAATACTGTCACTCTCGTTCAGAACTATCGCTATCGTAACGGGTGGTGGAGGACATGTGGAGTTTCATTTTTCTATTTTTATGGTATCCGAATTCCTTGTTTTTATGAATCTAGGCGTGAGATGGTGTCGGCTTTCCAAGAGGTGAATCAGGATCTCCATCAGCTGAGGAGCTTATCGGTGGATTTGAAGAGTGCGGATTATGAGCTATAGCAATCTACCAACATTTTGCCCATGAATAATGCTAGAATCTTTGTTACGATATACAGATTGTGACTCTTCTATGATGAGAAGGAGGACCATCTTGAATCGTAATTTAAGTAAACAGATAGCTGCGATCCTTACTGTAATCAGCTTGTCAGTCTTCATTCTACAGCCAGCTTCCGCTGCTACAGCGAAGCTTCCCTTCCATGATATTGCAGCAAGCTATGCCAAGGATGCTATCACTAGATTGTATAATCAGCAGATTGTAACTGGAACCTCAGCCACTACTTACTCTCCTAAGCAGTCCGTGACGCGGGCTGAGTTTATTACGTTATTAGAACGATTGTTAGGGCTAGAGCCTGTGTCTAGTACGGTGTCGCCCTTCACCGATGTAGCCAGCAATGCTTGGTATTATGGCTATGTTCAAGCCGCTGTACAGCTAGGGCTGGCTGATGGCACGAGCTCCAGCACATTCGAGCCTAATAAGCAGGTGACACGGCAGGAAGCAGCCATTCTTCTTATTCGCGCCTTGAAGCAGTCCAGTGCTGGCGATGGCTCAACAGCAGTGTTCAATGATGCCCAAGCAATTGCTGACTGGGCCGCACCATCAGTTGCAGCGATTCAACAGCTAGGGCTTATGACTGGCGACAACAACGACGAATTCCGTCCGCAGGCACCGCTCACCCGTGAGGAAGCGGCTGCCATCTTGGATCGTGTGCTGCAGGGTGATCTGTGGTCTGATATGCTGGGAGCCGCATCGACAGCCGAGCCGATACAGCTGGGCTGGCAATACGGTCAGACGACAGCGCAGTATGAGCAGACGATTCTCCAATCGCATGTAAATACCCTTAGCCCACGGTGGTATTTTATATCTGCAACGGGCACTCTAACGGATAACACCGATCAGACGCTTCTGACCTGGGCAGACAAGAAGGGCAAAAAAGTATGGGCAATGGTCGGCAATCATTCGGATCTAGATGCGACACATGCCATGTTATCAAGCGCTGCGACTAGAACGAAAACCGTGGAGGCTCTGACGAAGGCGGTCAAGCAATATGGGCTGGACGGCTTGAATATTGACTTCGAGAACGTAGGTCCCTCAGATCGAACATATATGACGGCATTCATAACGGAGCTGAGCGCGAAGCTGCATGCGATAGATGCTATTGTCGCCGTGAATGTATCTCCTGATCTGGGAACGGACTGGACCG
This sequence comes from Paenibacillus xinjiangensis, assembly GCF_059686975.1. Taxonomy (NCBI): domain Bacteria; kingdom Bacillati; phylum Bacillota; class Bacilli; order Caryophanales; family Paenibacillaceae; genus Paenibacillus; species Paenibacillus xinjiangensis. Next base: position 36,632 of record NZ_JCAALS010000013.1, on the reverse strand, counting down.
ATGCATTCGATTACAGTGCATTAGGCAAACAAGCTGACTATATCGTAATGATGGGTTATGATGAGCATTGGGGCGGTTCGACTGCAGGCTCCGTTTCATCGCTTCCTTTTGTACAGAATGCGGTCACGAAATTGCTTAAGGTTGTATCGTCCTCTAAGGTCATATTAGCAATTCCTTCCTACAATCGCGATTGGATTATGAACAGCGATGGAAGCACGCAATCGTCAACCGTTATTAATCTTACGCAGCAGAACGCACTTATTCAGAAATATAAGGTTAGACCGGTGTGGAACAGCTCTGTCGGACAATATACGGTTAGCTATAAGAATAGCAGCTTGCAGCACCGGATATGGGTCGAGGATGGCCGTTCTCTCTCACTCAAATACAAAGTTGCCGTCGATAAGAATCTAGCCGGGCTTGCTTACTGGTATGTAGGCGGCGAAAGCACAGATGTATGGGGCAGCTTACGCAATGCAGAGCGGTTCTATCGAATGACGTTCGACTGATCTACAACAGAGGCTTATCGAAGATGAAGCTTACCCTCTTCGGTAAGCTTCTGTTTGCCATATACGGTGTGCACGAAGGAGGAACCCTATGTCATTGATGCAAGATTACATTCGAATACATAAAGCATATGCAGGGGCAGAGAAGGCTCAGCCTATCAGAGTTACGCTCAATGAGCTGGCGAGCACTTTATTCTGCACCCGACGAAACGTGAATTTGATTGTTTACAAAATGGTTGAGCGACGCTGGATTGACTATGCTGCGGGACGGGGAAGAGGGAATGCCTCTGAATTGACGTTCAAGCTCGCTTATGAGGATGCCTTGCTGCAAGAGTCGAGCAGACTTGTGGAGACAGGGCAGGTGCAGGCAGCCTTCGAGCTGGTCGATACATTCGGACAAGGCACTTCATTCCGCAGGGAAGCATTCGTAGAATGGCTGTCTGGTTATTTTGGTTATTCGGTTGATGATATTCAGGACGAATATACAGAGACGTTAAGGCTGCCCGTCTATCGGACGATCAATACAATGGACCCGGCCGAAGCTTTCTATGCGCTGGATTGCCATGTCATCCGCCAGGTGTTCGACACGCTGGTGGAATATGATTGGGAGGCTGGGCACTACAAGGGGCAGCTTGCGCACTACTGGAAGAGTGATGAGTCGGCGACGCAATGGACTTTTTATTTGAGGAAAGGGGTCGTCTTTCATCATGGTGAGGAGCTTCGTGCTGAGGATGTGAAGCACAGCCTGCTGCGCTTAGCCCGTTCGTCGTTCAAGCAGAGCTGGCTCGCCAAGGATATAGCGTCTATACATATTCTGTCTCGTTATGCGGTGCAGATTAAGCTGAGACGGCCGAATTATCTATTCCTCGCCTATATAAGCTATCCGCCGATGTCTATTATCTCTATACAAGAGAATACTCGTCACCGATTCTCTGACATAGGAGCCGAGCATGAAGGGGCTCTTGTCGGCAGTGGAGCTTATTGCATTGCTCAGCACAGCGAGGAGCTGTGGATACTCGAGGCGCATGATCGATATTGGAATGGGCGAGCCTTCATGGATCGCATCGAGATGATCGTTATCCCCATGAATGACAAGCAGGAGATGGAGCTGGATCCGAGCGTGCTGCTAGTCCATACAGACGATCGTAACGACGACAATACGCTGGAGGCTGCTCACGAATGGCAGCAGAATCAGGCAGCTACAGGCTGTACGGTGCTTACCTTGAATCAGAAGAAAGCTGGCATCATGCAGAATCATTATTTCAGGCAGGCGCTGGATGCTATGATTGATCGGGAGCGAATGGTTCGTGAGCTGGGAAGATCGAGAGCTCGCCCGGCAGACAGCCTATTATCTGATGGTATAGCAGGAGCGTTCGGCGTCAATCCAGAGCAAGCGAAGCAGCATCTTGCATGCTCTCCTTATAATGGAGAAGTGATTCGGCTCTTCACCTACCCCCGCCATGCCCCTGATGCCTATTGGCTTAGAGAGACGTTGGCGGCCTATGGGGTGAAGCTGGAGGTTGTCATTCATTCGTGGAAAGCTATGCTGCTGCAAGAAACGATCGAGCAAGCCGATATGATTCTATTCGAGGTTGTGATCAACGAAGGGATCATCAGGTTAATTGAAAGCTATAGCTCTCATTTCATCCATTCGCATCTTAGTGATGTACATACGCTATTGGTGAACGAGCATATAGACATGCTATTGCTGGAGCAAGAGGAGCAAGCACAGCGCCGTATTCTAATGCGGATAGAGCAGCAGTTGAAGGAGAATCACGCCTTTCTGTTCCTCGTTAATAAAACAGTACGAAGCTCCGCTCATCCAAGCCTGCATGCCGCTGAGCTGAATTACTCAGGCTGGATAGATTTCAAGAAGCTCTGGTTTGAGCCGAGCTAAAAGATGAAATCGAGCGTAAAGAATGACTCTTTTTCACCTTATCGACTTGTCTCATAATGGATAGTGAGAACAGTAATTCTATAACTATCGAGGTGAAGGTAATTGGTTAATCACGTGCAGATCAAGCAGTTGGAGTCACTAGGTGAGCACAAATCCGGACTCTCGGAGCTCCTCATACAGGTGGTAGAGAATGGCGCATCAATAGGCTTCTTGCCGCCGCTTGGACACGATGAGGCAGAGGCATATTGGAATCAGGTGCTGCAGCCGGAGATCATTCTATACGTTGCTGCTGTGAATGATGAGGTAGTGGGAACGGTACAGCTGCAATTGTGTACGAAGCCGAACGGCAAGCATAGAGCGGAGATCGCTAAGCTTATGACACATCCGGAGCATCGCCGCCTTGGCATCGGACGCTCGCTCATGCAGAAGGCGGAGGAGCGAGCGAGGCTGGAGGGAAGGTCGCTGCTGATACTGGACACGCGGGAGGGAGACCCTTCGAATAAGCTCTATCTCTCGATCGGCTATATCCAGGCAGGACGGATTCCTGACTTCGCTGAATCAGCGAATGGCGAGCTTAATGCGACTATTTTATATTACAAAAGCTTGTAGTAGGGCTCGAACAAAAACAAGGTAAATCATTTCGCTATTGGCGAAGCGGTTTACCTTGTTGTGCATATAGGATGAGTGTAGATGAGTGTTATCGGACATTAGCGCAATGAGCTTCCTTATTAGGGCAAGCAGCTGCGCCAACAAGGAAAATAGCTGCGATCGTTCATATAGGAAGACTCTAATACCGCAGAATAGCGTAACTCCTTCACGAAGAGCGTAAAGGCTTTCCTTGTTCACTGCTGCAGTCCAGTCGTATAGTTAAACGGGAGCTTACGCCTGTATAATGGTTTGGCTGGACATGGATGAAGGCAGCAGAGAGTAGACATTGCGCAGCATGAACACTTTGCGGCTTAGCTTGAACTTCGAGCCTTTGAATGTGCATCGGTCATAGTTAAAGTTCAGGGTGGAGATATGGATGGTGCAGTCCTTGAATGAGCAGCCGATATAATGGGAGCCGTCGAACTGGACCTCTTCATTCTCGAAAGCTCGGTTAACGATATAATCCATAGTGGATTCCTCCTTATAGGTTCTCGATTTATGATGTAGGTGCCTGGATAGTTGTGTTAAGCTGTAGCGATATAGATATTTACCCAGCATCTCGGATATGAAACAAAAAGTATCGGATAAATAAACGAAATTCGGTACAATAGAGCAGCAACCACAGCTACACAGAAAGATGCCTATTGTGGTGCTTATGCGGTATGCTGAATTATGCCATGATAGGAATAAGGGAGTGATGGGATGTATTCCGACATCAAGTTCGCGGAGGATCGTCCAGTATATATTCAAGTGAAGGACTATATAAAGCGGTTGATTATAAAAGGGGCGCTGCAAGCTGATCAGAAGCTCCCATCCACTCGTGAGCTGAGCGACCTGATGAAGGTTAGCCGCAATACCGTCGTAACGGCATATTCCGATCTGGAGGATGAAGGCTTCATCTATGCGCTCAAGGGCAAGGGCAATTTCGTTGCACATTCCGTATCTGGCGCTTCTGGCGAGCAGAAGGAGCAGAGGAAGCTCGATTGGCAGCAGCGAATCAGCCATTATGCGAAGACGGCGGAGCAGCATGATCTCATGAAGCACGGGATTAAGGCAGAGCGGGGATCGATTTCTTTTACCAGCATTGCGCCGGATGAGAAGCTGTTCGATCTGCATAATGTGAAGCGGGCTTTTCTCGATCGGATGTCGATAGAGGGCGAAGTCATCTTAAATTATGGCTATGCCAAAGGCTATAAGCCGCTAATGGACTATTTGCTGCATTACATGGAGAATAAGGGTGTTGATCTTGATGGGAAGGACATTCTCATTACGAATGGCTTCACCGAGGGCTTCGATTTGGTGCTTACTGCGCTTGGTAAGACGAGTGGCAGCGCAATCTGCGAGAATCCAACACACCATACTGCGATCAAAAACCTAAGGCTTCACGAGTTCGAGATAACCGGCGTTGATATGGAGCCCGATGGCATTAGTCTGCGTCAGCTGGAGAAGGAGCTGTCAAGCCGGCCGCATGATCTCGCTTATCTCGTGCCTTCTTACCATAATCCGACCGGTATTGTCATGTCTCCCGAGAAACGTCTGGAAGCGATTCGACTGCTCGGAGAGCATCAGGTTCCCATCATTGAAGATGGCTTCAATGAAGAGCTCAGGTATTCCGGCTCGCATGTGGCGCCGCTCATCGCAAGTGAAGGTAATGGGAATAACGTTATTTATATAGGCAGCTTCTCCAAAATCCTATTCCCCGGCCTGCGGGTCGGATGGGTCATTGCGGATAAAGAGCTGATTGGCTACTTAGAGAGCATGAAGCGGGCACGCAGCATTCATACCTCTACGCTGGATCAATCACTGCTCTATCAATATCTTCATAACGGCAATTTCGAGAAATATTTGAAGCGCGCTAAGGCCGAGTATAAAAGAAAATACGAGCTGGCCATCGAATGCTGCAAGCAGCATATTCCGCTATGTCGATTGTCTGGCGACGGGGGACTGCATCTGTTCCTTGAGTTTGCGCCTGCGTTCAAGACGCGCGAGCTGCTGAAGGCTTGCACGGCTAAGGGCGTCGTGTTCACGCCAGGAGATATTTTCTACACGGGAGAGGGGCAGGGACAGCATACGATGCGTCTAGGCTTCTCAAGAGTATCGGATGAGAATATCATTAAAGGCATCAAATCGATAGGCGAAGCAGCAAGAGCATTAAGCTAATAACAGGAGGAATTAGGATGAAAGTCGGCGTTATTATGGGTGGGGTATCTTCAGAGCGTGAGATTTCGCTATTAACGGGGCAGGAAATGATTGCGAATCTGGATCGTACCAAATATGAGGTATATCCCATTGAGGTTAACAGCAAGCGGGAGCTGATTGAGAAAGCAGCCGAGATGGACATCGCGCTGCTCGCCTTGCATGGGAAGTATGGCGAGGATGGAACAGTTCAGGGCACACTGGAATCGCTTGGCGTTCCTTATACGGGCTGCGGTGTGCTGTCCAGCAGCGTATGTATGGATAAGGAGATGTCCAAGAAGCTTCTTCGCTACGAAGGCATTCCTACAGGCAATTGGGTACAGGTGAGCAGTCTGGATGAGCTGTCGCCAGCAGCGGTCGAGGCGATAGGCTATCCGGTCGTTGTTAAACCCAACTCAGGCGGATCAAGTATTGGTACTCAGATCGTCAAGAGCGCCGATACGCTTGAGGCAGCTGTGCAAGATGCGCTGGTGTGGGACGATTCCGTCATGATCGAGCAATTCATCAGCGGTGAAGAAATTACTTGCGCTGTTCTGAATGGCGAGCTGCTGCCGATCGTCTCGATTCGCTCGCATTCCGAGTTCTTCGATTATACGTCCAAATACGAGGACGGCGGGGCGGATGAGCAGGTAGTGGAGCTGCCTGCTGACGTGCATGAGCGAGTTGCAGCGGCCGCGCTGGCCTGCTATAAGGCGCTGAAATGCAGCGTATATGCCCGCATTGACATGATTATTAAGGACGGTATGCCATTCGTGCTGGAAGTGAACACACTGCCGGGCCTTACGAAGAACAGTCTTCTTCCGAAGAGCGCAGCAGCGGCTGGCATTGCTTTCCCTAAGCTGCTAGATGCTATTATTGATTATTCATTGATCGAGAGACAGAAAGAGATGAAAGGCTAATATGCTCTTAGCTGCTTACAATATAAGCATCGAACCAAGGGCATCTATGAAGAGACGATTCGCGTCTAGCTTCCTAGATGCCTTTGTTCATGTCGTTAGTGCTGCTGCATATCGGTCTTCACTGCTTGGAGAATAGAGGTCCATGTCGTCTCATCGGCCGACAGGAAATGGCCAGCATTCGGGATGCTGTAGAACGTACCTTGAGGGATTTGACTAGCAAGCTTCTTCGTCTCAATATAAGGCGCCATTCGGTCTGCTTCACCGTGCCAGATCCGGACGGGAATTGAAATATCGGCAACATCGAAGCCCCATGGCTTCGATAGCAGACGGATTTCATCGACTGCTCCATCAACACGAAGTCTGATCGCCTCACCGAGATGCAGCATCGTTTCTTGGATTTGTTCATTGGTTTGAACGCAAGCTTGGTCCCATTCGCAGAGATGCTTGTTGCCCCTCTTCATCGCCGTAATAAACTGCTCAGGCTTGCTCTGAATCATTTTGCTCTGCATGCGATAGCTGTATCGAAGCAGCCAAGGCAGGTGGTTGCCGAGGGAGAAGGCGATTCGATTCTCCTTGTTCATTTCCCGAGGCGGCTTACCGTTGATGAATGGCGCTGCACTGGATACGAGAGCTACACTCTGGAGTCTTCCTGGCAGCTGATGTGCGCAGGCAGCAGCATAGGCGCCGCCCCCCGATATGCCAAGAACAGAGAAGGAACCGATCTGCAGGTGATCTGCCAGCTGCTCCACATCCTTTGCCCAGTCAAGGACGGTTCTATCAGGCTTGGGATCAGAAGCGCCGAAGCCCGGGCGATCAGTCGTGATGAGCCGTAAGCCGAGTGAACGGGCGATATCATCGTCCTCCAAATACCACAGCCGTGATCCAGGGGTTCCGTGGAATAAGAATAGCGGAACGCCTTCCTGTGCGCCGTATTCCATATAAGCTAACTTTCTTCCGTCAGCAAGTTGAATGAATGATCCTCTCATAATAGCCTCCAATATGGATCAGTCTGCTTCGTTCTGTTAAAAAACCGACTGATCAGTCTAATTTATTGTAAAAAGAAAAGACATGATCGAAGCAATGTTGCGCCTTGAAAAATGTCTTATTTTTGAAAATAATGATAAAATGCAACAAATATGAAATAGGGGGGATATCGGTGACCAAACAGTCAGCTCTATTATTATGTTCGGGAGCGGTTCTGATCATTTTTGGGATATTGCCTTTTATAGTTGCTTATCCATACAGCGATAGTCCCCATTCTGGTCCATCCACCATTGGGGAGCTTGTCATAATGATGGCTTATGAAGGCTCTGGATGGTGCTTAATCGCAGGGGCAGCTTGTTTAGCCTTATTCACGCTGTTAGTGATTAAGCATAGAAAAGCTCTGATCTAAGTCAGCATTCTCGGTTTAGTTAAGCCGGGCTGTTGACTCCGAACAAGAATACGTCGATGCTTTTTCGATATAGTCGTTTGATCTCTTGCAGGTTAGTCTCGAAATACAGGGTTCCGAGTCCGCCTAACAGCCCTTGAAGAATGAGCATCAGATCATGAGTATTGTCAGACTTAAGCTCGCCCGACGTTACGCCTTCCTCAAGCACCTTCTCGTACAAATGGTAGGAGGATCGCAGATGTCCCAGCAGCTCATTCATCATATCGGTATCAATGATTTGACTGGTCATAAATTCATTGGCTGCATGCATGATGGGATTCTCGAAGTCATCCGCGTAATGATCAGCGAGTGCATACAGCTTCTCAGCTGTCGATGCGCATAGCTGCTCTTTCTCCGTCCAAGCCTCATTCCACTCATCAGATCTCAGCTTAATAACGGCAAGGAATAGCTCTTCCTTGCTCTTATAATAATAATAGATGCTGCCTTTGCTGCGTCCGGTAATTCGACATACCTCGTCCATCGAGGCGGCGGCATACCCTTTCTGCGAGAATAGCTCCATCGCTTGGGCAGCTATTTCTTGCTTGATCTGTCCTGCTGGCCTTCTCTTCATTACGTCCACTCCTAAAAACCGACTACTTAGTCTAATTTAACATGAGTCATCAATTGGGTCAATATGGTATGAAAAAGAGAGCATCATCAGCCGCTTGCGTTTTGCAGGGCTAATGATGCTCTCTATTTACTTAGACCGTATTCAGGAGAATCTCATCCTCACTGTCTTTGCGATTGAAGGCTTCACGATCGAATTCATCTTCTGAATTGGCAACAAGCAAAGCCGTAACGGTAGTTCCGGTTGCATTGACAGCGGTTCGGCCCATGTCAATGAGCGCCTCCACGCCAGCGACGATTGCCATACCTTCAAGAGGAAGGCCCAGCGCCGTTAATACGACGGTTGTGGAGATGACAGCCGGCCCAGGGACTCCAGCGACACCAATAGAAGAGATAATGCTAACCAGTACTAGCGTAATATAGTCCGTTACCGTCAGATCAATGCCGAATACCTGCGCGGTGAATACAGCTACAATGGCAGGCCATATACCACCGCAGCCATTGAAGTTGACGGATGCGCCTAACGGAGCAACGAAGCTGGCAATCCGTGGGGACACATGAAGCCGCTTGGTGATGACCTCCAGATTGACCGGAAGCGTGGCATAGCTGCTGCGAGTTGTGAACGCGACGGCGATTGTCGGGTATATTTTACGGAAGAATGTAATGGGATTGACCTTGGCGACAAGCAGAACCAATCCGCCGAATATCAGGACGAAATGCACAATAAGCGCCACATAGGAGATGGCAATCACGCTGCCCAATTCCTGTAGGGTCTCCAAGCCATAACGTGCAGTAATGCCGGCAATGAGAGCAAATACACCATAAGGCGTCAGGCGTATAATGAATTTCACGACCTGATGCAGCACCTGCGTCAACGATTCAATGAGATCACGCACCGGCTTGACGACCTCTGGCTTCTTAGCACCGACTTTGATAATGGCCACCGCGAGAAAGATAGCAAAGATCAATAGAGGAACAACCTTGCCAGTAGCCGCTTCATTAACAGGGTTAGAAGGAACAAGATCTAATATAACCTGTGAGAAGGTAGGAATCTCACGGGCTTCGAAATCAGCAGGAATCTCTTGTTTAATCCCTTGTCCCGGGTTGAACAGCAGCGCCACAGAGAGCCCGATGATAGAAGCAATTCCCGTTGTTCCAAGAAACCAGGCGAACGTTTTGAATCCGATTTTGCGCAAATATTCCAGGTTGGTTAAGGAAGAAATACTATTAAGTACTAGTACGAATACCAAAGGAATAACGAGCATGCGGATCAAGCTGACATAAATGCTGCCGAATGTGGTGATAGCCTTCGTCTCGAATTCCAGAAACTGAAAGAAAATACCTACGATAAGTCCAATTCCTAGCCCAACTAGCACCCGGGTTCCAAATCCGACTCGCTTACGTGCCAAGAAGAATAGAATAGCGAACACAAATATAGATACGACAAATCCATACCAGTTCGTCTCAATTGCAGTGAGTAAATTATTCTCGATGTTGTTCATTACTTACAAGACCTCCAAAACCAAGTTATTTGATGTGATTAAATGTATATATAAAATCCCTTGTTGTCAATACCAAAATTTAGTAGTTTTATTTAAATCCGATAAAACTTATAGGATAAATAATTTTCTTGTTGACATAGGATGCTTGCATGAATAATATGGTAATTAACACAAATTATTTTGGAATCAACTGGATCACCAGAGATTCAACTAGGACGCGGATACTGCGTTCAGGTTGGATCTTTTTTTTGTATAAGGGGGGAAGACAGGGTTAGCTCAAGGCAGTTATTTGAATCATTATTCACACTAACAATGAAGCTGCGGCAGACAGCACGCTAAAGAGTGCCGGGTCGCGAGCCAAACGAAAAGGATGGTACAAACATATGAAAAAGCTTACGATCTCTTTGATTACAGGAACTTTAGTGTTCTCCGCAATTACCTTCGCAGCCGTATCTACAAATAAGAAGACGGTTGACGCTGCACAGCTTCAAGAAAATATCGGCACGGCAGTTGTTGAAACTGTAGCCGAAAGTCCAGTTCAAGTATCAGGTTCCAATACAGAGACAATTGCTCAACCGGCAGCGGCAGCAGAAAAGGCAGCAGACACTGTACAGGAAGAGTCGGCACCAACCTTGGTAAGTGAAAAGGCTCAGCCTCATGCAGCTACTCATGAAGAAGCTGCAGCATCAAAAAAGGAAACAGCAGAACAACAAAATACTGCGCCTGCTAGTAAAACAGCTCAACCGAAAACAGTGAAGGCTGAGGTATCAGAAGTAGAAGTCCCTCAAGTGAAGGCAGCTGCACCAGCACCATCCGCATCGGCCAAACCACAATCGAGCACAGCAGCGCCGAAGGCAGCAACTGAAGTTCCTGCTGAAGCTCCAGCCGCAGCACCAGTCCAGCCGGAGGCAGCACCAGAAGCTCCTTCCAAAAAGGTGACATTCTCTACAACCGAAGCTGCAAAAGCATCTACACCTGCTGCGACGGAAAGCCCATCCAAATCATCTTCAAGCACATCTTCTTCAACAAGCAGCAATTCCTCTTCAAGCAATAATTCTTCTGCTCCTGTAGAAGCTGCTCCAGCACCTGAAGCTGAGGAAGAAATTTGCTAATCAGCAAGCATGGTGCTGATGCGTCCTAGTAATGAACATACCTATAAACCAATCCAACTCTGAGGTGTAGATAATGATAAAACGATTTCAGCCAAAGAAAATGGTGACAATGCTTCTGGCGGCCTCCCTGCTTGTTCTGCCTATCCAGACGGGCATAGCCCGCGCCAATGAGGCAGTGGCATTGACCAACCTGTCTAGTAACGGCAAGGTAGATCACTTTGATTATTTCAGCAATGTATACGAGAATTTGAATACTTCCCATGTGTTTAAGACAGCAACTTACGAGGATATCGTTAATCTGTTTGACAGCGAGGGGACCTATGCAGTCCTGATCGGAGGCGCATGGAGCGAGAAAACGCAAGCGGATATCGGCTTCATTAATGAGGCAGCCAAGGAGTATGGCGTATCCACCATTTATAATTTTGACACGAAATTGGATGGAGACACGCTGCAGATTGCTGAGACGGGCAATCCTTTTGCCCATAAATATGTCGATCTGGTTAATAAGTATTTGACCAACTTGAATCTCTACGACAAATCAGATCCTGCTCATAACGTCAGTTATGTTAAAAATGGTGAAACCCTTACAGTAAATAAAATCGAAGAGCCGTTCCTATTCGTATATAACAAGGATCATAAGGATGAGCAGGGCAACAGCGCTCCGATTGTCGCTTCCCTTCATGAGGGCAAGGAATGGTCCGAGTTTCTGACCGATGGCGTTCTTGACCAGACGAAGGTGTCCGCGTACAAGGAACAAGTAAAAACCGTGTTTGGTGCTGCAGCTGTATACAGCACGATAGACGAGTCGGCTTATATCCAAGAGGCATTCAATAGAAACTACTTAGGTGAAAATGCCGGCAAACCAGCTATTTTTACGCCTGGAGATGAAGATCTTGTCTATGAGCATGTAACCTATCATCAATTGGAGCAGATCCTGCAAAGCGAAGGGAATTATGCCATCCTCTTCGGCGGCTCTTGGTGCCCGAATACACAAGCTATCATTAAATACATTAATGAGTATGCGAAGAAGCATGGCATAGATAAAATTTATTTTTTTGATACCAAGCTTGATTCAGGTGTGACAGTGGCTCAGCCTGACAATAATTCCGGAACGCAAGGAAGCTCTAATCCACACAATAACAATGAGCTGCAGATTAGAGCGACAAACCATCCTTACGCTAAATTGTATGTGGATCTAGTCAATACTTATCTGACTAACATTACGACTCAGAACAACACAGCGACGGTTCCTACCGTTATCAGCTACACCGACGAGCTTGGCAGCACGGTTAGTGGAGACAGACTTCAAGTCCCTTATCTATTCACGTATAACAAGGACAATAAGGATAGCAATGGCGATTCAGCTCCTATTCTTGGACACGTAGAATTGATGTATTCCTGGACGAATATTCAACCAGATGCTCCAGCCAGCGGAAGCTATCCTGTTGGGGCGAGATACAGCAATACAGTTCTTGCGCTCAATACCCTATTCTCCAAGCTTGAAGCAGTGCCTTCCAATGTCTACGGTGTGGCGCCAACTTCCGAAGGTGGCAGCGATGGGCAAATTGCAGGTACTACAACAGCACTGGAATACAAAAGCGTATCTGACGCGGTGTACACACCTGTAACCGGAACGAGCATTACCGGATTAGCAGCAGGTACTTACCAAGTACGATATGCAGCTACAAGCGGCTATCAAGGTCCTACCTCTGCTACAGGAGCTACAGCTATTCCTTATGCGGCAGGCGAATCCGTTAATGTTGTAGTTCCAGCATACGGAGGACAAGTACTGGAAGATCAAGCAGCACCAGTGGGGTTAACTGGAGTAGCTCCTTCCTCAGCAGCATCCAATAATGGTAAAATTACAGGCACTACTGCAGCCCAAGAATATAAATTGTCTAGCGCTGCTAATTATTTGCCGGCTACGGATACTGAAATTACTGGTCTGGCAGCAGGTACTTATCATGTGCGGTATGCAGCCAAGCAGGGGTATAATGCTGGAGCTGTTGCCACCGTAATCGTACCGGCGTATGTGTCTCCATCTAATCCGGGGACTGGCCCATCACCTACGCCAACCGACCCTACAGCACCGACAGATACTGAGCCGAATAATCCGACTCCAGGAGAATCGATAACAGTAGTTGCCGAAGCAGTCTCCACTACGGACGAGACGACAGGGGTAACAACAGCAACAGCTCCTGTAGCTAATCTCTCAGCGTTTATCGAAGCTGCCCAAAAAGCTGAGCTGGCTGGCAATAAGATCGTGTTGGAAATTAAGGTTGCAGCAACAGAGAAAACCCTTACAGCTCAGCTGACCCTGCCAAGAAGCGCACTTGATGCAATTGCTGCAGGTACAGAAGCTAAGATTAAAGTGAATATCGCAGGCGTTGGTATCATCGTGTTCGATGCCAAATCTGTGGCAAGTATTAGTGCATCCGCGGGTACGGGTGACATTCACATTAGTATTGCTAAGGTCTCCTTGACCGAAGAGGGCAAGGCTGTACTCGGAGACAGACCTGTCTACGACTTGTCGGTTAAAGCGGGTGATAGTGAGGTTGTATCCTTTGGTGGAGGAGAAGTGAATGTCAGCGTCCCTTATACGCTCCAAGCTGGTGAAGAGGCAAATGCCGTAATTGTCTACTATATTAATGCTGAAGGCGGTTTGGATTACGTGCGCGGCAGATACGCTTCAGGCACAGTAGACTTTGTTACCACACATTTCTCCAGCTATATTGTTGGCTATAATAAAGTCGACTTTACCGATGTATCATCAACAGCGTGGTACAATGATGCGATTAGCTTCCTCGCTGCAAGAGGTATTACAAGCGGTACTGACGAGAGTCACTACAGTCCCAATGCCGCGGTCACTAGAGGTCAATTCATCGTATTGCTGTTAAAAGCATATGGCATAACGCCTGGCGCTGATGGCGCTGATAATTTTGCCGATGCAGGCAGTACGTATTACACGAACTACCTGTCTGTTGCCAAGCGTCTGGGGATTGCAACCGGAACCGGGGATAACCAGTTCAAGCCAGACAGTCAACTGACAAGACAGGAGCTATTCACCCTGCTGCACCGTGCTCTTAATGCGCTGGGTGAGCTGCCTACTGAGAAAACCACTGCAGCAGTTGCTGACTTCAGTGATGCCGGACTGATTCCTGCGTACGCTCAAGAGGCCTTTAAGGCTCTCGTAGAAGGTGGAATCATAACTGGAAATAACAAGAAGCTCAGCCCGCAAGGGGTATCTACACGCGCAGAAGTAGCACAGGTTCTCTATCAGCTGCTTTCGAAATAGGTCAAGGAACATAAGAGATGATTCCTGTATGTAATGTACAGGAGTCATCTTTTTTTAGTTGTTGTACAGATTCTCGAAGACCTCCTTTGTAGGAGGATAGCAAATAATTAACAATTCCTTGATCTGATGCGGCATCAGGATTAATAAATGACCTTCATACTAGGTGTGTAAGCATTCACTAAGGGAAGGTGATCAGCCATGACGCTAACGTTGGATAACATCTCGATTGACAGCCGCGCGATTCTAGCTGCTATACAGCAAGCGCCAACCGTAGCTTCCAATAAATTCTGTTATGAAACACTGCAGGTATTAAGGAGCTATCCAGAGATCCCCTATGTCGTCGTGTGCGATAAGAAGGAGCATCCCATTGGATTAATTGCTCGTGACAGCTTTTTTCTAAGAATGAATAATCCATCGGGCATCGACTTATTGTACAGAGAGCATGTGAAGAAGCTTATGAAACAAATTCCTCTCGTCATGGAGCTGGACCAGCTCATTATGAATCCTTCCTCCCGCCACAGCCTCGAGCTCATCGTTCTAACGAAGCAAGGAAAGTACGCAGGCGTACTTGCTGCAGCAGATCTCTAATAGAAAGAGCCCAACTCGAATACGAACAACGGCTGAAGCTGTCCTACCGAGGACGGTTTTTTTGTTATTTTCACGCCAATCCCCGGAAATATTAAGAAGTTCTTCATAACTATCCTTAATAGATGTTAAGATTTACCGTTTACTATTAAGATAAGGAATGAAGGTCACTAGAAAGCAGGGGAACATGTGAATCATTATTCGGTGCTGGTTGTTGATGATGATAAGGAAATACGGGATGCGATTGAGATTTATTTGAAGCAGGAAGGAGTGGCTGTGCTCCACGCGCAGGATGGGATTGAGGCACTCGAGATCATTAATGAGCACCCGATTCACCTCATTATTCTGGATATTATGATGCCGAGGCTGGATGGGATAGCCGCTACCTACAAAATTCGTGAGAAGAAGAATATACCTATTCTTATACTTAGTGCAAAAAGTGAGGATAGCGATAAAATATTAGGCCTCCACGTAGGAGCGGATGACTATATTACGAAGCCATTCAACCCTATGGAGCTTGTCGCCCGCGTGAAATCGCAGCTCAGGAGATATATCACGCTTGGTACATATGAAGGTGCTAGCAAGGTAATTGATCTAAAGGGGCTGACCTTGGACAAAGCCGCCAAAGAAGTAACGGTTGATGGAGAGCCAGTGAAGCTTACGCCAATCGAATATCGAATCGTAGAATTGCTGATGACTAACGCCGGCAGGGTGTTCTCTATTAATGAAATCTATGAACGGGTGTGGAAGGAGCCCTGCTATAACGCGGACAATACAGTAGCCGTTCACATCCGAAAGATTCGAGAGAAGATCGAGATCGATCCGAAAAATCCAAAGTACTTGAAGGTGGTGTGGGGCATTGGCTACAAAATGGAAAAGTAGAGTGAGATTTGTCGCGTGTGCCTTCTTGTTTACTTTTGGCCTAAGCGGGATTCTACTGGTAAGCACATACGGTAATCATTATGTTAGCCGAGACTATTTCCAAACGGCTGAATTTCAAGGTGAGCTCGATCAATTTGCCCGGTATTTAAGCCTATTCGAGTTGAATATGATCACCTTAGAAGAAGCGAAACAAACGATACAAGTGACGGAAGCCGATATCGATGAATATCGCTTCCGTAATGGCAATCTAACGCAGCAGATTACAGACATTGAGAATCAGTACCATACGCTGATCGAGGAAGCATTAGCGCTTGGCAAGCAGAATCTTGCAGATCTTTATAAGGAAGAGAGAGACGCCCAGCTAGAGGATATTACTAACAATTTCAAAAGTGTGGAGCATGTGACCGCCAAGATTATAAGAGAAAAAGAACAAAGGATAGAAGAATACTTCAATGAACTTCAATTTAGTCGTTCCGAATATTGGGGATACAAAGAATCATTATATTATTATATGGAGAATAAAGGCGTTGCTAAGGTCTATACCAATGTGAGCCCATCAGATGCTGCATCTGTAGAAGCGCATATGAATTCCTCGAACGTGATGTTTAGAACCAGTTATTCCATACCAGTCGAATATTCGATACTTAACCGCATTCCGGAATTGAATAGTCAGGTAGATGCTATTATTCCGTTCGAGGGAGAAATTGCGGTGTCCAGCTCCCTTCCAGCGTCGAACCCCATCATGATGAAATACAAGCATTATCAAACGGAACGAATGCTGCTGGCGGTATACACCTTAGCGAGCATAGCTGCTCTGCTTGCCTATTGGTTTGCGGTAAGAAAAGCGCCCGTGATTCCTGTGGAGCTGGACCAATGGAAGCCTTATTACAACAAGCTTCCAATTGATCTGCGAGCCGTGTTATTCAGCGTAACAGTGATTGCCGGCATCCTATCGTTGTTCACTATCCATGAACAAATGCTCTACGTATTCTCGAATTCGTCAGGTGATCGCTGGAATACAATCGGCAGCTGGATCATAGCATCGGTCTTGATGTGCCTTGCCCTTGTCCAAGGCAGGCTCCTTGGAGCAGAATTGAAGGATTGGAGCAGCTTCAGACTGCAATGGGACAAAAGTCTGCTGAGCAGGCTCGGGCAGAGCATGAAGCAGGTCTCGCGGAACGTAATGGGCAGCATGCAGGATGCTTTTCTTATTAAAAGCATGGGTGTGCAGCTATTCATCCTTTTGACAATCGTGTTCGGATTAGGGCTAGCCTCAAGTATGATGTTCATCGATTCGGAGTATATGATCATCTACCTTATACCGATTGTCGGTATTGGAGCTCCCGTTGTTATTCTCCTCATTAAGAGAATTGGTTATTTCAATCGAATTGCAATGACCACTAATGAGCTTGCTGCTGGGAGCCTCGGGCAGGATTTGCCGGTACTCGGGAAGTCGATTCTGGCATTAACCGCAGGAAATATTAATGTACTTAAGCATGGTGTGAGGACGCTGCAGACTGAGAATGCCAAGAGCGAACGGCTGAAGACGGAGCTGATCACGAATGTAAGCCATGACCTTCGCACACCGCTGACCTCTATCATTACGTATACCGAGCTCTTGAAGAAGGATGATCTGTCTAGCGAAGACCGTTCTGCTTATCTCGCTGTACTTGATCGGAAATCCAAGCGGTTAAAGGTGTTGATTGATGATCTATTCGAAGTGTCCAGAATGGCCAGCGGGAATATCGAATTATCACTGGAGAGGGTTGATCTCGTCCAGCTGCTCCAACAAGCGCTTGCAGAATATGATAACCCTATTCAAGAGTCCACCCTGCAATTCCGAATTGCGAATACAGAGAAGGCCGTACACGCCTTGGTCGATGGGAAGAAGCTATGGCGTGTATTCGATAACCTGATTGGCAATATTCTGAACTATTCGCTGGAGCACTCACGCGTCTACATTACGATTCAGACGTTGGGCAGTGAGATCATCATAGCGTTCAAGAATGTGTCCAAATACGAGCTTAGCGACAATAGTGAGGAGCTGTACGAGCGGTTCAAGCGTGGAGATAAGTCTCGTCATACAGAGGGCTCAGGTCTTGGGCTTGCTATTGCAAAGTCTATTGTGGATCTTCATGAGGGCAGGCTCGCCATTGAAACCGATGGTGATCTATTCAAGGTCAGTATTGCTCTGAAGGCCGAGTAGCTAGGATGAAATGTTTACAAATCATGGATGACGATGATAAAATCAGAGAAGTTGATTGAAAAGGGGAATTTACACGTATGCCAGTATCCTTGTAATGGTTAGTCTTAAGTCGAGCGAACGAAGTTGTGAATAATGACAACGGGATTCGTGCGCCCTTTTGACCCCTTTACAAGTGCTTGGCAGGACGATTTATACCTGCGGAGTGCCTATTTGGGGCATTCCGTTTTTTGTTATGTCATTTAAACCATTAACGATTAAGGAGATTAATAGATATGAGAGAACAGTTAGGCTTCGAGACCGCCTCTTTGCAGGTACGGGAATTCACGATGGAAGACTATGCCGCACTGCTGGAATTAACTAGGCAGCCGGAAATTACGGATATACTAACAGATTGAAACATGACGGAGGAGCAGCTGAGCGGGTTTCTTCATTACGTCATCGGCTCTTATACAAGCTTCGATCCAGAGGATGTAAAGATTCTGCTGGCAGTTGTTCATAGGCAGGAGGATCGGCTTATCGGCTGGTGCGGCGTGTTC
Source organism: Paenibacillus xinjiangensis (assembly GCF_059686975.1). NCBI lineage: Bacteria > Bacillati > Bacillota > Bacilli > Caryophanales > Paenibacillaceae > Paenibacillus > Paenibacillus xinjiangensis. The sequence continues at coordinate 18,375 of NZ_JCAALS010000013.1, read as the reverse complement.
GACAACGATATGCTCGACCCTGCTGAGCGGGAAATCGCTTATGCCATATCGAAGAACTATCGCAGCAAAGGCTATACGAGTGAAGCGGTCAAAGGGATGACGGCGTATATGTTCGAGCGTTCAGCATTGAGGCGAATTGTCGCAATTGTTAGGCCCTTCAATGTTCCATCAAGACGTGTCGTCGAGAAGACAGGCTTCAAGCAGCATTGTCTTGTTCGGTTGAAAGACGGAAATGAGTATTATTATTTTGCCATTACACCGCATGATCTGCGGATCAGCTATGTACCAATGGATCAGATCGAGCCCTATATGGACTTAATCGCAGAGATCGAGCATGTTCAGCTGGATAGGCGCATCGCGGATCATGAGCAATGGCTTCGAAGAAAAGTTCGTTCGTACTATGAGCGAGGAGCTGCGTTCTTTGCCTATTCGGATGAGAAGAGTGGCCTATTAGGAATAATCGCTGTTCTGCATGAGGCAGCGCCATCCGGAATTCCAGCTCTCGGCGCTAGAGCGGAGGTGCTGCTCATGGGAGTCAGTCAAGCGGACAGAAGGAGCGGGATCGGCTCAGCACTTCTTCGGCATGCGGAAGAGTATGCAAGAGTAAGAGGGGTGTATTGTATGTTCATGATGACTTACGCTGAGGACTATGATGTGATTGCCTTTTATGGAAAGAATGGCTTCATTCCGGTTGGAGGTCTTCCTGATGTGTATGGTCCAGAGCTTGCCGGCAATGTGTTCATGCGCAAAATAGTAAAGCAGTAGTCTCCGCTGACTTTGCTATTCTAGCAAGATATGAATATATTTAAATGAAGGAGTTCTTTCTATTCCCGTTAAGAGATTGATTGAGCAGCTCATATAGAAGAGAGGAGTGATGCACGTGCAAAGAAGGAGTGTCCGGATCATAACGATCATCTCTGCTGCTGCATGCCTGCTGTGGATAGTCGGATTAGGATGGGCTATGCAAAGCTACCTGTTCAAGAACGGCACTGCTGTATCTGCGCTTCCTGCAGCCGCAACGGTACAGACAGATGATGCGGAAAAGCCGGGAGTTACGATGCTCGCATTAGGAGATTCTCTAACTAGAGGGATCGGAGATAGTGAAGGCAGAGGCTATGTTGGTTATGCGGAGGATCAATTGAAACCGAAGCTTGAGGAGCTGTCCGTCATCAATCTAGGCATCAGCGGCTTAACCTCCCCACAGCTGGCTGAACAGGTGAAGGAGCGTGAGGTTGGGCGGCAGATTGGACTTGCGGACATGATCGTCATGACGATTGGCGGCAACGATCTGTTCAGTGGCGGCCAGACGTTGTCGAATCTTACAGAAGACCATATAGACAAGCTAGCCGAATCTTATCTAGGCAATCTGAATGCCATCGTTGGAGCGATTAGAGCTCTTAATTCAGAAGCGCCATTGTATGTATTAGGGTTGTATGATCCTTTTAGCGATCTGCCGGATGCAGCAGTAACCTCGGCTATTGTGAGAGGCTGGAATAACGAGACGATAGAAGCGCTTGCTGCTTACCCGAATACCGTATTCGTACCGACCTATGATCTGTTCCAATTGAACGTGAACGACTATTTGTTCACGGATCATTTTCACCCGAATGAAAAGGGCTACCAGCTGATGGCGGATCGGTTAGTATCCTTAATCGGTCAATAGCAGGAACGAGTGCCAAGTCATAAGGAGGTCATAGCGATGAGCGACATTACGTTGTCTGTTCAAGGATTGCGCAAAGTCATTGGAAAAAGAACGATTATTAAGGATCTGAACTTCGAGCTGAAGCGTGGGGAAGTGTTCGGCTTCCTTGGTCCTAATGGAGCCGGGAAGACGACGACGATACGTATGCTTGTTGGTCTGATCAAGCCAAGCGCTGGCTCCATTGAAATATGCGGATTGGATGTGGATAAGCAGTTCACGCAAGCGATGCGGCAGATTGGCTGTATTGTGGAGAATCCAGAGCTGTACCCCTTCCTGAGCGGAATGGACAATCTGCGTCACTTCGCCGTTATGCTCACAGACGTAGACGCGAAGCGGATTGATGAGGTTGTTGCATTGGTGGGCATGCAGGAGCGTATTTATGATCGGGTCAGCACCTATTCCTTAGGGATGCGGCAGCGGCTCGGTATTGCGCAGGCACTGCTCGGCAGACCGAAGGTGCTCATTCTCGATGAGCCGACGAATGGGCTGGACCCCTCGGGTATTCGGGAGATGCGGGCATTTATTCGGTTCCTGGCGGAGGAGGAAGGGCTGACGGTATTGGTGTCTAGCCATCTTCTGCATGAGATTCAATTGATGTGCGACCGAGTCGCTATTATCTCCAAGGGCGAGATTATTAAGGTGGACTCGGTGGACAACCTTCTGTCGCGTGAAGAACGTCTAATCTGGCGAATTACACCGCTGCCGCTAGCGAAGTCCTTGCTGGGGGAATGGACAGATCTTATCGAGTTGGACGAGCATGAGGGTACGATTACGACGGTCTATTCGCAGACGGAGACGGGAGAGTGGAATCGCAGGCTGGTGGAGGCGGGAGTAACCGTGCTGGAGATGAACCGCAAGCTGCCCGCACTTGAAGATCTATTCCTTGAGCTGACAGGAGGGGAATCGATTGATTAACCTGATCCAGAATGAAATGATGAAGATTATTGGCAAAAGACGCTTCGTCGTCATCGGCATGATTATTGTTGTGCTATTATCTCTGTTCACCTACGCACAAGCGAAGCAGTCCGAAGCGACGAAGGAGCGGCTGGGCACGACAGACTGGCGGACCGAGCTGCAGCAGCAGGTCGTGGATTGGCAGAACAGCTTGAACTCAGCTGGTCCATGGCGGGAGCAGCTGCAGATTCAAATTAAGCAATCGCAATATTATTTGGATCATGACATTAATCCTTCGGAGCCTGGTGCGCCGACCTTTATTAGAGGCTTCATCGAGAACTCAACGGAGCTGTTCCTGCCGCTGTTGGTTATGATTATTGCGGTTGATCTCGTGTCCTCGGAGCGCAGCATGGGGACGATCAAGCTTCTGCTGACGAGGCCGGTGAGCCGATTCCGAATTCTGCTGAGCAAATATGCGGCGCTCGTCTTGTCGGTTTCTTTTATCATGCTGATGTATGGGGTGTTATCGTATGTGATAGCGGTGCTCATGTTCGGAAATGAGGGCTGGACGGCTCCGGTGCTGACGGGCTTCTCGGTTACGAATGGGGAGCTGAGCGTGGCGGATGTGCGGCTTGTGCCGCAGTGGCAATTCATCGTGCAGGAATTCGGGTTAGCCTGGTTCGTATCGCTGGTGGTGGCGACGATGTCCTTCATGCTGTCGGTATTGATGAGAAGCAGCGCTGCTGCTATGGGCACGATGCTCGCCTGCTTAATCTCGGGAGCTATCTTAAGCAACATGGTCTCTTCATGGGAATCGGCCAAATATTTATTCATGGTCAACCTCGGAGTGATGGATTACTTGAGCGGCTCAGCTCCGCCTATACCTGGCATGACGCTCGGCTTCTCTCTAACCATACTATTGGCATGGGCTGCCGCATCGCTGCTGGTCTCTTTCTCGGTATTTATGAAAAAAGACGTCTATTAAGCTGTCCAACTAGCTTCGATTAGGCGGTTCGGTCCAGATTCGTTTATAATAAAGAAGTCTGCTACATGAAGAAGACTAACCTAAACTACATGAAGAATGGAGATAGAACAATGAATATAAGCAACAAAACAGCTATCATTACAGGAGCAGGAAAAGGCATCGGTCTTGAAATTGCAAAAGGATTAGCGAAGGAGGGCGTGCATCTCGGACTGATCTCCAGAACGGCTGCGGATTTGGAGTCATTGGCTGCATCACTGCAGGAGAGCTACTCGGTTCGCGTATACACAGCGGTCGCGGATATTTCCTTGGATGATGAGGTTGAAGAGGCTGTGACTCAGCTCAAAGAACAGCTGGGCTCCATCGATATTCTTATTAACAATGCGGGTATCGGCAGCTTCGGATTGCTGCTCGAAATGGACCCGGACGAGTGGAGACATATTGTAGAGGTTAACCTGATGGGCACATACAATATGCTGCGTGCCGTTCTCCCGACGATGATCGAGCAGAACAGCGGAGATGTCATTAATGTTGCATCAACTGCAGGAGAGCGCGGCTTCGCAACCGGCTCCGCATACAATGCTTCGAAATTCGCAGTTATGGGCTTAACGGAAGCGGTTATGCACGAGGTTCGCAAGAACAATATTCGCGTAACGGCGCTTACCCCGAGTACGGTCAATACGGAGCTTGCATCGAAGGCAGGATTGAAGATAGGGGACGAGGATCGCATGATGCAGCCGGAGGATGTTGCTGAGCTGGCTCTTGCGGCACTGAAGCTTCCACCACGCGTCTTCATGAAGACAGCAGGTATCTGGACAACGAATCCGCAATAACAATAGCTGATGAAGCACATTGGCAAATAAGCTGTACTAAGAAACCTTTCGTTATGCTAGCGACTGGTTTCTTTTTTATATGCGTTCACTCGAGCACTCGGATAAAAGAATACGAACGTGCAGTTATTTTTCAGCGCTATTGTTCATTTAGAAGAAATACCTGCAAATATGCAGGTACTGAGGCTTGGGTTGCTTCTAAATTGGAAATAGGACCGATGAAAGAATGCACATTCGCAGGTATTACTGCCCAATGGCAGGCGGAGAGGGAAAAGAATGCGTAATCGCAGGTTTTTAAGGGTACCGCTCTTGGGATATATAAGCAAGGGGTGTCCCAAGAGTCGAATGACCTGCGGACACCCTTACTATTAATTAGGGGAGCAAAGTCGTGAAGCGGATATCATCGACCATCCATTTGCTGTTGATATATGTAAGATGAATGGTTCGTTCGATGTCGCCTTTGTATTGTGTGATCGTACCGGACTTTTCACTGGAATGGCTGAATGGAGTCTCCGTGAATGCTTTTGTGTTCTCCAAGCCTTTTGCTCTAATTAATTTGTTGATATAGGTGTCTGTGAAATAAGGCTGAAAATGGACTCTGATCTGCGAATAGGCAGAAAGATCGGTCGCTTCGTTTGCTTTTTTAATCAGCGTGTTAATCGTCTGCTGTGAAATTTCGGAATAGTTGAAGGTGGACTCGGTAGTAATATGTACTTGCTTGTCGCCTAAGGTAATATCAACGACGCCGCTGGCTGAATCCCATGTTAATGTTCCTCCAAGGGCTTGGCTAATCATGCGAATGGGCACGTAGGTGATCCCTTGCTTAACTTGAGCGGGTACATCGATTGTGAGTGATTTGCCACTCAGCGTCACAATGTTCGAATTAATCTTCAGGACAATCTTATTGTCCCCTTCTATAATGGTTACCGTCTGTGCTTGCTGGTTCCACGTTACATCCGCTCCGAGACCGGCTGAAACGACGCGTACAGGCACCAATGTTCGTCCTTGAACGACCTTGCCTTCAACAACGAAGGGCTGTTTCTCTGCATCAGCAAAGCTCTGATTAGGCAGCAATAGGGACATAGACAATAAGAATGCGGTTAAGGCGATGGTTATTTTGTTCATTGGAATAGCCTCCATATGTAGGATCAATGCAGCTTTTGCTTACTGCTATAGACGCCCCTTGGGAGGGAAAAGTTGCTGAGAAAATTCTCATTCAAGGGGGGAACTGGCTGAAGCTGGGGAATGTTCTTTTTTAATTATAATGATTCTGGGAATAGCTGTGCTCGAGGTCATGATGATAAGGTAGAGGGATACAATTGAGGAGATGAATCGAGAATGAAGCAGAATAAATATGATGACACTGGTTTCTTCACGAATTACAGTCAGATGCCCCGCTCGGTCGGTGGACTGGATGCTGCTGGGGAGTGGAAGGCACTTCAAGCTATGCTGCCAGAGCTCAATGATAAAAGGGTGCTCGATCTCGGCTGCGGATTCGGCTGGCATTGTCGTTATGCGCGCGAGCAGAAGGCTCGTTCGGTTATAGGTGTAGATTTGTCGGAGAATATGCTGGAGCGCGCCAGAGCACTGACGAATGATCCAGCGATCGAATATCGCCGAATGGCCATTGAAGATATCGACTTCGAAGCGGAACAATTCGACGTGGTCATCAGCTCGCTTGCCATGCATTATGTGGAGCGGTTCGACCTGATCTGTGAGAAAATCCATCGGTTTTTGGTTAAGGGAGGACAGCTCGTGCTGTCATTCGAGCATCCCGTCTTCACAGCCAACGCAGCTCAGGACTGGTACTACGGACCGCAGGGTGAGAAGCTGCATTGGCCTGTGGACGATTATTATCGAGAGGGCGCAAGACAGACTAGATTTCTGGACAATGATGTTGTGAAATATCACCGAACCGTCGCAACGCATGTGAATGAGCTGCTTCAGGCAGGCTTTCAAGTGACGAGGCTGTCTGAGCCTGAGCCGACGGAGGAGATGCTGGGGCGAATGCCAGAGATGCAGGATGAGCTGCGCCGTCCGATGTTCCTCATGATTGCAGCTGTTAAGATGTAAACCTGTTCCGGGGGGACTGGTTGATTCACCTGCCAAGAGTAGGTATGATGGGAGCAATAAAAGCCCGGAGGAGGATTCGGATGCCGATACATATTGGTCTTGCAGGCTGGGGTGATCAGGATCAGCTGTATAATCCCGGAGTGAAGGCGAAGGATCGATTACAGCATTATGCGAAGCATTTTCCAGTGGTGGAGGTAGATAGCACATTCTATGCCATTCAATCGAAGGAGCGGTTTGCCAAGTGGACGGAGGAGACGCCTGCATCTCTTCATTTTGTCGTGAAGGCTTATCAGGGGATGACGGGGCATCAGCGTGGTGCGGCTTCGCAGTCGAATGATCCGGCGAAAATGTTCGCGGCGTTCCGTGAATCCTTGGAGCCAGTTATGGAGGCTGGCCGGCTTACGGCTGCGTTATTCCAGTACCCGCCTTGGTTCGATTGTACGAGGGAGAATGTACGCCTGCTGCGGGAAGCGAGGCTAAGAATGGAGGGGATTCCGTGTGCGCTGGAGTTCCGCCATCAGAGCTGGTTCACTGAGGAATTCCGCAGCAAGACGCTGACATTCATGGAGCAGGAGAATTGGATACATAGCATCTGCGATGAGCCGCAGGCGGGAGTTGGCTCTGTGCCTACTGTCTTGCAGGCGACGAGTAGGCTGACCACAATCGTTCGCATGCATGGACGCAATGTGTCCGGCTGGAATCAGAGCAGCGCGCCGAATTGGCGGGAGGTCCGTTATCTGTATCATTACAATAAGGACGAGCTGAGGGAATGGGCGGACTGGCTGACAGAGCTGCAGAAGCAGAGCGAGAGTGTATGTGTCATATTCAATAACAACTCGGGAGGTCATGCTGCGGGCAATGCGAAGGAGTTGATGGAGTTGCTGGAGCTTGCAGGTCCAGACGGACGCCCACCATTGCCGCTCTATGTGGAGCAGATTAAGCCAGACGTGGAGCAGCTGGATTTGTTCTGAGGCTAGTAGACAGGTGATTGTCTTTCTTATGGAAGGTAATCACCTGTTTTCTGATCATTACTTCTGACATAGGCTGACTTATCCATCTCTCGCCTTTCACTCGTGTTTTACGCCAGTCTAGGTAGGGTTTCATATCCATGAATCGAGACTGGCCTGCCCATTTTTCATCCATCTCAATTAAAAGAGAACCAATCAGGCGAGTTACAGAATCCCGATTCGGAAATATACTAATGACGCGCTCCCTGCGGCGAATCTGTCGGTTTAAACGCTCTATAATATTTGTTGTACGGATTTTCAATCGGCACGCTGTAGGCAGTGCTAATACGGCTGTCGCATCATCAAAGCCACTTTCCAGCACCGCAATTGCTTTAGGAGCCCGTTCCAAAAAACGCTTGTGATTTTGCGCGTTGAAACCCCGTTAATGACCATCTCCATCAAAGAAAGTACGAATACTTGCTCGCTTCGCTGATAGCGTGTAAACATCTTTTGTGGGAAACTTCCATCTCTAAATCGAGGCACACGCAGCGTTAACTTTCCTACTCGAGTTGACAACGTATACGGATAGCTTCCGTTGCGATACCCTAGTCGGTCTTCTGTGCGCTCATATTTTTCTACGGATAATTGATCAGATGCCTGTGCTGTTAACACTTGATATAATGATAATTTTCAAGTTCAAAGCATATCTATTTAAGATTTAAAACATACGACGTAATATTATACATTTAAAGAATGATGATTAATCGGATTTTTCATTGAAGAAATAGGAGAGGTGAAAGAACAAGCAACGAAGTTATAATTATTAACACTAACGGAACTTTTTGGCAAAAAAATACGTCTAAAGATTAGTGTTTCGTCAAACAGGAAAAATGGTTAGATAGTACTGGAGGTGGGTCAAGGGATAACTGTGTAGATCCGTATTGCCACAACCATTAATATTTAAACTATTAGGAGGTTTTTTATGTTGAAAATGAAAAGAATGCTATTCTTACTTATAAGCTCGATATTGATTAGTGTTCCATTTGTGTCTTCATCAGTTTCTTCTAGAGAATCCACAGACATTTCAGGTGGTTTATTAGTGAATAGCCGAGTACTCATACCGTTACGTGCTGTGACAGAGAAGATGGGGGCTTCTGTAGAGTGGAATCAAGAATCGAAGAGCATCCGGATTAGTAAAGATAACACAACTATATTATTAACCATTAATTCAAACCGTGTCCTTGTTAATCAAGCTGAAGAACTTCTGGATGTACCAGCAACTTTGGAAAAGGATACAACATATGTTCCATTAAGATTCGTTAGTCAAGCATTAGGTGCTGAAGTCAATTGGAATCAACTTGCTTACGAGGCAACCATTACATTCGACCAAAGTCAAATTAGGGTTGCTGTGAAGAAGCCTGCTATAAAAATTGAAAACAAAGTAACTGAGCAGAGATTACAGATACTTGTTAAAAAAATCAATGACGCTACAGATCTGGGGTCAATAAAGGATATACGTGCTGCTTTCAAACTGTATTTTACGGATAAGATGATTAATACCCTCGTTCAAAACAATGGATTAGAATATAACAAAAAAATTGTTAATCAAGTTAAGGTCGCTAGAGTTAAATATATGGATTCAAAAACAGCCATGTACTATGAAAGTTCACTAGCTGATCAGTATAATCGTTTTGAAGAACATGATAATGGTAAAGCAGTTTATCGTGATATCACTTTGAAATATGATGGAACGGATTGGAAAATAGACAGTATAAGTTTTACTACAGCGAGTTTCATTCCTTAGTCCTTAAATAAAGAGAGAATGCAGCTCGTTTTTAAGAGCTGCATTCTCTAATTTTTAGACCAGTGTAACGGTAGGGGATAAAGTGATCTCAAAAGCTCGACCCCAAATAAAATCAGGATTAGAGTACACCAATGAACTGGTATTGTAACCGGCAAAAGACCAGGTTGACGTAATTTGACGTACATTATAGGCTGTTGAGCTGAGACCAATTCTGAAACAGTTTTTTGCTGCCAGCGTGCTTGTAGTATGGGTTTGCATTCGGTTACGCAACACGCTAGTCAGATAGGTATAGTCTGCTGGCGAGTTAAATAATTTCATATTTTGATTTGCGGATTTTGTTGGTAGATTTACGTAAACTGGATTAGCGTTAGAATAAAGTTGAATCTCATCTTGTCCAACAATTTTTTTATAGTAATAATCTTTGAGGAATCGTTTAAACAACAATGATCCATGGGCATTTAATGCCGAGCTTAAAGCTGCAGATTGGGTTTCAGTAACAAGAAAAGCGTATCGAGCTTGTCCCATCCCCAAAGCAATTCCTGTTCTGTTTCCAAACGTATTCCAGCTACTATAACCGAGAACACGACCCGTATACTCACTGGCAAGTAATGCTTCGGACACAGTATTATTTGCAATGAAATTTTCACATAAGTCTATTACGACAGTTGCGATTCGATTGGTACCGTTGGATACAATACGACTTACTGCTGCCGAAACATTGGCTTGACTCGTGATAGCTAGAATTTCAATGTTAGGAGAGTTAGTAACAGATTGACCACCAATAACATCAATATGCCGGCGAATGTTATCATCCAAATTTGTATATTCATATGAATTTTGAATGGTCGTCCCGCTTGGCCCAAAGTACTGTATGGAGTAGCTCGGTTTAGTACCGCCACGCAGGAGTTGATTAGCCATACGACCCATGAGTGAAGCCCCTAAGCCGTCTGCATCTGGCAATATAATTGCTTTATTAGGATTTTGTCCACCACTGCCACCAAGGTTTGTATTAATGTAACTTTTAACAAAGTTGATTTCGTTTATTTGAATCCCTTCTTTATACGCGTCATCTACACCAATAGCAAGAAAATCTATGTAACCCAATCGAGCTAATTGATCAAGGATATAGTAATTTGATTTAAACTTATGTCTCCTTGTATTATAATATTTCGTTTTATCAAAGAAGCTTGGTGTCTCGAAATTAGTGGAATCAGGTTTGAGATCATAATTATTCAAAATATTTGTGAATACCGTCTCAGTCTTTCTTACTTTTTGCATAAGAAGACGAGATTCTTCATATGCTTGTGCATTCAAGCCTTCGACATATGTGGTTGTTGCCAGACGCATAATAGTATCTAAAACGAATATTGGTTTGGTAGGATAAGATTGTTTAACTAACCGAATAACATCCAATAAGTTTGTAGTTACTGAATCATAAGATGGATAGGTTGCCCCGGCACTAGTGCGAAGACGTCTACTACCTATCAAACCGCCATATGCAAGCATGTCAGTAGAAATGATAAACCCATCAACCGAGGAAGCATTATCAAGAATAAACTGACGAACATTTGCGGAGTTACCAAATACCGGTGATGAAGTACTATTAAGAGTAGTTCCTGTAGCATTCGCTACAGAATCAATTCTATTTTTAATGTTCGCAACGGCTGGAGTAATGACATTGATTCCAGCAGTATGACCTTGCAGAATCACATCGTCTAGGTTTACTGGTCTATCGTCAATTGGTACATATAATACATTTTTCATGTTTATTCCTCCAAGTATATTTGTTTAAGAACAAGCCTTGTGGATGTCGGTACCAAAGTGCCATCCCTGAGCACTTAGTAACTATCTCTCGTTCTTATAATAGTAAAGTGATTGAATGCCTCAATAAAACAACCAAGGTATAAAATATATTTCTCTGAATGAAATAATGAATGTACTCAGATGAAGTATTTATTGCAACATAAAGGTGAATGCGCACGTCAGTAAAATGGAAACGAATGGTAGTTTGTCCACAATTATTCGAATGAGGTGCATTTATTGTCACAACGAATAGTAAGGAATACATACTTAACAGAGCTTGATATGCTACGTGCATTCGGAATCATTGGAGTCATAATGATTCACTCCACTTCTTCAGCAGTAGTTACTTCTGATCCCAATTCAATTACGTTTATGATTTTCGCTCTCCTTAACACCTTATCTAGATTTGCTGTACCCATATTCATAATGCTCAGCGGCATGTCTCTCTTTTACAATTACTACGACAAGCCAATTAATGTAGAAGCCATAAAAACCTTCTATATGAAACGTGTCAATAAGATTATCTTGCCCTTTATAATTTTTTCCCTGATTTATTACTCAGTTTTAATGTTGGACAGAAATGGTTTCTCTAGTATCCAGCAATTTCTTTCTTATTTCCTAACCTGGGATTTCTTTATTAAATTGCTTATTGGAAAGACATATGCTCATTTGTACTTTATATTTATAATTATTCAATTCTATTTGTTATTTCCGATCATATGGTTTGTCTTGAGGAAATGGCCCATTACGATTAATTGGATGATTGTGGTGGGTGGGATCATGCAATGGTTATATGTTATCAACGCAAAGGAAATGGGAATTAAATATGTTAATAGCGGATGCCTCGCTTACAGCTTGTACTTCTGCGTTGGAGGGTTTTTAGGAATTTACTACACGAGGATGCTCAATTATTTTAATAACCATAAAGGTAAGGTGCGTTTAGCTTTACGCCTAACATTGATCATCTTATGGACCGTTTTTGGTACCATAAGCGTAACTTCTTTCATAAGCGAAGTTCGGGGTGTGGTAATATTCACTAATCTTTGGGTAATTGAATTGATAAAAGAAGTTTATTATACAACTTCATGCTTATTGTTAATTTCATTAGCACTTTTATTAAAGACGTCCCATTTAGAATTATTGAAGAAAATGCTTACCCATCTCGGTATTACATCCTTCGGAATATACTTATTTCATCCATTGATCCTGAAATATTACCGTATGATAGAGGTAAGTGAAGACCCTCTTATTTATGCTAGTTGGATTGCCGGCGGCTTCCTTCTAGCCTTGTTCGGGTCATGGATTGTTGTCAGTTTAGCTGGGATGATTAAAGGTCATTGGATTTTATTTGGATCGATGTCTCATCGGGAGAAAAAGAATATAAGGCAATATCACGATTAATGCATTATCTTATGGCGACCGACCCTATGGATGGTTTTTGCTTCTTGCTGATCTCTGCTTATATGTGCATAATACGAGGATCGTTCGACCTCCAATACGCGCAGCACCAAGCTGATGTTATAACCTTGTCCGATATATTTCTGGGCAATCTCTATTTTAACCGCAAGTGCGGGTTCGTTTTTTTTAGTAGGTCTTTGAGAATGTCCCTCTCTAAGGCTTGCTCCGCAAAGAGCTTCTTCAGTTTTTCATTCTCTTTCTCTAATTGTGCATAGTCTTCTGCGGTAGGAATAAACTTGGATTGCTTGACACTGTTCCCGTCTAACTGATCCAGATCCTTACGGTTCAAATCTCTGGCCCACCTGAGAACCATCTTAGGGTCGAGTTCATGTTGACGCGCTACCGCCGTCATATTGCCAATCTCTTTCCCCTTGGCTACAACCATTTTCTTGAAGTTTAAGTCGTACTGTTTCTTCTTCATATCTCGTTCCCCTCCGCTTGATTTCATTGTATCTAAGTAAGGGGTGTACTGTCCAAGTCTAAATAGGGGCTAAATAGGTAATACATTCAATGCTGTAAGCGGTACATCAACAACCAAACAAACAACCTATAAACCGTGGATTGGTCTTGATTATATTTATAAAGCCAACGGTGACGATAGCAATTATCAGAAGGTCCGTTTTAGAATTAACAGTGGTAGTAATCAAGCGTCGGTGGATAGCAGTACTACAATTGAAAAAGGAACGTACGTGAGTATATCATTAACTAATGCCTACACAGCTGTCGGTACTAGTTTAACTTTACATGCTATGGGAAATGATCCTGCACTTGATTGTCAGATAACAGGGACTTTTCAACCTGCTTAATTGTTAAACTAATGACAAGTACACTTGTGGAAGATATACATTAAATAATCACTTGCCAGTCGTTTAGTCGAAATCCACTTGTTACTTTCCGAATATACAAATCTCGTTCGGGAAGTAACAAGTATAAGAGTATGTTACACAATTTATCCCTGTCAAAGTGAGGAACGATGGAATGAACATTTTTACAGCTATAAAGATGCAGTGTTCACTTATGTTTCATAAATTTAGCTTCAAGTTTGTTTTTTCCTTAATGATGATATATTCGTTGGGTGTTTATTTAATGAATCTGTACACGAGCAGTGGAAAAGATATTTCTATGTTACATTCAGCAGTATCTTTATATGTAGGCAGCTCTTTAGGCGAATACTTTCACTACTTTGCTTCCATTTTTCCGTTTATAGTGGTATTTCCTTTTGCTTTTTCATATTTAAACGATAAAAGCGTTAACATCATTCCATTTGTAATGACTCGAATGGGATCAAACTATTATTATTCTTCTAAGCTGATAGCGGCATTCATAGGTGGCGTACTTATTATTCTCATTCCATTTGCAATTAATCTTCTGTTACTGACAATAACTTTTCCTCACAATGACAATACCTACTTTGGTTTTTATAACGATCTCAACTATGGTAGGGGATTGCTAGGAACAAATGTTATAGTTCAATCAGCCGGTAAAGGATTGCCGTTTTTACAACTTTATATGATCAGTCCATTTCTTCATAGCTTTCTATATCTTGTCTTTTTGTCTTTATTCAGCGGATTGATGAGCATATTCGCACTTGCTTGTTCGTACTGGGTCAGTAAATACAAAGTTCTTGTGTTCGTCCCGGTCTATCTCTTATTTTTCATATGTAACACGATAGATAATTTCCTCTTCAAATCCAAAACATATTTAAATACCATTTTACTCGACTATGTTACAGTTGATGTAACACCAGGAAAACATATTCTTTTCTTTTTACCCTTTTGCTCTGTTATATTGTGTTTTACATTGTATAGATCTTGGAAAGTTAGTCTTAAGGACCAGATATAGGAGGGTATATGATTAACAGAATGACGTTATTAAAAGTGTTTATAATCGTTCCAATCATCATTCTGTATCATATTCTATCAATCGGATCACCTTCAAATTCAGTTGATATCCCGATTAAAGACTTGGTAGTAGAGTCTATTTTTGGAAGGATTCAAGTGAATAATGTACGCTCCTACACTCTAATTTTCGAAAAAATGTTCTATGTACTTGTTTTTAATATGTTATTTGGAACTTATATATATAAGAATTTTTTAGTCAGTAGTGTTTATTTATTTTCACGTTTAAAAAACAGAAAAACTTGGCTTTACCGCAAGTGTTTTGAATTATTGCTCCTTGCTAGCTGTTATACTCTGTTTTTTTTGGTAACGTTGTTATTCCTGTGTATCTATCAATCCAGTTATGGTGTAGAAGGCACAACCATAAAGTTGTTAATTCTTTTATGGGTGGTAATTACTTTATTTTTAACATTCGTTACTTTAATCATTAACATGCTTGCTATTCGCTTAGGAAGCAATGTTGCATTTATTATTGTTTATATCTTTCTGATGTTAATGGTAACACTCGCACTATCTATGCGTTCTATTCCATTAGTAGTAGAGCATCCGTATTTGCTTTTACTCAATCCTGTCGCAGCCATTATTGTGAATATGATAGATCTCGGCGGCATGCAATTTATTGGAATCTCTTACTTCTGCTTGTTAAATGTTATTGTCATTCTGTTTGGCGCCCAATATATTAACCGTATTGATATAGCATTAACGGACAACGAAAGTGTCTGATTACTGTGAAAGGCAGTGAATGAGTTGCATAATATTACAATTAGTAATCTAAGTAAAACAATTAGAGGGACAGAAGTTTTAAAAAACATCAATCTGACAGTTGAGAGCGGATGTATATATGGTTTCATTGGTAAAAATGGTTCTGGAAAGTCGATGTTATTCAGAGCGTTAAGTGGTCTAATTAGACCCTCATCAGGGAAAATCTTAATAGATGGTAGAGAACTCCATAAGGAAATAAAGACAGTGAGTAGATTGGGGATTATTATTGAAAACGCAGGACTGTACCCAGAATTCACGGGTTATAAGAATCTTCAGTTGCTTGCAAAAGTAAATAAGATTGCGGGAAATGCGGATATAATAAAAGCAATAACAAGAGTAGGGCTTGATCCCCAAGATAAAAGGACAGTCAAAAAATATTCACTGGGAATGAGACAAAGAATCGTAATGGCTCAAGCAATCATGGAAAAACCAGATTTCCTATTTCTTGATGAACCAACGAATGCCTTAGATGAAAATGGGGTTGAATTGGTACATAACATTATTAAAGAAGAAGCAAAGCGAGGAGCACTTGTGTTAATGGCAAGCCACAGTAAGGAAGATGTTGAAATTCTATGTGATAAAAAATACATAATGGCGGGCGGGAAATTATTTGAGGGAGAGTCCTTATGAGGCGTTGGATTATTTTTCAGATTATGTTCGTTGTAATTGTTGTAGTAATTGGCCAGATAGGTAAGTCTAGTTTTGTAGATAGTGGAGCGATGGGATTAAAGACAACCGAGGATGCGTTGAGTCTGGATAGTGGGGTCGATTACATCTTTTCAGATGAAGATTATGATGGATTTATTGAGTACGAGAGGACCTACATAGAGAGTGTTGATGAAGCTACGTTAATTGTAATAGGCAGCCCGACAGGGAATATTGCTCAAAAACATTTTAGTTTAGCGCAGGAAGTTAAAATAGTGAAAGTAATCAAAGGCGATACTAGCATTGTGGATACAAGTGCTTATATTTATGGGCAGTACGGGTTTGCAATAAATGAGGATTTGCATAAGAAACTTACATATTATTCAATTCGAGATTTAATGCAGCCTGGTCATCAATATTTAATGTTTCTAACGCCACTTGAGTTAAATGAATATTTACCAAAAGCGGGATATCGATTTATTGATTCTTTCTTTAGCCATCTTGATATATCCGATGATTCAACGACGATAACGACTATTCCTTTGAATAAGTTGAAATATACCGATGTGAAAGGGAAGGAGATATTCGCAAGTTCTGAGAGAATGTTGGATCAACTGAAGCATATAAAAAAGAACATTATAGGAAAGTATATTCCGTCTTGAACCAATTAGCATCAAACTAATGAAAAAAATTGATGAAATAAATTTTTTTCGAACAAATCATTGCAAATTCCTCGGCTCCAAGATAGTTCGTTGAAGTATCGACAGGATAGAGGATTACCTCTTGGAAAGTTAGATTGCCTGCTTTAACTTAACAGTTAACACAATTGGTATGCGACCTCTAAACTTTTAAAAGGATGAATTTGTGAGTGGAATCATAGCTGTGTGAGGATTTCCTTTATTCAACAGCGTGCGTGTTCTACAGATGCATTTCACATGAATGCCTAAAAGTTGGCCAAAAACAGGAGTACCGTAACGTAAAATAGCTCTCACTTGAATGGAAGTTGGGAGCTATTTTACGTTTAAATCATTAATATGGACTATTTATTTATAAAAAACGTTACTATTTAATTTCGCCAGTTCGTGTTTATACTGATTGGGCAAAATTGAAATAATATTACGAGTACAATAGTATATAATTATGCCCTCTTAAATTTGTCCACATAAATATTTATTCAATCGAAGGAGCGGTTTGCCAAGTGGACAGAGGAGACGCCAGCATCTCTTCATTTTGTCGTGAAGGCTTATCAGGGAATGACGGGGCATCAGCGTGGTGCGGCGGCGCAGTCGAATGATCCGGCGAAGATGTTCGCGGCGTTCCGTGAATCATTGGAGCCGGTTATTGAGGCTGGTAGCTTACGGCTGCGTTATTCCAGTACCCGCCTTGGTTCGATTGTACGAGGGAGAATGTGCGCCTGCTGCGGGAAGCGAGGCTAAGAATGGAGGGGATTCCGTGTGCGCTGGAGTTCCGCCATCAGAGCTGGTTCACCGAAGAGTTCCGCAGCAAGACGCTGGCATTCATGGGGCAGGAGAATTGGATACATAGCATCTGCGATGAGCCGCAGGCGGGAATTGGCTCTGTGCCTACTGTATTGCAAGCGACTAATGAGCTGACCACAATCGTTCGCATGCATGGACGCAATGTGTCCGGCTGGAATCAGAGCAGCGCGCCGAATTGGCGGGAGGTCCGTTATTTGTATCATTATAATAAGGACGAGCTGAGGGAATGGGCGGGTTGGCTGGCGGAGCTGCAGCAGCAGAGCGAGAATGTGTGTGTCATATTCAACAACAACTCCGGCGGTCATGCTGCGGGCAATGCGAAGGAGCTGATGGAGATGCTGGAGCTTACAGGTCCAGATGGTCGCGCTCCACTGCCGCTCTATGTGGAGCCGATTAAGCCAGATGTAGAGCAGCTGGATTTGTTCTGAGATTGATAAATAGGCGATTGCTTTCCTTATGGGAGTGTAATCGCCTGTTTTCTAAGAATTACTCCTAAAAGAGAAAATGCACAGACACAGATCATCAATCTCTATCCGTGTTGCTTCATTTTTTTCTTAAGCTAATGCCTTTTCTTCTTTCAATTGGAGTTAACTTAGCTTCGGCAACACCAAACCCATCCGTTACTGTTATTTTCGTATTATTAGGTCAGCCAGAATGTTCTGGTTGGCCTTTCTTTATGGCCGTTATACGATGGCGGTAGCCGGGAGAACGTCTGCTTTTTTGGGGTTATACCCCGTAGGAAAAACTGTTCTCCCACTGCCCCCAATGACCATGTTTGAGCTGGTAGAGGCAACGACCTCGCATCACAAGCGAAGCTATGGGTTTGGAACTATCGTGGGAATTCCGGCAATTTTATTTGGGAGGTTGTTATGCAGCCAGTCGTAGGTGTGGATGTAGCGAAAGGATCTAGCGTAGTACAAGCTTTTACAAGGAGGAACGAACCGTACGGGAAGGCGGAGAGCATCTCGCACGGGGATAGCGGATTCGAGCGGCTAGGTGAACTCCTAGAGGAGTTACAGGCGAAGGCGGCAAGCGTCCCAGTCGTTATTCTTGAAGCGACAGGGCATTATCATCGAGC
>NZ_JCAALS010000012.1:0-182061 GCF_059686975.1 Paenibacillus xinjiangensis | reverse complement strand
GCCTGAGAGAATACCATTAGAGCCCAAATCCTTTACCCGTATGACATAGTTCCACCCTTTGCGTTCAATATGCGCAAAATTGTTATAACTTTCATAACCCCGATCGGAAATTACAATGGTTTTTCCCTTGATGCAGGATCGGTCAACCATAGCCGCCAGTGCCTTTCGCTCATTATTTAACCTTCGTGGTTGAACAATCGCATCCACGTAAAGTCTGTTGCAAAGGTCGTAGACTGCGTTCAAATGCAAAAGGTTGTAGCCTCTTGCGTCCGGTTGACTTTGAAAATAGGTATCTGTATCCGCAGGGTCAGTGGCGAAATGCAAATCCGAACCGTCAATGGCAAGTAACCGATACCCTCGGTAGCGCTTGAGATCCGTATGCGATTGCGTAAATTTGTGAAACAAGAACTCCACAGCAGACGGCAGAATCTTATTCCTCTGTTGCACAAAAGCAGATGTGGTTGCTGTGTTAGCGTCATAGCCTTGCGATTCCAAGAGTTCCTTGTATAAGCTGTTACCTCCCATAGAGATCAGGAGCTGCATAACCGTTTCAAAGGGCAGCTTTTTCTTTCGAGTAAAATCTTTTTCAGGGTTTTTGACATAAGGTGCTGGTGTCGCTGACATTTCTCGAATGAGGGATGTCAGCTTTTGTTTTAGAGAACTCGCGTAAGCATTCATGGTTGAAAACCTCCTTGTTTTTTCAAGGGGCTTCGCCACACATTTTCAACTGCTTGTCAAGTTTTTTCACTCTTTTTCACGCAAAAAAAGAGCAGGCTATCTTTCGATAACCTGCTCTTTTACATAGTTATTTGGTTCAGCACCTTAACTTAATGACATTGGCCCATTAGGACAGCCTTCGCTTCATTCAAGCTTACTCCATTATATATGCCATAAGAAGCGCTGCCGTATTCACAATCGCTTGCGTATGCGTCCGTTCCATGCCATGCGAAGCATGAACCCCAGGTCCGATCAGAGCTGCTCGAACGTTGCTGCCGCCTCTTAATGCTGCCGAAGCATCGGAGCCATATTGCGGATAGATATCCACGGCATACGGCAGCTGATGCTGCTTGGCTAGCTCAATAAGCTTCGAGGTCATCTCATAATCATAGGGTCCCGATGAATCCTTGGCACAGATGGATACATCAAGCTCAGTCGTCGATAAGTCGTCACCGATCGCTCCCATATCTACTGCAATCAATTCTGTAATATCCGGAGGCATATAGGAATTGCCATGTCCAACTTCCTCATAGGTAGAGAAAATTAGCTTAATCGTACGGCTAGGACGTTTATTCTCTCTTTTCAGCCATTCCAACAAGCCGAAGAGTGCTGCTACACTCGCCTTATCGTCTAGATGACGGGATTTAATCCAGCCATTAGGCAGCATTCGCGTACGCGGGTCCCATGATACGATATCACCAACGGAGATTCCAAGTGCCAGCGTCTCCTCTTGGTTAGTGACGGATTCATCAATTCGAATCTCCATGTTCGCTTCTTCCCGCTTGAAGTCCTTCGCATCTGGATACACATGAACGGACGTTCTCGAAGACAGAACGGTTCCCTCGTATTGACGGCCATCCCGTGTATGAATGATGCAATATTCATTCTCTACGGTATGCATCGCATAACCACCGATAGAGGTAACTCGGAGCATGCCATTTGGTTTAATTGAACGAACCATTGCACCAAGCGTATCCACATGTGCGGTCAGCCCGAGTGTCCCAGCCGCAGCATCTGCCCCTTCTATCGTAATGATTCCATTGCCTTTGGGCGTCCGCTCTACGTTATACCCTAGCCTCGCAGCTTCTTCTTCAATCCGCTTCATGATGTCCATACAATAGCCGCTTGGACTAGGGATTTGTAGAAGTGTATGTAGAAAGGTCTTCATGTAGGGTGTATCCAGCTGTGCATTCAAAGCGATTGTCATCATTGACCTCTCCTTATTCAATCTATTTTTTGTGCTTGGCATAGGCTCGATTATGAAAATTCTCGATCGTACGGAACAGCTTGCGTTCATTATCCGGCCAATCGGACCTCTCATCGAGTCTCATATACATCGCCTGATACGGCTCTGGTACCCAGATATATTGATGGACATAATCCATTAGAGTAAAGCCGCAGTGTTGCCAGAACTGGATACGCTTCTTGTTGACTGGAGTGTCTTCCGACTCCACCTCAATAACGATCCCTTCGAGCTTCTTCTCTTGCAGAGCCCATTGCTTGATGGCATTCACGAAGATACGGCCAATATCATTCCCGCGCAGGCTCTCCCGAACAGTAAGATAATCAATAATGAGCAGCCTGCCTCCTCCGGTTATTCCAGTAATGGCCATAGCAATTACCTCGTCCTCTTGTGTCGCCAGCTGTAATTGGCTTATTCCTCTGGCGAACATCCCTGTCACAATGGAATCTGCTTTTCTGCCTTCTACTGGGAAGGCTTGATCATACAAGGCTTTGGCTAGTGGCCATAGCTTATTGTCGAGCTGCTCAAGTGTGATGAACGGCATTCCTAATCCTACTTTCCTACAATAAGCTGAACCTACTTAGTTTACCACATCTGCCCATCGCCATCCTTTGTTACTTCTGAACATGTTGACGTTCTACCCATTATTCAGTATGTTAAGGAAATTGATAGAGTTCTAATGAAGCACGAGGGAGCAATTAATATCATGACAACTTATTTGATCAGAGCAATGAAATGGCTGTTGCTAGCGGGCATAGTAGGCTTATTAACAGGTAGTGCCTCCGCATTATTTCTAGCTAGTCTCGATGAAGTTACGCAGTGGCGCATGTCGCATTCCTGGCTGCTATGGCTGCTTCCATTCGGGGGCGCATTAGTCAGTTATTTGTATATGACATACGGAAAAGATGCGGCCAGAGGAAATAATCTCCTACTCGACCGCATCTATGATGGGAACGGCTCCATTCCACTTCGGATGGCACCGCTCGTTCTATTCGGAACATTAGTTACGCATGTATTCGGCGGCTCTGCTGGCCGGGAGGGCACTGCAGTCCAGATTGCCGGGAGCCTGTCAGATGGAATAGGTAATCTGTTCAAGCTGGACGCAGCGAGCCGGAAGCTCATCATCATGTGTGGCATAAGTAGTGGCTTCGGCTCCGTCTTCGGCACTCCAATAGCAGGAGCAGTGTTCGGTGTTGAAGTTGTCGCACTGGGATTATTGAGCTATAGAGCTCTCCTGCCTTGTCTTATTGCCAGTGTGATTGCACATTATGTCACACTGGCATGGGGCATTCATCATCATTCTTACTCGCTTGGCATCGTTCCTAATGTAAGTACCATAACGGTGTTGAAAGTGATTGCAGCTGCTGTACTATTCGGACTAGCGGCGTTATTGTTCGTTACTCTCACCCATAAGCTGAAGGCATGGCTATCGAAGCTCATCCCCAATCTGATGCTAAGAAGCTTCGCAGGCGGCATGGTCATTATTGCTCTAGTCTTAGCCCTTGGCACCCGTGAATATCTAGGTCTTGGCCTTCCACTTATGGAGAGAGCGTTCGACGAGTCTGTATCTCCCCTTGCCTTCCTGCTCAAAACCTTATTTACATCGATCACATTAGGCTCGGGCTTTCAAGGCGGAGAGGTTACTCCCCTATTCGTCATTGGCTCGACTCTTGGCAGCGCTCTTGCCGATATGCTATCGATATCTGTGCCGTTGCTTGCTGGTATTGGTCTTATTGCCGTATTCAGCGGAGCAACTAACACCCCAGTAACCAGCTTTATTATGGGAATGGAGCTGTTCGGCTTGCAAGGAGCAGGAATCGTCTATATGTTCATTGGTTGTCTGGTCAGCTACCTATGCTCGGGCTACTCAGGAATCTATTCCTCGCAGAAGCCTCGGGTTCTATTTAGAAGAAGAATAAATAAATAACAGCTGCCAGTACGATGCGATAAATCGCGAACGGAATCAGCTTCACTCGATTGATGAGCTTCAAGAAGAAGCGGATAGAAATAAGAGCTACAACGAATGCGCTCAGGAAGCCCGCAATGAAGAATGGCAGTGCATCCATGGTGAAGTACTCCAGGTTCTTCACCAATGAGATGAGACTTGCGCCGAACATGATTGGTACGGCCATGATGAACGTGAAGTCAGCCGCGGCGCGGTGGCTCATCCCAAGCAGAACACCGCCCGATATCGTAGAGCCTGACCGGGAGAAGCCTGGCCATAAGGAGAAGCACTGGATGAGGCCAACCGAGAAGGCCTGCTTATACGTAATTTGGTCAACTGTCTCGATCTTAGGTGTCTTAGGTCTTAGCAAATCTGCAAGAATCATGAAGACAGCACCGATAACCAAGCCAATCAATACCGTTGAAGTCGAGAATAAATACTCATCGATATAGTCCTCAGTCAACAGCCCTAATACGCCTGCTGGGATAAGTCCTACAATGACCTGAGACAGCTTCAGACGTCCCTGTGTCCCGCCGCCATCAGCAGCTCCGCTGCCTTTTCCGCTGCGTCCAAGCCGATTAAGGCCTAACAGATCTATGAAACGCTGGCGGAACACGATCAGCACCGCCAGAATCGATCCAAGCTGAATCACTACCTTGAACGTATTCGCTACATACTTCGTTAGAAATTCCTCTGATTTCAACCACATATCATCAACGATTACCATATGTCCTGTCGAAGATACAGGCGCAAACTCTGTTAGTCCTTCTACAATTCCTAATATAATTGCTTTTAATAATTCAATGAAATCCATTGTCGCTTTTCCCCTTCATTACACTAATCAATTATGATGAACGCGTACGTGTTTTTCTTATAAATAAGATCAAGCCTGCTACAATGCCTATTCCGATAATAGCGTAAGCGATCGATGAATATACGTCCATAAAAGCTACAATGGATTCCCAAGAGTCTCCCACTGCTGCGCCTACACATACAAGAATAATATTCCAGATGAGTGTTCCAACGGTTGTATACAGCAGGAATAGCGAGAACCGCATACGGTTCATCCCAGCTGGGATGGATATGAGACTGCGAATGAGCGGAACCATACGACAGAATAGAACCGTCCAATAGCCATACTTGCTGAACCACGCATTCGCTTTGTGAATGTCTTCCCTCTTCACTCGCAGCAGCTTGCCCCAGCGATCCACAATCTTCTCAAGACGCGGCACATCGAGCAATCTTCCAATGCCATACAGAATGACTGCACCAAAGACGGAGCCTGCGGTTGCTACCGCTATTACACCGGGAATGGTAAGGGCTGTGTAGGTTGTCATAAAGCCGCCGAACGTCAGAATAACCTCTGATGGAATAGGCGGGAATACATTCTCGATTGCGATCATCAAGAAGATACCGAAGTAACCGAACTGCTCCATCAAATCCGTAATCCAATTTTCCATGATAATCTCCTTCAGGCTATGAATGATTTAGAACATACGTTTTCTTAGATTGCGCAAATACCTCTGGCGAATGAAGTAGAAATAGAGAATTTGAACAACTAGAAAGCTAATGAGGACAATGCCAAGCTCTGCAGCAATGGATAAGTAGAACAACGTCTGTAGTGCCGCGAATGCGAATAAGCTATGAATCACAGCGACGATGATCGGTACGAAGAATAGAATAGCCAGCTGCCGTGTTACGATGCGGCTGAGCTCCTTCTCTGTTAGTCCAACCTTGGCAATAATCGCGAATTGACGATGATCATAGTCTAGATCCGCGTACAACCGGAAGTATAGGAAGCTTCCCGCTCCAATGAAGAACACGGCTCCTAGCAGCAAGGAAATGAGCAGCATCATGCTGTATAGGCTTTTTTGAACCAAATAGAGGGTCCCGCTCACTGTAATCGCATACGGCTTATTCGAATCATATCTCATAAGCCCCTCCTCTGCGAGGGAAGCCGCTACTCCTGCTGTCGCTAGAAAATCTTGTACATAATAGCCTGTGTAATGATCCAGCTTCACTGGCTCATGAAGCTTATTGAACAACGCGTCACTAACGACGAGTCCGCCAATCTCTGCCTGCGTCTCGATATGCAGCTCGGCAGACAAATAATCGGGCAGAGGAACATGCTCGGTATAACCTATCTCCTGAATAACGATGCTTGGATCGGAATGAAGCGTATAGCTTTCTTTGGGTCTAACTCCAATGTAGCTCTTCCCTCTCTGTGAGGTCAGAATGACTAATGCGTCATTAGCAGTTAGAGGCACCTCATGGATGCTTCTGCCCGCCGCTTGGATGGCCTGAATATAATCAGAGAAGGAGATGATTGGGAGCTCTTCCGCTTTGTCTGATGCTCTCGATACGGTGACGTCGATGTACTTAATCGGTATCGTCTGAACGACAAATGGAAGATTCCTTGCTGCCAGATCACTCTCTATAAGCGCCAAATGCTCCTTCTGGACGGTGCTCCCCTGCTTCGCCAGATAACCAACGGCTGCCGGATAATCTTCCTGGAACGACCTCATGAGTGTGTTCACTGATGCAAAGACGCCAACAGAACAGAAAGAAACCGTTGAAATAATCGTGACCATGAAGAACATCCTCGCATGATCCTTGAACCTGTAAGCAAGGCTCGAGACGGTGATGACATTCGTCCGGTTCCAGAACAATCTCCGGTAACGTTTCATCAGCAGAAGAATAAAGCCGCTCAGCTGCGTATAGAAGAAATAGGTTCCTACGATGGTCATCACAATGACCGGAAGCATTCGAATATACACAGTCGTCACCGTAGTAGTAGCTGCCAGATAATAGCTCAGTGCCAGGAACACAGCTGCAAGCAGCGACAGCCTAATTGAGACATTGGGATTCGACTTGGACTTCTGGCCCGACTGAATAAGCTCCACTAGTCTGCTTGTGCTAATTGGCTTAGCTGAGAAGATCGATATGATGAGAAACAGGAAGATGAATGAGCCTGCTGTCCATACAAGAGACTGCCAAGATACGTACAAAGGAATGGATGCCATCCCCAGGAATGATGAGCTGATCATTAGGAACAGCTTCCCAGTGAGCAGACCTGCCAAGATTCCGGATATGATGGCCGCGACGCCTATAATCATATTCTCCCAGAAGATCAGCTGGTCCAGCTGCTTCTTGCTCATGCCATGCAGCATATAGATACCGAACTCACGCTTCCGATTGTTCAAGAACGAACGGACCGAATAGAGAACGAAGAAGAATGCGAACAAATACATGATGCATTCCGCAACGATCATCAGTTGAACCGCGCTTCTTACGACTAACCCTTCCCTTATGATGGGATTGAAAATAAATAGCGCGCAGACGAAGAAGATCATAACCGAGAAGGAGCTGCTTACCAGATAGGCCGCATAGATCCTCTTGTTGCGGATGACATTTCTATAAGCGAACTGACGAAAGGTCACGGGTGTCTCCTCCAAGCAGCGACAGCATATCGATAATTTTCTGGAAGAAGCTCTGCCTGTTATCGCCTCGATACATCTCGTTATAGAGCTTACCATCCTTCAAGAAGATCACACGGCTGCAATAGCTCGCTGCGACTGCATCATGCGTGACCATTAAGGCCGTCATCCCCTCCAGCGTGTTCATCGTTGATAATAGCTCCATCACATCATTAGCTGCCTTGGAATCCAGATTGCCAGTTGGCTCATCTGCCAAGAGAAGTGAAGGCTTATGAATGATAGCTCTTGCTATAGCGGTACGCTGCATTTGTCCTCCCGATAACTCATTGGGATACTGATGGCGAATGGAGGCGATTCCCAGTTTATCTACAATCTCTTGCAGCCGGCTATCTGTCTCCTTCACTGATCGACCATCCAGAATGAGCGGAAGAGCGATATTCTCATCCACCGTCAACGTGTCGAGGAGATTGAATTGCTGGAAGACGAAGCCCAGCTCTCTTCGACGGAACAAGGCGGTATGATCCCTATTCTGATCGTGTGGATTGCTGCCATTAACAAGAATCTCACCAGCTGTCGGCTCATCAATCGTCGCAATCATGTTGAGCAGGGTTGTTTTGCCGCTGCCCGAGGGTCCCATAATGCCTACGAACTCCCCGGCTGCGACGGAGAAATGCACATGATCGAGCGCTTTCCGTGCGACCTTCCCTTCATAAATTTTGGACAAATGTCTCACATCAAGTACAGACAAAGCTCTCTGCCTCCGCTCTATTGTTGGTTTAATTATATCGAAGCCGCTACTTGCCAATCTATCGCTCAGACTTACAGTTATCTTACATCGTTGTAAGCTTCACACGAACAGTCGTACCAACGCCTGGCTCCGATTCCAGCTCAACCGTATGTCCGAGCTTATCGCAAATTTGCTTAACCAGATACAACCCCATGCCTGTTGATTCCTCATGCGCTCTGCCATTCTCACCTGTAAAATAAGCATCGAACACTCTCGCCTGATCACTCCTCGAGATGCCTATACCTTCATCCTTAATTTCCAGTACAGCTGTTTGTGTCCCCTCTTTATAACCGCGGAAGTATACTTTGCGATCCTTGTGGTCAGTGACGGAGGCTGAATAGCGTACGGCATTGGTAATGAGCTGTGTGATCATAAAAGAAAGCCATTTCTCATCAGATGCAATCGTTAGATCACTATCGATCTGAATGTGCGGGAACACGCCGCTGCGGATGAATAACCGCTTCTGACTCGAAGTCACTTGGCGGACAACTGCTTCGAGCTGGAGAGTCTCGACATAGAAATCCCGTTCAAATGAGTCGAGGCGCGCTGTATATAGGACGGTCTCCAACCCTTTCTTAAGCCGATCCAATTCATCCCCAATGGCACTCGATTTGGTGTCATCGTCATGCTGGATAAGCAGATGGATAACGGACAGTGGTGTTTTCATCTGATGAACCCATTGGTTAATGAATTGAATATGCTCTTCAATACGATGCTTATAATGAAGCAAGTCCGATTGGTAGAGGCGGAATTGACTCTTGAGGAGCTTCTGCAAGCTCTCGGCTAACGGGGTTTGCTGGGTGCTGCCAGAGAAGGACTCAGCCGCAGTCAGCGGCTCCTCCAGCCTTGCGTAGAATGTTCGGTTCGATATGTAGCGGTAGATGAGATAGACAGCTAATAAGCTGCCGCTTAACAACGACGCATAGAGGCTGACTGCCAAATGGCGATAGCCGTCGAGCCAGTAGACCATTGTGACGACTAGCAGCTGCAAGAGGTAGATCAGGAGCAGAGGCGTTTGCTCGCGTAAAAAAAGCTTCATTGCGTCCCCTCCCAATTGGAATGGAGTCGGTACCCTTGTCCTCGAATCGTCTGGATTGCTTCTTCAATAGCTAGTGTGGACAGCTTCTTGCGAACTCGAGTGACATATACATTGAGTGTATTATCATCAACGAAGGCTTGGTCATCCCATATTCGCTCGAGCAGCCTGTCACGGCTAACCACTTGACCCGCTTTTTTCATTAGCTCATCCATAATCTTGACCTCCGTGAAGCTAAGCTCGATCTCGGTCCCCTCTAAGGTAAGAGTAAGCCTGTCTATATCTAATGCTAGACCCGCGACTGTCACCATACGCTCGTTAGACTGCGCTGAATAGCTTCCATAGGCACGACGAAGCAAGCTGTTAATCTTGGCCGTCACAATCTCATAATCGAATGGCTTCGTGATATAGTCGTCTGCTCCGTTCTCCAAGGCCATCACTTGCTCCATCTTGCCTTCCCTTGCTGAGATGAATAGGATCGGGCAGGTTGATACGCTGCGAATCTGCCTGCACCAGTAATAGCCGTCGAACTTTGGAAGATTAACATCCATAATTACAAGGTGAGGCGCGATCTGCTCGAACTGCTGCTTCACCTCATTGAAATCCTCTACGTGGTGTGTCTCATAGCCAAATTTATTGAGATGCTCCTCCATTAACCGGACAAGCCCTTTATCGTCTTCAACAAGCATTAATTTGAACATAGGATTGGTACCTCCATACTCTGAACTCTCATTCATTTAGGAATGATTATGTTCTTTATTATTCACGATTAATCGCGCATTCGCAACAATTGCAGGGTCAGCGGGCTTTTGTCACGGATAGGCAGCTGGCGCCATAGACTATTGTAAACAGCAAACAGCCGTGAACAGAAGGTTCACGGCTGCCTTATACATGCGCTGTTAAGCGCCGAATCTTTGTCTGTAGCCGCATTTGCGGCAGAGCTCTTCGACTGCCTCTCTTCTGGAGAAGCCATCTACGAGATTATTCGCTCGTTCGCTCTCTATGATGTCTGAGAACGGTGTGTGGTTGATATTGCCTAGGTTAATGACGCCCTCACCGTCCAGGCAGCATGGCACGACTGTTCCATCCACCAGTATGCCCGCCTGATTGCGCAGACCGTGGCAGAAGCCTTTGCCATCGTCTTCCTTCGCGTTCAAGTCCGGCCATTGGAACTCGAAATCTTGATTCAGATAGACACGCTCTGCGATCTTGAGCCCTTTGCCTGGAGATACTCTCTCTTCAATCCGGTAGTCGAGATCGAATTCACTCTCGATAGCGCTGAGCATCTCACGGTTACGATTCTTCTCGGCGTTAGTCGCATTGTCTTGATCCAGATTCCACAGTCGCAGCGATATAATCATATTCGTCTTCTCAATAGCCTCTCTCACGAATGATAGAACGCTGCCAACATACCCTTCCTTATCCGTTGAGCCCTCATGACCATCGAAGCTGTGCAGCGAGAAGTTCATCTGGCGGATGGCTGGCTTCGTGAGCAGCTTCTCCCTTGTTTTGTGAAGGAGCGTTCCGTTTGTTGTAATGTTCACCTTGAAGCCGCGCTCGTGGCTTAAGTCCAGCAAATCGCCGATCTTCGGGTGGAGCAGCGGCTCGCCTTTGAGATGGAAGTAAATATAATCGGTATGTGGTTTGATCTGATCTAATCGTTTCGTGAAATCATCTATCTTGATGAAATTAGCTTGACGCTTTGTCTGCGGACAAAAAGAGCATGCCAGATTGCATACGCTTGTAATTTCAATATAGAACTTTTTGAATTTCTTCATCCGTAAGTGCTCCATTCTGATCCTAACTATAGTCTGTCGTACATTATACCACTAATTAGGACCAGTTAGATTGTGATAATGATTATCACGAAGGGAGTTTGCTATATCAACCATGTTCATGCACAATCAAGGAGTAGCTGGAGTGCTATGCAGTGTTATGGGTGGAGAAGTGTACATCATTCAGTACCTGTATGCTTCGCAATTCGCCACCTTCCATTATTCCTTTCAAGAAATCGCAGATATTCTCCCCTATCCAGGCTGTCAGTAAGCCAATTATAAAAGGCAGCGCAGAGCATTACGATCATGCTCCACACTGCCTTCTCTATTGGTTACCCCATAATGGATAGAATGAATAATTATTGCTCTTTGACTGCCGAACGATCTACAGCTGCTTCCATTCCTTCTGTATAAGAGCGGAACAGGCCTAACCGCCAGAATGCTGCGCCCTTCAAATCATAGCGCTTGGCAAGACCAAGCTTATCGTCAATAGAGCCCGGCGTTTCACTGCTCATATCAATGCCTAGCAGCAGCTTGCTCTTCGGCACTCCCGCTTCAAGTGTCTGCTGAATTGCAGCGTTCACCAAGCTGTTCGGTTCAGGAACCTGTGACGCAGTGCCCGCAGGGTTATACTGATACGCCATGAGAACAAGATCATCCGCGATAGAAGCCAATGTTTTGTAATCATAGCCCTGATAAGCACTATTCGGAGGCGGTACGGCAAGAGATAGCGCTGTTCCTTCCGGCAGGCCTGCCTTCAGAAGCTTTACATAATCATTAAGCAGCTTCCGCTGTTCTTCTTTATCCAGCTTGAAGCCTAAGCCCTCGAAATCAAGCATGACGCCTCCGAAGCCATTATCTGTTACAGCAGCTGCAATACCTGCTATTGATTCCGCGCGTAACGATTCTGAGCTCAGCATCTTGGTGAGCTCTCCTTGCCCATCGAGTGAATACACCATCAGATAGGGCTTCACACCCTGATCAGATGCATCCGATACCAAGGATTGTGCCGTTATTTCTCCAGATGGAGCGGGAATTTTATATTCAGAGCCACTAAGCGTGAACTTGCCATCTCTATCGATTCTGCTCCAGCCGAAGGCGACCGAATTCATGGAATCTATCAAATCCTTCTCTTTGAAAGATTCGAGCGCATAGAAAGCACGCAAATGCATTTCTCTCTGAGGCGATACGATTGTAACCGTACTCGTCACTTGATTCCAGCCGACTTGCGCTCCGAACTGTGTACTGAAGAAGCTTAGCGGTATAAGCACTCTATTGCTTGTCATCTTCGGTGCCGCAGGCAGCTTAAGCTTCGCTCCATTAACGTCTGCAGTAAGGCTGCCGATCTTAAGGATGACTACGACTGGCTTGCCATCACGTTCGCCTGTTGCCTTGACCGTCTGTGTCTGGTTGTCCCAAATGACTGTAATTCCGAGCGCTTCCCCAATCGTTCGGAACGGTACGAATGTGACTCCCTTCGTTACCATTGGTGCTGCATCGAAGGCCAAGGGCACATCATCGAGCAATATAGTAACCTTGGATTCCGCATGCGCCCTTCCATCGTATATGCCCGTTGTTAGAATAGCTGCAGCAAGCATAGCTGCAGCTGCTTTCGTTCCCCATTTGTTCATCGTGGTCTCTCCCTCTTGTTCTTGTATGGCATCATAGTTAATAGAGTAGAATAGCACTCGCCTATTATAGCAATAATATTGTAATAGATACAAATTTCTGGATCTCAATTGATTGACTTTAAATGGCAGAACTGATACCATGTGGGCGTATTATAGAGCATCATCCCGGTTAAAGGAGCCAACAGCTGTATGGATATGACTTCATTGTTTCTGCTTGGCTTGGGTGCGCTCGGCATTATTAGCAGCAACTCTGCCGTAGCGATTGCCACCCTCCTACTTGTACTGCTGCGCGTGACGAACCTGCATCAGCTATTCCCTTGGATTGAGAAGAATGGCTTAACGATTGGTATTATTGTTCTGACAATCGGTGTTATGGCACCGCTGGCAAGCGGCAAATACAGCATGTCGATGATTGGTTCGCTATTCCTGCATTGGAAGTCACTGCTTGCGATTGTCATTGGCGTACTTGTCGCATACCTAGGTGGCAGAGGCGTTACGCTTATGACCTCTCAGCCAACCATTGTTGCAGGCCTGCTCATCGGCACTGTGATTGGTGTTGCCTTGTTCAAGGGCGTGCCTGTTGGACCGCTCATTGCAGCTGGCATTTTATCCTTGTTAATTGGAAAAGGTTAGGCCTCACTCTGAGCAAAAATAAGGGCTATCCCATATGGTCTTAGACCATTAGGGATAGCCCTTATTTGCTCAGCTCTATATCTAACTGCTCACGCAATACTTGGGTTCCTTGCTTAGTAATATGAACAGCTCGGCCTTTCTCTGCTCTCTTAATCCATCCTTAATCCAAAAAACGAATCACGATCGCAGATCCCAGCCAACCAGCCATATGATAACGTCTTTCACTCCAGTCAAGACAAGGCTTCGCAAACACTCTTTTGCTCTTATCTGCCTCTTCGATACGGATGCCTAGTTGAGTAAACCATTGCTTCCCAAGCTCCGTTATTACGTAGCGTCCTTCCTCTAGATAGAGATATGTCCTGTCTAGCAGCGCCTCTGTTAATTTCACGCCAAGCTCGCCTGCCAAATGGTCATAACAAGTTCTGGCATGACGAATCTTCTTCAGTTCATCCGATTGGCGCAAGGAACGAACGATCACTGGAGGAGCGATAGTCCCTAGTTTTTCGATAACCTCTGCAATCTCTGCACTAGCTAGACGGTAATAACGATGTCTGCCATGCTGTTCTGTAATGATTAAATGACCCTCCACTAATTTGGATAAATGAGAACTGATCGTTGGATTTGATACTTTGGCCCTATAAGCCAGTTCACTAGCAGGCAAAGCCTGACCATTCATTAAACTATCCAGAATGATCGCTCTTGCAGGCTCAGCAATTAGTTTTGCGATATAAGAAATATTCGGATATACATTCATATTTCGATGATACCCTAATGTTATTTGTATTACAATTGCCCTCTAACGACTAACAAGGAGGACATTACTATGAATGCAACTAGACTTAGTGTATTGAATTTAGAGGAAACGCGTAGACGCTCCATTAAGCTGTGGAGTTCACTTCCTGAGGGCTGGATCCATTGGCGACCGGATAAAGAAGCGATGTCCTTCGGGGAAATGATCAGGCATGTATGGAGCGGCAGCTTTCATTATCATGCTATTTTACAAAACAAAGGATCCTTGCAAATAGAAGCTCCTGCTCCGTTTGACGATGAACCCATCCTTTCTGTAGAGAAAGAAATTGAATTATCACAGGCATACTTTGAACCATTTATTCTATACGTGAAGTCCCTCACGAGTGAAGAACTAGAATCAACACTGATCGACCGTAGTAATATTGGCTATCAGCGGTATTTGGGAGACATGCTGCTGCGAATTGCCTATCATGATGCCGTTCATACAGGCCAGTTTTTACAATACTTGCGAATAGCCGGATTAGACAGACCCCAGATATGGGACTAAACCAAAAAGAGAAACGAATCTAAGTTCTAGATCCGTTTCTCTTGTCTCGATTACATGTTCAGATTCCGCTGCATGTTATAATAAATGCCTTCCTGAGCCATTAACTTATCATGTGTGCCTTGCTCAGCTATCCCGCCTTTGTCAATTACGAGAATGTTGTCTGCATTCTGAATCGTAGATAACCGGTGAGCAATGATGAAGCTTGTTCTCCCCTTCATCATCTCCAGCATAGCCTTCTGAATGCGAAGCTCGGTTCGAGTGTCGATGCTGCTGGTGGCCTCGTCCAGAATCAGTATAGACGGGTTAGCTAGCATCGTTCGGGCGATCGCCAGCAGCTGCCTTTGCCCTTGGCTCAGATTTCCTCCGTTCTCTGTAAGGGGAGTATCATATTTCAGTGGCAGTCTTCTAATGAAGCCGTCCGCACCCGCCATTATAGCTGCTGCTCGTACCTCTTCATCAGAAGCATCCGGCTTGCCGTATCTCATATTGTCCTTCACCGTACCAGAGAACAGATAAGTATCCTGGAGCACGATTCCAAAAGCACGCCGCAGACTGTCTCTTGTATATTGCTGAATATCGCGATTATCTATCGATATCGTTCCATCTGTTGCATCATAGAATCTGGTCAACAAATTAATGACGGTCGTTTTACCTGCTCCAGTCGGTCCTACGAGTGCAGTGCTGCTGCCAGCCGCTGCCGTGAAGCTTATTCCTTTCAGAATCTGTACATCTTCTCTATATCCGAACTGAACATGATCGAAGGACACCTCCCCTTTCGGGTTAGTCAATTGTACAGCATTCGCAGGATCTGGTATTTCCTCGCGTTCGTCGATGACCTCGAATACTCTCTCCGCACCGGCAATGCCTGATTGCAGTACATTATATACGTTCGCCAGATCATTAAGCGGTCTGACGAACTGCCGGGAATAGCTGAGAAAGCTAGCAATAACCCCGACTGTAATCATGCCTTTGACCGCCATGATCCCGCCTGCTATAGCTACAGCAGTAAAGCCGATATTGTTAATCACACCAAGGAGCGGCATCAAGAAGCCTGACCATATTTGCGCTTTTGTCCCTACTTTGATTAGCTCTGTATTTACTTCTCGGAATTCTGTAACCGCAGTCTTCTCATAATTAAAGGCTTGGACCACGGTGAAGCCAGAGATTGTCTCCTCAATCTGACCGTTAAGCTTGCCGATCTGTACTTGCTGAGCTTTGAACAGCAGCCGAGTACGCTTCGTAATGGTACTGGCTAACAAATAGACGAGCGGGACGGTTATAAGACTCGCTAGCGTCATGAGCGGACTAAGGATGAGCATCATCACAAGTGAGCCTATTATCATGATGAATCCTGACATGAGCTGTGTCGCCGTCTGTGATACGGAGGTGCTCACATTGTCGATATCATTGGATAGTCTACTCATTAACTCACCATGTCTCCGAGTGTCGAAGTAAACGAGCGGGAGCTTCTGCAGCTTGGCGAACAACGCTAAGCGCAAGCGACTGACCACACGCTGAGAGATGCCTGCCATCAGCCAGCCTTGCAGCAATGAGAACACTGCGTCACCCAAATAAGCAGCAATCAGTGCAAACAATATGATATGCAGCAGCTTGAAATCGACACTATTGGCCCCATCTACCATCGCATTCACACCTACGCCAATTAAGTAGGGTCCTAGAAGTGCAACGGCTGAGCCGATGAGAATGAAGCCGAACACAACAGAAAGACGGATGCGCTCTTCGCCCATATAGCTCCACAGACGAAGCAAGGTTCCTTTGAAGTCCTTGGGCTTCGCCTTAGCATCTCCTCGTGGAGTGCGTCCCCCTATTCCTCCCATGGCAGTGCCCGCAGCTCGGCTGGCTTGCTCTTGATTAGATGAAGAAGCCTCTTTATCCTGCTGAGACATGGCTGCCAACCTCCTTACCGATCTGAGAACGATAGATTTCCTGATAGACAGAGCAATCCTGGAGCAATTGCTCATGATTGCCAACACCTGCAATTTCACCGTCATCCAGCACGATAATGGTATTCGCATCTTTTACAGAGGAAATTCGCTGTGCAATGAGCAGACAGGTCATATCGTCCGCATACTGATGAATCGCTCGCTTAATCGAAGCTTCCGTTGCACTGTCCAGCGCACTCGTACAATCGTCCAGAATAAGAATATCGGGTCTTCGTACAAGCGCTCTTGCGATTGATACCCGCTGCTTCTGGCCGCCGGAGAAGTTGACTCCTCCTTGACCTAGCAATGTGTCATAGCCTTCTGGCAAAGTAGAGATAAACTCATGGGCAGAAGCCATCGTTGCAGCTTGTTGAACCTCCTCCATCGTAGCAGAAGGATTGCCTATTAGAATATTATCCAGAACTGTACCTGTGAACAGAATCGATTGCTGCGGTACGATGGCAATGTTGTCTCTAAGATAATGGGGGTCAAGCTCCCTGACATCAACACCATCTATCAAGAGTGTACCTGAGTTTGCATCATAGAACCTAGGAATCAGATTCACGAGGCTGCTCTTCCCTGCGCCAGTAGTGCCAATAATCGCTACCGTTTCACCCGGATTGCAGGTGAAGGATATCGACTTCAGTACATATTCTCCTTCTCCGCCACGATACCCGAAGCTAACCTTATCAAATGTAATGGTACCTAGCCGCTTGTGAGGCTGCTGCTTCTCGGCAGTATCCTGCCCAGTCATTCCATTGCTCACAGAGAGTACCTCTACAATTCTTCCATGAGACGCTCTGGCTCGAACGAACATATTGATTACCAACGTCATCGTCGTTAGTGAGAATAGAATTTGGGTCATATAGTTGACAAACGCTATAATATGACCCACCTGCATATGTCCTTGATCAACTCGTAAGCCGCCTAACCATAACACAGCGACAATTCCGAAGTTCATCGCGAGCGTTACACCTGGGCTAAATACAGACATGATTCGCTGTGCCTTGATTGAACGAGATTGGTAATCTTCATTAACGTCATTGAATTTATCGGTCTCATAGTCGAAGCGATTGAATGCTTTCACTACGCGTACACCGGATAAATACTCACGCATAATACCATTCAACCGATCGAGCGACTGCTGTACTTTTAGAAATAATGGAAACCCGATTCGCATATTAAGTACGATCAACAGCCCCACGATAGGAACAACAACCATCAATACCATGGATAGATAAGGGTTAAGTCGGAATGCCATCACGAAGCCCCCGATACAGAGGAGCGGAGCCTTCACAAATATCCGCATCATCCCATTCACGAAATTCTGCACCTGCGTCACATCATTCGTCAGCCTCGTGACGAGCGAAGCCTTATCAAGCCGGTCCATATTCTCGAAGGAAAGCTGTTGGATCTTCTCGAAGAGATCCTGCCTTAGCTCTCCTCCGAACCGCTGGGACACCCAGCTCGATACGACGTTCCGACTTGAGGCGGATATTGCACCTATAGCCGTTATGAACAGCATCCAGCCACCAAGCCGAAGTACGATATCCATATCGCTGTGTGCAACACCTTCATCGACGATTCGTGCCATAATGGTTGGCTGAAGCAGATCGACGATCGCCTCAATGGTCACAAGCATGACGGAGAAAGTGAAGAGCACGCCATATTTGCGAATATATTTCATCATGTAACGCACATCTACTACTCCCTTCCCTCTCGAACTTGATCCATGACAAGTTATTTCAACTGACTTAGCCACAGAACCAGTGATTTCTGATCACGCTCCGCTCCTATTTCTTTCAGCAGATCTCCTGCAGGCAGATCGGTCACAGCTTCCCCATTCCACCGTTCAATAACGATCTTAGTCAGCAGCTGACGATGAAGGATTTCTCTGAACACCATCTTCAATTGTGCTGCCTTCTCTGCGCTGCTGTAGAAGCTATGAATGCGTTTTCCATTGCTCTCTATCCAATATAACCACTGCTCCCCTTGAATGACAAGGAAATTGCCTGACTTACGAGCGAAGGCGCAGGACTTCTCTTGCGGCCAATCCATGATTAAGCCAAAGGGGTTAGCAGGATCTACAGCAGATAATAAGGTTATTGAATCGCTGCTGGATTCTGGCAGCTTGGCTCGCAGCTTCTCCGCAATCGCTGGTGTTGTGAACTGCATCGTTATGGTACCGTCTATGAAAATCCCTCGTGTAATCGTTCCCCATTCCTCGAACCTCTTCAGCAGCGGCAGCAGCTGATCCCATTGGAATGGCGATACAGCAGCAACCAGCTCTTTGGTAACAATGCCGTAGGTATCCAGCAAATGCCGAACCCAATAAGCTGCTGGCGATTCTGTATGCTCCGCATTCGCACTCGGAGTGAGGCCAATGGCACTGCTGTGAAGAACATTACCCTGTGGTTCGACTTGCAAGCTGTTGTCCTCTAATATAGTGGCTGTCGAATACCACCTGCCAAGTCCTGAGCCAGTACGCGCCCAGTCCTTGCCTTTCTTATTCGCTAACAGCCGCAAGGGTGCGAACTGATCATTCGATACATGACCCTCCCAAGCAAGCTCTAGGAGTGCCGCCAACGTGTCCGTCGGTGCTAGTCCTGCATCTCTGCTTATTCGGGTAAGGAAGCTGGCGCCCGATGCCTGCAGCTGCTCCAGCAGCCTAGGATGAGCTGCGGTTTTCTTATCCTTAGTAGATAGATATGGCTCATAGAGCGACCTGCTTGTAGCCAAGAAGAACGCAATCTTGCCTTCCTTATCCCCTGCATTCTTGCTTCCAAGCCAGATAACCTCACCTGTTGAACAGAGAAGATCAAGCTCTTCCTTACGGTACTCAGCCATTCTCGAAGGGAATATAATGGTTTCCCAGTGTGATACAGGAATATACAATCCCTGCAGTCGTTCGATAATCGCTCGCAGCCCATCCATGCCCCGCAGCTGTGTGCCTTGTAGAACATATTGCTGCATAGCCATCTGCGAGCACCAGCGAACAGGCTGGACAGGCTCCGCCTGCTTACGAGCTTCCAGAGTGGACAGACGAATCATACGAGCTGCCGCATTCCGGCTTGACCAGATGCGTTCATTCGCTTCATAGGCGAATGGTGCTTGCTCAATGATTCCTTGTCCCAGCAGCTCATTGACTATCCGCCTTGCGTCAACTAAAGACAGCTGTGGATATCGCTCGCATAATTCAATCTCGGTGAAGGAAAGCCTATAATCTGCGAACCGCCCAATGATGAATACCACAGACGCATGCTCGGTTGGAAAAGAACGATAGATATCCGCTTCATCTCTGCATATCCAGCGCAGATGTTCGTCATCTGAACCAAGCTGAACCAGCATGACTTCCCCTGCTTGCTCGGCTTGCTGAAGCAAGCCTACTGCTTCAGAACCGGCGAGCTTCATCCATTCATCGGTTGTCATGTCACCTCTTCGTTTCAACAGCTTAACTGCGTCGGCTCTATCTTGTACAGGTAAGCCCGATTCGTTCATTCGCTGGAGCTCAGCCTGCAGCACTTGCTCTGGAATAGCACTCTGAAGCGCTTCTTGTCCGAACAGTCTCCCCGCCAGCTCTTTGCTAACGTTCATCAGCTGCATCTGGACAGCTGCATCCAAGCCGTCTCCTTCATAGATGCGCATATTCACATAATCAGCAAGAAACTGCGCAGCCATAGGTGTTGGGAACTCCGTTTCCCTAACGACCATTTCAATATGTCCGGCACGGATATCCCCAAGCACTTCGCTTAGCCGATGGATATCCAAGTAATCATTCAAACATTCCTTCATGGCTTCATTCAAGTAAGGGAACTGCTTAGCATAGGGCAACGCCTCTCGAAGAAGCTCCTCGCTGCGAAGACGTTTCTGCCACAATGGGGTACGTGTGAAGCTGCGCGATAACAGAAGTGAGGTTTCTGCAATATGCCTGAACGCAATAGCCAGCAGTGGCGAGCCAGCTATCGCTTCCATCAGCATTGGTTCCAGACTTTCTGGAGTAACATGCCAGATCGATTGCAGCCATGACGGTTCCCTTTCTGGAAGCACGAATTCAATGCCATTATCCTTGGCATTGCCATACAGCCGATAAGGCAGCAGCTTCTCGAATTGCTGTTCAATAGCAAGCAGCCACGTTCGATTCACACGCCTGCCGAATGGATTATGGATAATAACATGCGTCTGATTCATGACATCCTTATAGTGCTCGATTACAACTCTGCGATGGGTCGGAAGCTCACTAACTTTGTGCTGGGATCGGATTAATGAAATAAGCTGGTCTGATGAGTGAGCATCTAATCCATACTGCTCCTGTAGCATGTCCTGTACAGGAGCATGCTTCAGCAGCTGCTCCTCATCTTCCTCCACCATAGTCGTCCTATCTTTTTCTTGCAGACCGAGCTTCTCTTCCAGAAGCTCGATGAACCTGCCTACTCGCAGCCCAAGAGCGAATGATCTCCCTGGACCTTCATTCCGCCAGAACGGGATTTCACTGAAGTTGTTCGCTGCTTCCCCTACATACACTTTATCCTTATCGATTCTGCGAATCATCCACGCATTCGTTCCCAGCTGGAACACATCACCAACACGGCTCTCCTGCACGAACTCCTCATCCAGCTCGCCAAGATGTATACGACTGTCTACATGATGCACAGGATAGGCAGAGCTCGACGGGATCGTCCCAGCCCCGGTCAATGCTGCAAGCGAAGAATTTTTCCGTCTCGTCAGCAATCCCGTATCCCGGTTCCAGTCCAGCAGTGGCCTGGCGAATGGATATAAGCCAGCAAGAACCTGCACCGTAGCCTCTAGCCTATCAACGGGAAAATTATTGTAGCTATCGCTCTGACAGATCAGCCGAAACAGCTGTACAAGCGTTATATCCTCTGCCGCTACGATCGACACCATCTGCTGTGACAGTACATCCAGCCTGTCTCTAGGAATTTCGATAGGCTCTATATCACGCTCTGCAATCTGTCTGCTTAGTACAGCAATCTCCGCTAATGAACCACGCTGCCGCGCAACAATAACACCTCGGCTAGCCGCTCCAACCGCATGGCCAGCGCGGCCAATACGTTGAATGCCTGAGGCAGCAGCAAGCGGAGAATCGAGCTGCAGGACAAGATCGATATGTCCGACATCAATGCCCAGCTCCAGGGATGAGGTCGCAACGATGCACCGCAGCTCCCCTTGCTTAAGCATCCTCTCTACTTCCAGTCGGCGCTCCTTGGCCATGCTCCCATGATGAGCCCGTGCCATCTCATAGCCGGCATGATCGTTCAACCGCAAGCATAGACGCTCGCACAGCCTTCTGCTGTTGACGAATAAGAGAACCGAACGACAGTCTGTCATGAGCGCGAATAGCCGATCAAGCAAGGGCAGCCATACCGACTCTCTTGTTGGCATCGGCTGGGAATGATCCGGCATTGTAACACTTACATCCATCTTCTTCTGCATGTTGCTCTCTACAATCGTAACTGGGCGAGGCCGGTAGCCTAATGGATGATTAGTTGAAGCTGAATTCACTTTCTCACCAATAGCGGTAAGCTCAGCTGCTCCCGATTCATTCGGCTCCCAGCCTCCGAGAAAACGTCCTACCAGCTCGAGCGGCTTCTGTGTGGCAGATACGCCAATTCGCTGTATAGGATGACCACTCAATCGCTGCAATCGCTCCAATGTCAAAGATAGATGAGAGCCTCGCTTGTCCGCTGCCAGGTCATGAATCTCATCGACAATGGCGAACTTAACCGTCTGCAGCAGCTCTCTGCCTTTCTCAGATGTTAGCAATATATAGAGGGATTCTGGTGTTGTTACGAGTATATCAGGAGGTCGTCTTAGCATCGCTGCGCGCTTGGAGCTGCTTGTATCTCCTGTTCTTACCGCAGAGCTGATGCCAGGCCAATCGCTATCTTGCTCCTGAGCATGCTGGTCAATTTGTTTAACGAACGAGACAAGATGATCATAGATATCATTATTCAACGCCTTTAACGGAGTAATGTACACAATTCGCACTCCGCTCTGCGGCCTTTTCTTCTGACTAGCTGCAGAATTAATCTTATCTTTAATAATAGCATCCAAGCACGGAAGCAAGGCAGCCAGTGTCTTGCCCGAGCCAGTCGGTGCAGCGATTAACGTATGCTTCCTTGACCGGATGGAATGCCAGGCTTGTCGTTGTACATCCGTCGGTTCACCGAAGGACGCTCGGAACCATACAGACAGTGAAGGATGAAAATGTTCAAGATCAGAATTCAACAATGGCTTCAGCTCCAATGAATAATATCCCTAATTATACCAGTGTAGAGGAAGATTCACCAAGCTGTTGCCCTATTTACTAGAACAAAGCCAGATGATACAATATGTATCATCTGGCTTTGTTCTAGACGGATGGAGCTGACTAAATTACTTGTTTCAATGACGAATTCAAGCGGATTGCGAGGTAGAGGTATTGATCGGTCAACTGTACAATCAACTAACGCTAAGAGCTTTGCTAATCGGGCTTCTGGTCCTATGCTTCACCGACGCCGCTCTTACAGACTATGGAATAAGATCAGCGTACATTCAAGAGTCTAACCCACTAGTCCGCAGCCTATATGAATGGCATATTGGAGCCTATTATGCCATTAAGCTTGTATTGCCGCTCTTATTGCTCCTGATTTATTCCAAGCTGCAGCACAAGCAATGGTTAAAAACATTATTGCTGCTGCCCTTTCTGCTCTATGCAGCCGTTAATCTGTATCATTTGGTGTGGCTATGCCTCGCTTTGAAGGCCGGCATGTAACAGCAGCAGCATTAGGAATGAAAGGAGCTCCAGAACTCGCCATTCCGATCAATGATACCTTTGATTTGCTCGAAAGGTATAGTGAAGGTTGGGAATCCCGCCGCGTAAGGAGCAATCTCATAGGGTTCAAAATATAAATGAACAGCTTCCTCTGTCACATAAAAAGGCTGATCCGGCTTAATCCCAGTATACGTGCCTGGAAAAACATAGCTGTACTGCGGATCATTCTTAATCTGTTCCCCTACTATGTCACTCAATACTTTGACATAATCACTTCCTGGCTTGAACAAATCCTTAAGCTGATACATAGAACCCGTCGTCACATTGATATGCGAATAGATTCGAATTGGCATGCCATGCGCTGCTCCGAAGGGGAAATGATAGCCCTCCAGCTCAATCACAAGCAGATCCTTATGGAAGAAAGCCACATTGTAATCACCCGAATAAGAATAGTCAAGCTGAGCATCTGATGGAATGGGCTTCACCTTCGACAGCGTCTTCCACGCTTCATTGATCTTCTTCTCTGCACTGGCATTAACCATTCCAACCAGTACTGGATAGTATACCAAATAATCTTTATTAGGTTTATATTTAACCTCATTAATTCTCAAAGGATACCGTAACGGAATCGTCTGATTCGGCTGCCAAATAAGCTCGCCATTATGCCGGAAGTAGGAGATTCGATTATCAATATTCACTTGAATAAGCCCATTCATTAAGGTCAAAACACCGTTTCCATCAAACCGTGGATATCCTGGAGCTGCTTCACCGCTGCGATCGATGAAATAGGTTTCTGCCCCATCAGAGGCTGAGGTAACACCCTCTTTATATTCCGAGACATCTCTATACTTGAAGTCGGATAATCGGATACCTTTTGTATCATATATCGCAAAAATAGACCCGAGAAAAGGCTGCTCCTCATCTAGCGCCTTACCTACAGCGAGCCGCTGCTGCCTAAGCTGTCTGATCTCATTATACGCAGGCTGAATGATCCATTGGCCGCGCCCATCAATAACACCATAGCGGGATTGGAAATCCTCTGCTGTATTCACAATCGCTCGACCATCTTGAAAAGCCATTGCATTCATATAAGCAGGAGCTATAACGATTGCCCCTTGTTCATTCAAATAGCCGTATTTGCCGCTTGCTTCCTTCTGGAACGGCAGCAATCCGTCACCCCATTGGCCAACAAAGGCATAAGGATAAGTAGCAATTCTCGTTCCATCGGGCTTAATGAGCGCATACTCTCCATCTTTCACTTTGACGACTGCGCGTTGTTGATTGAAATCATTAGCTTCCTCGTATTGAAGGGGAATCACTTCTTGTCCTTGCCTGTCAATATAGCCATATTTATTGCTGCCATCTGCCAAAGTGTTGTATACCATAGCTCTGCCATCATGCATAGAAGACATATATGAATACGTTTGCGGAGTAATCACATATCCCGACTCATCGATCAATTTAAACCCATCCTGATCAATAACAGCAGCACGACCTTCCGAGAAAGGTCCGATGAATTGATAGATGGGCTGCACGGCATAGGCGCCAGATTCATATATAAGTCCGCTATGTCCTCCCTGCTGAACAACAGCTAACCCAACCGGCTGAAACTCGTAGGCATATTCATACTTCGGCTGGATGGTCATCCTTCCGTTGCTGTTAATATAACCCCACATCGTGCCTTGGGTTGTTTTGACTGCACCCGGATATAGCGCGTAAGCTCTTGTGGACTGGTGCAGCAGCTTCTCAATCCGATTCTTCAAGTGAAGCATAGCTTCTCTGGATGGGTAAGGCTCCTCGAATGATAAAGCATGCTGTACGGATACGTAAGCTTCAGCTGGCAAGCCTGCCTTCAGCTGCGCATCAGCCAAATAAGACCAGTAAAAAGAATAATCGGGATGCTGATTTACAAGCTTTTTATAATAATGGACGACCTTCGGGAAATAAGCCGCATAAGCGTCTCTAGCAGGGATGAACGACCCTTGACTCCATCTAAGAAGCTCGACTTGATAAGCCTCGCCTGTGTCATGAGACCATAATGCCAATATAGATTCACCGCTAGGAACAGCTGCACTAGGTACGCTTACTACCTCCGCATAGCTGAAAGTAAGCTCAGCCGGAGTCAAGTCCTTAAGGCCCTGCGATGTCCATTCATACACAGATAGCTTCGACCAT
This sequence comes from Paenibacillus xinjiangensis, assembly GCF_059686975.1. NCBI lineage: Bacteria > Bacillati > Bacillota > Bacilli > Caryophanales > Paenibacillaceae > Paenibacillus > Paenibacillus xinjiangensis. The sequence goes on along the minus strand of NZ_JCAALS010000012.1, from coordinate 156,670 downwards.
ATCGCCCCGAGCTGCCAACCAATGAGTAGATTATTCACTTGAGGGCTAGTAATTGGTGCGGCTGTAAGCAGTGTTACACCATAGCCTTGACCTGGTTGACGCGCAACGGTTACCCAAGAATGCCCCCGGAATGCCAGAATATCAACATATAATTGATCATTAGAGCGGAATACGACAGCAATCTCCGGCATATGATCCCCATTCAGATCAGCCATACAGATAGCATATGGATTGGGTGATTGATCAAGTGTGATCAGCTCTGCACCTGCTGGCAGAGAAGCTTTGACGACTCTTATCAACTGCTCATTTATTGGATACATAATAGCACCCCACCACTCATCGCATTATTCAACTTAACTAAATAATCGTATGCTTGGGGCTGCGCATTATGCTATTTAGTTAACATAATATTTATTATGTTACTTCACGAGTCCGATTGGAATTTTACTGGATATATTACCCATTGCATGCTGAAGCTGCTTGTTATCAATATGCGTATAGATTTGGGTCGTCTCGATACTCGCATGACCAAGCAGCTCCTGCAGCGTTCGAATATCGGTGCCGCTGCGAATCTGCATCGTTGCGAAGGAATGTCTCAGCTTATGGCTGGATATCGATTTATCCCCTAGGCTGGGCCAATCAAGCTTCAGCTGTCTGATCGTTGTATCCGCGACTGTCTGGATCATACGAATCGAGAGACGACGGCCGAGCTGCGATACGAATACCGGCTGCTCCTTGCCCGCTCTCACATCCATTCGATCATCCAGCGCTTTGCGAAGCACGTCATGAAGGGCGGCAGGGAGCGGAATAACCCGCCATTTGCGCCCTTTGCCGAGCACATGAATGGCGCCATCTTGCCGAATATCGGGAACATTCAGCCGATGAATCTCACCAACACGCAGACCGGCATAGGCCATAAGCAGCACAATTGCCAGATTACGATAATAATATTTGCCATGGATTGATTGAACGAGAGCTTCCAGCTCATTCTCCTCCAAGTAGACCGGGATCCGATTCTTCTCCTGCTTGGACTTCGCTATCAACGTGGCAGGATTGGCATCGGCCGCTTCCATTTCGATAAGAGCCTTGAAGAAGGAACGGAGTGAAGACAGCTTGCGATTCCATGCTTCATCTCCTGCCCCATTCTCACGGCAGCCCGATAGAAACCGCATCACATCCATTTTGCCAAGCTGCTTCACACTAACAGGATGCACTTCATGCAAAAAATGACGGGTATCATTCAAGTATGCTTGTTGAGTCGCTTTGGTCATTCCTTTATTTTTCATCCAGATCGAGAACAGGTCGATTTCCATACTATAGGTATCTAGTAGTTCATGATGTTTGATCGCTAATGCGCCTCCGATGTAAAATAATGGTTAATAATACGATAAAATAAACAGTACTCTGTATTCTATCACACCCAAAAAGAGGCTTACAATCGAAATTGCGTGAAATATGTATTTCATGCAATTTTTCTAAGCCAAATATCGCCCTATTTCCCCACTCATCGAGCATTCCTTTCATTGGTGAACGCAAAAAAAGAAGAAGAGACCGCCTTCTCCTCTTCTTCTACTTGCTTATATCATTTATTGCTTATCCTAGCAGCTGTACAGCAACACCTTCTGGAATAATATGCTCTACTCTTTGTCTAACTTCAGATTGATTCAGCTCTTCTCCGAACAAAATAATCTGACCTGCGTCTTCTCGCGAACGAATGAGCCGTCCTATCCCCTGTCTAAGACGAAGCAGCATATACGGCATGTCCACATCCTCGAACGGCTGCTCTGAATCATTGCGTCTAGCTGCAAATACCGGATCATTCGGAGGGAATGGCAGCGACCACACAATTACTTGGGATAAGGATGCGCCTGGAATATCCAGCCCCTCCCATAACGTAACTGCACAGAGAATACTGCTCTCCTCATTCTGGAACTCACCAATCAAGTAACTAATCTCAGCAGATCCTTCATAGAGGAATCGATATTGTAAGCTGATAGGAAGCTTCTGCATCTCTGCACGGAACTGTTCAAGCTCCTCTTGAGATGGGAACAGCAGTAAGGTTCGTCCGCCGGAAGCGATTAACAGCTCCGTCGTTTTGCTTATTTTATCCGTGAAGGACAATGTCGTTCCTTGTTCAGGCACAAATAGCTTCATTTGATTCTCGTAATCATACGGAGATGCAACAGAGAAGCTAAGCGCTTGATCAATTCCTAAGCTGTCTTTAATGTAGTCAAAGGAACCATTAACAGACAACGTGGCAGATGAGAAAACAATCGGCATTTTTTTGGAGAACACTTGCTCCTTCAGTACTTCCTTCACCCATTTCGGCATAATCACTAGGGAGATCCCTTTGGAATCGTCGGTTACCCAGCTAATTGGCTTCTCTGCCTGCTTAAACAGAGATAATGCGAATTGAATCATTTCCAAGTGCTCTTCTACAATTTTCAATTGATACGTATCAATTGTGTACAAGCCGCTCTCGAACACCAATTCCTCTTCAATTGTTGCGAGGATATCCTGCAGGCGATTAATCTCGCGAATCAGCTCTGCATTCCATATAATTTCCTTCCGATCAGAAGCGGTTACCTTTTCACTGTACTTATTCACGATGCGGAACAAATGCTCACTCTGCGTGATGGCATCCTCGACGGCAACAGCTAACGATTCCCGAATCTCCTCTTGCAGCAGACGAGTGACAATGCCCTCGAACTGAGCATGATTCAGCTTATAGGTTAATGCCTGCTGCGCCGCAGTCTCCAGCAAATGTCCTTCATCAAATACAACAGAGCTATGCTCTGGAAGGAGCGGAAGCTGCCCTTCACGCTTTCTCGCTTCGTAAGTCCACACATGCTCCATGTAGAAATCATGAGAACAGATAATCAGATCCGCAGCCTTCCGATAATGCTCTCGAGATAACGTCTGGCCGCAGCGATGACGTCTGCTGCACACAAGGCAATCCTGGAATACATCCCAGCCTAGCTTATTCCACTGCTCGTCATTCAGATCAGGATAATCTTTGCGATTGCCATAAGGGTAGAAGCTCTGCATCGTCTCTGGCTTATGAACGAAGCTTGGCAGCTCGCGATAAATATCATCGAAGAGCTCTCCGTCATCCAGCTCAGACTTCGCATCGTCCAGCTTATTCAAGCACAAATACTGATCCTGCGATTTGCCTAACCTAGCATCAATAGTCAGCTCCAGATATCGTGCCAGCTTAGCAATATCTCCTTCTGGCTTCACTAACTGTTCAATCAATGACTCGTCCGCACAAGCAATAATCGCTGGTTTTCTTGTATAACGAGCATAGCTTATCGCATATAGCAGGTAGACGAGCGTTTTACCGGTTCCTACTCCTGCTTCTGCGAATATCGTCTGTTTATCAGCATAAGCCCGCTCCAGCTGGAAAGCCATGTAGATCTGTTCATCTCTTATCTCGAAGCCTGCCTCAGGAAGCTTCTCATAGAACACATCTGCAATCCAATCGCTGGCTTGCTGCATATATGACTCTTTTGGGTCGAACGTAAACGGATAATTACTCAATATCGTTGTGCCTCCATTAGGCACAAACGGCTGCGTGCAGCGCACGCAGCCGTTTGTGCAATCCCCTTTTCAAACTCTAAAAGTCAGACTTCGGTTTTCGCGGCTGTGGTTTCGGTTTGTTCTGTACTGCAGGAAGATGCTTCATGCTGCGCAGCATTGTTCCTTTGCATATCGGACAATTCTGATCCGTCGATGCGAACTCATCTCTAATCCACGCTTTGCAATCCGGATTTTTACATTTTAAAATCTTGGTAGGTGTTAATTTCGGTTTAACTATGTCTTCACTTGTAGCCAATTCTTTACATCCCTTTCCCTCATGCACATTCAAAACAATCCCGATTAATATATCATTTCTGGGTGGTCCAAGTCAAAGGGAATTAGGTATTGCGACATGCTCAGAGACATTTGTGAGAAGTACTTCTACCAGCTGTTCATCCATATATCCGTAATCATCCGGTATGTGCAAGCATATGACTTTTTTACCAGCTAGCTCTACCCCATATTTATCCTGTAGTCTTCGAACATGCTTTTTCTCCATAGCAAATATAAGATCTGCCCATCCAATATGTCCTGCTGTCACCTTAATTCTTGCATGATCCTCTGTCCCTGCTGAGCGTACCTCAAAGCCATCCATAGGTGCGAATATATGCTCGGCTGTCAGGCTTCGCCATTTGTTGCGACTGCATACAAATAAAAGTTTGATGAAATCGACCTCCATTATTAGCCTAACAAGGCACTGCTTCTAGCGAAGAAGCAGTGCCTTTCCACACGATGTATCTATTCCTCCACCACATCTGCCCTGAGTGCGCTGGCAACCTCAACCATAGTTGGAATCACTGCATCATTGTTACCCGACACGTAGATTTCCCCCTCATAATGCCGGAATGGAATGAGAGTATCTCCAAAACTCCACATGAAGAAATCTCCTTCAATTGACATGCTGGTCGCACCTTTCACAGTAAATACAGATGAATAAGTGAAATCGGATTTTTCAGCAAAATATTGCTTACTTTCTTCTAAAGTTATCATTTGTTCGGATTGGCCATCGCCCTGCAATGATCTCGTAATGCGATATCGTTTGCTCATTGTAATCCCTCCACTGTTGTTCTTCACACGTTCATGCGATTCTAAAAGTTCATTTTACTATAACAATGCCCATTAACACCACTTCATCTCTACTATTCAAACTCTAGAGTAAAGATAAGCGCCCATTCAAGTCTGCTTAAGGATTCCGGTGAGAAGTCCGAAGTGTAAATGGCATTATTGCTTGTTGCGTGCATTCCCCATACATGAACAGGCTCATCCGCTAAAAAGGTTTGTGGTGTACTGTTGAAGATCAGCCCTCTTGCTGTCAATTGTTCATCATATGGAAGGTTAATAGTAAAGAGGCTTGAACTATTGTCATAAATCGTATTTACTTTAATGATGTGAAAACTATCTTTTCCATCAAGTGACACCGTTTCAATCGAAATAATGATCTCTACTTCCTGTGATTCCATAGCACCCGAACTGAAGAACAAATCGCCAATCGAGCCTGAGGATTTTACTTTTTTGCCATCTTCCCAGAGATCAATATTTAGCTTCGCATTTGGTTTGTTTCCTTCATAGCGTACTTTAAATGCACCGGACATGGGGCCTAAGAAATGCTTAAACTTAGCTCCGTCTCCTGTAAATACGTCGACTGGTGTTACTGTTATTTCCGCTGGTGCTTCCTTTACTTCAGGTTCAGATTCCTGTGCTGATGTACAGCTTGACACTAACAGCAATAGTAAACTTAGGAACACAACTACACTCCATGTTTTGAATCTATTAATTGCCATTGGTCCTCCCTATTAGACGAGAATCTATTCCTTCATCGACCGAGCCTGCGCTTGTCTGCGCTTCATGACTCCAGAGACCATTTCCACGAACAATCTTAATGATCTCCAATAGATCTCCTATCTTGCCATCATGCTCAAAATCTTCCTGATAATGCTTGTCTTCCTTCCATATGCCGATCATCCCAGCATTTCGACTCGCTATTACATCGTTGAGCGGATGATCTCCTACATAGATGGCTTCATCTGCTTCCAGCCCTAATCGGCTAAGCCCTCTTGCGAAAATAGCTGAATCCGGCTTCCTTAAGCCCTCTGTCTCAGACACTAGAATCGTATCGAAATAATCTTCAATCCCTAAGGCCAGAATGTTATTCATTTGAAACCGGCCAAAGCCATTCGTTATCATCCCGAGCTTTAATCCCATCTCTCTCAATAACCCCAATATTTCATGAAGATTATTGAAGCCTATGCAATGTCTCTGGAAGCCTTCGATGTAATCTTCTAGAAGACACTCCCCATCCAGCTTGAGATCGTACTCCTCTATGAGCTGCTGGTACACTTTATCTTTCCAGACATACCCCCGATTGTCCAGCTCAATAAAGCGATTCACATACACGGATTTCGCAACCTGCTGCAGCTCGTTCCATCTTTCGTACTGCTCCTCTACAAAAGAAAGTAGAGAAGCGTCCCGATTAAGCAGTGTACCATCCAGATCGAATAGAACCCCTTTTATCAAACCATTCCCTCCTTTTTGCAATCAACAGCATACCAATACTCACAAGCCTGTTCGATTTGATCGACCCACTCTCCACTTGGGTCTGCCTTATAGGTTCGCCAAACGAGTTGACGTGCAGGGGACAAATTCTTATCCTGATCATCTACATACCAGATTGGTCGACTAGAATCTAAGTTCTGATTAACTAGGTTATAGATCGCAAGCTCCGGCTTGCAGACTCCAACTGCACTGGATATAGTGACGCTTATAATAGAAGACCGCACAGACTGAAGAAGCTCGACTAGCCACTCTTCCCTATGATTACTGAGCAGATGGATATCCATTCTCTCACTCCAACTGGCAAGCCGCTCTATCGCAGGCAATGGCTGCATTTGCTGCTTCAATACCTGCTTCGCAGCTACAGTATCAAGCAATGGATTTAGCTGCTTCAACCATACCCAGAACTCCGACTCGCTCATTGCTCCAGTCCACAATGGATGCCTTACTTCTTGTTTTAATCGTATCTTTACCTGCTCAAAGCTCATTCCCGATTGCTCTGCTACCTGCATCCACATGTGAGGAGATAGATTGCTAATGAGCACCCCAGCCAAATCCAGCACTAACTGCGGCTTAGCTGCCATGGTCATCAACTCCCCTTCGTCTACTTTCACCTTGCCAGTAGTACATGGAATCTCCTCTCTCCCTATACAAAAAGGCCTGCATCAGCAGACCTTCTAATCTGTCTATCCTACAATGCTGGTGTAATGCTCGACTGTTGGGAACGGATCATAGAAGTGATGCAATAAGCTCTTCCATTCCAGATACTGCTGTGATCCTCGGAAGCCTATTGTATGATCCTCTAGCGTTTCCCAGCGTACGAGCAAAATATATTTGTTCTCTTCCTCGATGCATTTCTGCAGTTCATGGTTCACATAACCCTTCATACTAGAAATAATTGTTGAAGCTTGCTTGAAGCTCGACTCAAATTCGTCCGTTAATCCTGCTTTTACTTGTAGAATCGCTACCTCTAATATCATGTTATAATTCCTACACCCTTCTTCATTCAATCTATGATCTATAATTAATTAATGATAGAGTACATCTTCACATCGATATACTCATTCTTCACGAATACATGCTTACGTAATATCCCTTCCAGCCTCATCCCTGTCTTCTCCATTACTTTGGATGAACCAATATTATCTGGATGGCATCTTGCTTCGATTCTAACTAAGCCCATATCTTGAAAACCAAACTGGATAACGCGATTCACCGCTTCTGACATAATTCCATTATTCCAATATTCCTTCGATAGTGCATAGCCTATTTCAGCTTTGGAATGCTCACGGTCCCAATTCACATAACCACAGGTTCCAATTAACTTGCCGGTCAACCGATCAACCACACCCCATGAAGCAATATCTTTGTTCGTATACCTTTGCAGTACGTTGGAGATGAACCTCCGTGTATCCTCGATCGATTGATGTGCCTCCCATGTCGTATATTGCGAAACCTCAGGATCAGAACAATAATGGAACATATCTGCAGCATCACTCTCACGAATTTCCCTGAGCAGCGTCCGCTCTGTTTCTAATATTGGAAGATGGGCGAAAATATCTGCATTGTTCAATGTACATTCCCCCTTAGCAAATTCAGTAATCAATCAACTGTTGGCTGCTTCAGTCTCCATGCTTCTGATACAGATTCGCACTCCACTGATCCCAATTCTTGGATCGAATGAATTGATAACCTCTGCTTATATAATAACCATTCAACCGTTCATTAGCGGCCATACAATCAAGTCGTATCTTCAATCCATTAGAGTGAATATAGCTCTCTGCCCAATCAAGCAGCTGCTCGCCTATCCTCATTCCGACATGGTTTCTGCTCGTTGCAAAGCGGTGAATATAGCCAGACTCCTTATCATCCAGCTCTTCCCACATGAAGGAATCCGACCAATTAACAATTAAAGTACCGACAATTACATTCTGCCATTCTGCTACATAAATTTCGGAGCCACTCTCAAACCATTCATGCACCTGCTCCAGATTGAAATATTCTGGCTTCCATTGGTTAATGCCTTTGGCTTGCAGCCATCTGGCAGAAGCTTGCCACAGCTCTAATATACTGCTGCTATCCTCCAACAACGCTTGTCTTATCTGGATCGTAATCGGCTCGCTTACCTGCTTCATCTTTTCACCTCTGAATGTGAAGTTATGTTACTTTGTTCTATAGCACTATCCTTGCGAATGCTACTCTCTATTCCCCACCGCATAAGGTCCTGTATGAATGTCGATAACTACTCTAAAAGGACCAATCTGTGAAATCTCATGCTGACAAGTCCATTTACTGCCGTCTATGCCCTCAATTGTATTACCGTCTTCAATAACCTCGCCATTGTGATATATGTAATTCCCATAGGAGTATAATGTATTGGCAATAACATTCGCATCCAGGCTGTGATAATGACACTGCAGATCTGGAAGACCAATTGCCCCAAGACCAATTGTATCCATTAATGAATCCTCGGTGCCTTCAATTTGATATAATCGCACATTAATGATTCCGATAAGGGGATCATAGGATTCCGATCCAGGTACGTTATCCAGGTAGTCCTGAGGCTCAATCCACTGTTGGCTGTGAACCCAATGCATGGCCGCACATGGTACTTCTTGTACAATCGTGTAGAGAACCTTCTGGAATAGCTGCATTCGAATAGGATAGGCAAGTCCAGATGCCATCATGTCGGTAACGAGTACCGAATATCGGCCCTTCTCCTCTACGACTTCTCTCGCCTCAGACCATCTCCAGGATTGCTCGAAGCTCTCATCCCATCTTTCCCTAACCTTCTTGCTTTCCCTGAATGCTAGAGTAATCTGGGCCGGCAGTATTCCATCTGCATATTCGCAATAATGCTCTTGGAACACGAATGAGATGAAGCCGTCGCTCTTGCCGATGAGCACTGCATCAGGCAGCAGCTCTCTAATTGAGGCTAACAGTGAATCTGGTGATACATTAGGCTTGTCAGTGTATAGCAGCTCGACCCCATACGCAGCCACGAATACTCCCTTATTATTGTCATCTGGATTATGTTCGGACACGAGGTTCCCTCCCTTCCAAGCGTTAAGCGTTCAATCGACTATTCTAATGAAAAAACCGCATAATCGAATTGTCCATTTCTGTACAAATCATTGGATATGCGGCACGATGTAGCAGTTAGCGTATATTATACCACACCCAAATGGATGTGGCTTCCTTTTTCGGATGAGTTTAGGACAATCAGCCTTCATTCGCGCTGATCAAACTTAGCTCAATCATTAGAATGAAAAAACCCGAGAACCTACAGGCTCTCGGATTCATCACAGGCTAAGACTTATTGGAATCTCTGGCCAGATCGATTATCATTACAATCAGCACGAGTAGTTGAATGAGCAGTTCTGCACTCATAGTCCTTCCTCCTTGCTATCCGCAATGCTCCTTCTCTCTGGTCTCCTCCCCATGCATGCTTAAACCTGACTTACGTTTCCCACTACTATATATATGGCGTGAACCAGCCTTGTATGACTCGAGTACTCTTATCCATTACTTTATATGGATGTTGATTTATAATTCTCTCCAAGGCATTGCTTAGCGATATACAGAATCTGTCCCATATGCTCCGAATAATGCGCAGCGCATTGATGCAGCATGTCTAGATTCGTTCTAACCTTCTGTCTAACGATCTGAGTCATAATAGGAGTTCCTTTTCCCGTATTGGAAAATAAATATCGGTCTGAATATGGTCTGACTCTTTATCCCAATTACGAACATCATACACCTCGACTAGGAAGCGTTCACATAAATCATAGGAATGACTGGCTAACCAAGTCGAATTCAAGTATTCATGAATAGCGCCGGCGCCCGCAGCGGCTTCTTCTCGTTCTGGCAATGTAAAGACAACGTAGTCATTCTCTGGAATTAAACGATATACCATTCCTTCTGGTATGTCATTGCTGATATAGACCTGTGCACCGATAAAATACTCCATCCCCTGATCATTCGAAGCATCCACTTCAGGATTCGTAAGCAGCCCGATTACCTCATCTGTATTGATGCAATTGGTAAGCTCTCCTCTTCTAGCATAAAACTGTTCGGCAAGCTGTTGAGCCGAGATCGCTGAGGTCCCCTCTTCCAACGATACTTGACATGCTAAGCCTAACAAAGTCATCTCAGGTCTCTTCAATAATTTATCCTTCAACGTCCTACCTCCCATCATTCCTACCATTATTGGTATGCACTTACAATTGATAATCTGCATAAGCAGCTATAGGTTGTTAAGACTTTTCTAATGGATGTGAATCGAACGATAACGACACGGAGAATATAGAGAAGGATATTCGTGGATGACTACCACCCTTGCTTGTCTTGCCTCGCAAAGATGGTGTGGATGTCTATGCTTCTTACGCTCAGTATCACCTGCTTGCTGCTAAAGATTGCCCGGTTCATACTTATCGAATTTCGTTACAATTTTATTCAGCTCCAGCTCAATATTGAACTCTGTGTTCTTAGGAAGATTAACAATGAGGAAGCCGCCGAACACAATCTCCCATTTGCCATGCATCTCTATAATTTGTGTTTTGAGTCTATCAATTTCTTCTGATAACATTGCAGTCTTACTAAGCAGCCAAGTATATCGCTTGTAATCCGACTTACGCATCGTTTCCATGTAATAGTATATATCTTGATCCTGCTTTACTTTAATAATATCTCCGAATGTGACCTGTTCCGTGAATATAGGGTTTTCGGCTACTCTGTACGTATTATCCGTAATCTGGTGAACATCTAACTCTTCAATCTGTTGCCCCATACCATCGAAGCATATTTTTAATTGCAGAACCTCTCGTATGATCTTCACCTTCTCAGCTAAATTACATCATATTTTATAGATTAATAGAATTAGAGTCAATTCACAACGTTAATTATCGATAATATCCTCTATTATTTCTATCGGCCTATTAATTAATTACATTAATCTTTCACATGGTTTACTATTAACCTTATTATATTTCCTCGTATATTGGTATCACTTCTTGAATCTTTGTTCAAAAGCAGCTTGATCTCCGTTATACACATTAATATCTACATATGCTTCAATGCCGTCTATTCTACCCCGGTTATTGTACTGCCAGAACGTCCATTCTCTATTGTACTTAAGGCTAGGATGCTTCACAATATCTCGAATCCATATCTCATTCTCATAGAATTGATCAGTAATATAGGTGTTGAACGTATCGTATGTCACATATAGTATCGGTTTTTGTTCATAATGCTGCTCCAAGATATCACTTAGAATGGTTAATTCACGCCGGATTACTGCGACCTCTTTATCTAGCGCAATCTCAATATCAATGACTGGTGGCAGTTGAATTCCATCGTTAGGTACCGTATGTATGAAATGCATGGCCTGCTCTTCACCTGTACTCTGTGTCGTAAAAAAATGATAAGCGCCAACTAACAGATCCGTCTTGTTAGCCTCCAGCCAATTCTGCTCAAAATATTTATCTGTGAAATCTCTACCCTCGGTTGCCTTGATGTAGGCGAATTGGTATTGTCCGCTGCCAGCTACTTCTTCCCAGTCAATATCCTTCTGATAACGGGCTACATCAATGCCTCTAACCTCGTACTTAGAGGCGAATATACTGTTGTGCCAGATGATGCCCTTATACTCTAGTACGCCAATGATAAATAGAAGAACAATAATAATGATCAGCCTGTAACGGCTCACAAATCTAATTGTAGCCTGTCGTCTATTATGCAAGATTATAGATTCCCTCCATTCTATCCATCCTCGCCTAGTCTATCTGTCCTCTCACATTCAGATACTGGTAGCCTATCCTAACAATAAGGTTTTGCCAAGCGCCAAGTACTCTCTAATCATATTAACAGGCTTCAAATAACCGGGCGAAGGGCCTGGCATACCATAAGCCGTAATATCCAGCTGACGAGCCAGCAGCTTCGCTCTGAACATGTGATAATCGCTTGTAACTAGAATAATGCGTGGCTCCTCTATTCCTTTCTCCTTCATAATCCTTTTAGAAAACCGCAAATTTTCTTCCGTGCTCGTCGACTTATTTTCCAATATGATCCTCTCAGGTGCTACACCTTTGCTCTCTAAGTAGCTGCTCATAGCCTCCGCTTCCGAAATATCCTCATCGGGTCCCTGACCGCCGGACACAATAATCGGAATATCACCTCTGCTGGTTGCGACCCTCAAGCTTGTATCCAGCCTGTCCTGCAAGGTTTGTGACAGCTCCGCACCCTTCAGGCCAGCTCCCAGCACAACGATATAATCGGCGTAGGCTGCTTGATTCTCTTCGCTTCGGAAGCCAGACAGGACATAACCTTCTGCGATGACAAAGGATATCCCCACCAATAGGGAACCCGCAATAAGAAATCTTTTAACCATATAGTGCTTTTTATAATTGATTTTGGTGCCTGCAATGAACACAGCGCTGGCGAAGCATATCAGCAAAACCCCGAAGCTTCGTCCGAGTGTGAGCAGTAATGCAGCACAGACCGCGATTAAAAGGTAATCTACTTTTTTCATCGGTAATCGAATTCTCCTTCATTCCTATTCCCATAATGTTCTGTAATCTACTATTGCAGTATAACAAACCTCCTAATTGATGGGAATAGGTCACAACTAGCTCCTAATGCGGATAATGCGTATAAAAAAAAGCACAGAGCGTCAGCCCCATGCCTTCTATCCATTCACGAACAATTATCTACTCGCTTTGCCTTTGGTGAACCATTCCGATTGAGGCTTGCGCACTGGCTTAGATTGGGAAGCCGCAGCTGGCCTTGAAGATGAACCAGCTGATCTTGACGATCCAGCTCCTGCTCCTGCTCCTGCTCCTACTCCTGCTCCAGCCGTCGCCGGTTTAGGTGTGCCAGGTCTAGCGCTTGACGGTCTGCCAGAAGCCCCTTGTCTTGCACCCGATGGTCTATTCGCTCTTGGCTTACCTTGTCCCGCTCCAGCAGAGCTCTTCGCGACTGGACGATTGCGCATCGGATATGGATGATCCTTCACTTCAGGGATGCTCTTCTTAATCAATTTCTCAATATCCTTCAGATTCGACAGCTCCTCCAGCTCGCAGAAGGAGATTGCCATTCCGCTATTGCCTGCTCTACCCGTACGGCCAATACGATGAACATAGGTTTCTGGAGTATCAGGAAGGTTGAAATTGAAGACATGGGAGAGCTCATCCACATCGATACCTCTTGCTGCGATATCTGTTGCTACAAGGACACGTGTAATGCCGTTCTTGAAGTTTCTCAAGGCGTTCTGACGGTCATTCTGGGACTTGTTCCCGTGAATAGCTTGAGCTGTAATGCCTGCTTTAGTCAAATCACGTGTTACACGATCCGCACCACGCTTGGTACGAGTGAACACTAGTGCAGACGCAATGGCTTTGTCCTGCAGCAGATCATTGAGCAGCGCCTGCTTCTTCCCATTCTCGAGCAAATAAATCGACTGCTCTATCCGATCTACCGTCGAAGACACGGGTGTAATCTCTACTTTTACTGGATTAACGAGAATAGATTTAATCATGCTCGCTATTTCTGTAGGCATCGTTGCCGAGAAGAACAGCGTTTGTTTCTTACTAGGCATCTTGGCGATAATTCGCTTAACGTCATGAATAAAGCCCATATCCAGCATGCGGTCAGCTTCATCCAGTACAAGAATTTGAACATGCTGCAGATCAATACGCTTCTGGTTAATCAGGTCGATTAGACGGCCCGGTGTTGCAATTACAATATCCGCACCTTGGCTAAGCGCACGCTCCTGCGCTCTCTGTGAGACACCGCCGACAATAGAAGTACAGCGAATATCTGTATATTGGCTGTAAGCCTTGATGTTGTCTGCAATTTGAATCGCCAGCTCCCTTGTCGGTGACAATATGAGAGAACGAATACGGCGTGCATTCGTCTTCACGATCTTCTGCTCGCTGAGGAGTTGAATAATGGGCAATGAGAATGCAGCAGTCTTACCCGTACCCGTCTGTGCACAGCCCAGCAAATCTCTGCCCTCTAATACAGCAGGTATCGATTGCTCCTGAATAGGCGTTGGCGAAGTATATTTCTCTTTACTTAAAGCTTTTAGAATGGGGGGGATCAAATTTAATTCGTTAAATGTCATGTTATCTCCTTAATTATAAGTACATATATTATTATTTACGTAATTTCAATGATGAATTGCAGCGGTCTCCACTAACCGTTCTGTTACGTCATAACAAATAAAGATACCATAGTTGAGCATGAAAAGATACAAGCTTTTTTTCAGAAATTAATTAGTAGCAAAAAAAAACCGAATTACGCTCTCACGTAACCGGCTTTTTACTAAGCTAAGCTATAATTCCTTCTGTCCCTATTCACTCAATATAACTACGCCATAGCCAGGCACTTCAACCGTACCCGCAACTGCTTCGCCAGATATCGCATCAGTGTAGGATACTCCCGTTTCCAGCTCTGCAGTAACTGCGTCAGCGTTGTGGTTAAGCAAGAACAACAGCGCCTGACCATCCTTCGTCCGGCGCGAGGCTTCGAGCCCAATAGGACCACTCGCTAGTGAACGAATGCCTTTATCCTGTACTAGCTTAGCCATAAAGCCTTCCATGAATGCCTTATCTGGGCTAGTTGCAACGTACCATGCCTCGCCTTGACCAAACTTATTGACTGTCAGAGCAGGCATGCCCTTGTAGAAATCACTGCCGTATTCCGCAACAGCCTGCGCGTTCTCCGTATGAATCAAGTCGCACAGAATACCACACTCATAAGAACCCTGAAGTGCTCCAAGCTGCTCCTTCATCACGAGCTGATTTGTTTTACCCGGCAGCAGGGCATCGATCTCCTCTGCCCAAATGCCCAGCACATTCCGAAGCTCACCTGGATAACCACCCGTTGTAACGAGATCATTCTCATTCACGATGCCGCTGAAGAATGTCGTTACGAATGTGCCGCCTGCCGCTACGAACTCCTCCACTTTGTTAGCATAACCAGGCTTCACCATATATAGAACAGGAGCAATGACGATATCGTACCCGCTCAAATCCTCTTCTACACCGATCATAGCCGTCTGAACGTTCATATTGAACAAAGCGTCATAATATTTATGAACCTCGTCAACATACTTCAATGCGACAGTTGGACCGCTGGACAGATCAATTGCCCATCGATTCTCCCAATCGTACACAATGGCAACCTTTGCCTCAACACGTGAATCCAGAACCTTGTCACCGAGCTTCTGGAGCTCCATACCAAGCTCAGCGCTCTCGCGGAAGACACGGGTATGCTCATGACCAACATGCTCAATTACAGCTCCATGATATTTCTCGCATGCGCCGATCGAACGACGCAGCTGGAAGAACAACACGGTATCCGCGCCGCGTGCTACTGCCTGATGGCTCCACAGACGCATTACACCTGGACGCTTCAACGAGTTGTAAGCCTGCCAGTTCTGCTGGCTAGGTGTTTGCTCCATCAGCATGAACGGCTGGCCCTGCTTCAGACCACGCATCAGATCATGAGTCATAGCTGTGAAGCTGTACGGGGTGTCCAATAAAGGGTAGTTGTCCCATGATACCACGTCCATATATTTTGCCCACTCGAAATAATCCAGCTCTGGATAGAAGCCCATCAGATTCGTTGTTATAGGAAGATCTGGTGTATGCTTTTTGAGCACATTGTATTCGATCTTATAGCATTCCAGCATGCTTGCTGATTGGAAGCGACGGTAATCCAGCGATATGCCTTGGAAGTTCGTGCGGTTGCCGCTCCACTCCTCACTCAGCTCATTAGGAACGACGATCTCATCCCAATTGTAGAAGGTATGGCCCCAGAAGCGTGTGTTCCAAGCTTTGTTCAGCTTCTCCAAGGTGCCGTAACGCTTCTGCAGCCATTCACGGAAACCTGTCTCGCAATTATCGCAGTAGCAATAACCGCCATATTCGTTCGACACATGCCAGATCAGAACAGCAGGATGATCCTTGTAGCGCTCAGCCAGCTTCTCGGCAATCCGTTCCGAGTAGATGCGATACGTTGGGCTGTTCGGACAGGAGTTGTGACGACCGCCAAATTTACGCTTACGTCCTTGATAGTCTACACGCAGCACATCAGGATATTTCTTCGCCATCCAAGCGGGGTGCGCTCCTGTACTTGTGGCGAGACAGGTGTAGATACCGTCCTTATACAAACGATCTATGGTTTCATCCAGATAGGTAAAATCATACGTGTCTTCATTCGGTTGAGCCAGCGCCCAAGAGAAAACGTTAACCGTTGCAACATCGATGCCCGCCAGCTTGAACATACGGTTATCTTCGGATAATATTTGCGGGTCTTCCCACTGCTCCGGGTTATAGTCTCCCCCGTACCAGATCTTAGGAAGCTTGCTGTTGATCATTATGGACACATCCTTTACGATAGTGGTATATAAGTATATATCCATTGTAACGATTGTTGTATGCGCTTTAAATATAAGATACTAGAGAAACCCATATAATAATATGGAACTTACTGTAGGAGGAAGACCCATTGGAACCTATTGTGCTGGCTAACCAATTGACCCATCTGCGATTTGTCCTCACTCCGTCTGAGGAACAGCCTATGCCACTCATGGTGGAGAGCCTTGGACATAACCGAGAACAAGAGAAAGTAACTCGTCCACAGGGGTATCCGATTTATCATTGGATTCAGACCAAGCGAGGAGAAGGTCAAGTTCAATTTGACGATAAAACCACGCGCCTTGCAGCTGGCAGCGGCGTGCTGCTTCTCCCCCATGCTCCTCACCAGTACGAGGCAGCCGCGAATTCGGACTGGGAAACCTTTTATGTAACATTCGGTGGACCTGCAGTAGAAGCAATCCTACAATCCTTGGATATGAACCGGTCTGCTTATTATGAATGGGAGGAGCAATCACCCTTTGCTAATCAAGTTGAGGCGATGCTCCATCGGATCAAAACCGATCACGACGTATTCGGACTTCATCTCTCCTCCGATGCTTACCTATTCCTTACCATGCTGAGCAAATATGGACAGCTGCACAATAAGGCGACGATATCCAGCAATGTGGACAAGCTTCGTCCGCTCATGGAATGGATGGAGCTGCATTTGGCCGATCCGGATATTGGCTTGCCCGAGCTCGCTCAGATATTAGGTATCTCATCACGCCATCTCAACGGGCTATTCCGGCAGACCTTTAGTTTATCCCCCTATGCGTATTTCATCAGCCTGCGAATCCGCAAGGCCAAAGAATTACTCGTCATGCAGCCGTCCTCAACCGTCAGACAAATCGGAGAGCTTGTTGGATTCAGGGACGCCAGCCATTTCGTAGCAACCTTCCGCCGCAGCGCTGGCATGACTCCTGAGCAATTTCGGAAGCTTCATTAATAAGAAGAAGCGTTATTTGCTCATTTTCGCCTGACACTATAATGCCTCATCGCGCGCGGCACCCCTTTGATGTCCAAGTAGCCATTGTACACAAGATGCCGCAATCGATATTCGAAGTAAGCATCGCCAATATACTGCTCGCAATAGCCAAGCGCTTCGCCAATGATCCGTGATGCTTTTATGAAATCATTATTTCCTCTATAGGAATGAAGCTTGTCTATCGTATTTAACAAATAATCATCGAAATAATGATCAGCAACACTGACAATCTGTTGACCATCCCATATTCGCAGCACCTCATGCTGCTGGGCTAGCAGCAACCAATCCTGCTCCAATTGCTCTCTGTCTTGTCTTGATATTGGCCTCGATGCTACCGCATCGTCAAAGACAGCTCTTAGCTTCTCTGTAGGGATTTCCCCACTGTGTACATATTGGATTTCCCTATCTGGCCGATTGAACCTATTCTCACAAGTCACTGCTGGATTAAATAAGTGAATGTCATTCCTGCTCTGCCTCAGCAAATACATCGCAAATCTTAGTCCTGCTTGCTCATAAGCATTCGTGCTGCACCATATTACAATTGAGGCATGTACCGGAATTTGTTTAAGCTGCCTGACCAGGCCAGCATGATTGGCTTCTACTTCTTCATCATCGGAATACAGCTCACTATAGCCTTGATTAATGTGATCCCTAAGCCATTCCTCTCTTAGACTTCGCCCTTCCTCTTCATGAAGCATCCATAATGGACCAATGGAGAATAGATCCTGGAAGCATATAACCTTATTCGTCTCGACACATCCCAGCTGGTTAATGACTGCTTTCAAGCTCCCTGCAGTTGAATCACCGAATACAAGATGAACTTTAGCTGTACGTGCATCTGGCTCCCATCTATGTATCTGTTCATCAGGCATGAGCAGCTCCTCGTAGAGCTCCTTCAAGGAATCATATACATCTTCAGCCGTGTTAGAATGAAGGTCTGAGGGATGGACCTGGAGCATCAAATGCTTCAATACCATCTTCAATTCCTGAGGTGACAGCTTATCAATTGCTTTCTTGATCTCGATATATCGTTCCATTGCCCTCTACACTCCTCTGCCGCTTCTGAATTATATTTGTTGCCGCCTTAAGCGAGGTAACTCTAAGAAATTTTAACATGTATACACTCGAAAAACATATGAACATCCCAAAAATATCCAAAATAATCATTTATTCTATACAGAAAAAAGAGGAGCTCATCGCTCCTCCCTTCAGTCATACATAACCTGCACACGCGCAGGGAACATTCCTTATATAGCGAAAATATGATTGCCGATCTGCACGATTTGCTCACGTGACCATATCCACTTCGATGTCGCTGTCTCTGGGTTGAAGTAGTACAACGCTCCCTTGGATGGGTCTGCTCCATGCAGAGCATCTTGTGCCGCGTGATACGATTCTGAGTTCGGTGACATATAATATTGCCCATCATCCACTGCAGTGAATGCACCCGACTGCTCGATGACTTCTTCTATCGTATCAGGGAACTCTGGTGAAGCCAGACGATTCAGAACGACTGCAGCCACTGCGACTTGCCCCTCATAGGACTCGCCACGTGCCTCTGCGTATACAATGCGAGCGAGCAAATTCATCTCACGCTCATTCACAGACACTTTCTTAATGGCAGACCACGTCTTCTCTCCTGCAATGCCGTCAATCTCGAGCTGGTAATCCTTTTGAAACTTACGAACCGCATCCTCTGTCTGTTTGCCGTAGAAGCTTGTTACGTTCTCATCCGTAAAATACCCCAGTACCTTCAAACGATATTGTAGATCCGGTACATCAGCAGCGGTACTGCCATATCTTAACGTAGCAGGCGCAGCTGCTTGCAGCGTCTGCATTGGAATTGCGAATGCTATTATAAATGCAAATAAATACGCAATACTTTTACTAATAATATTATTATTTTTCATGCATTACACTCCTTCTCATTTTTTTAATAATTATTCACCATCATTAAATGGAATATTTTGTTTTGACCCAGCTACTTTCATGATAATAACACATAATAATTTATTAAGTAACCCAAATACACAAATTACATTTATTTGCTAATCCATTAATTAGGTTCCAGTTTCACCTTGTGTTTGCAGGATGGAAGCCTATATCTTCCTATATAACATTGTTCCTGCTCCATGGATTTTGGTACAATATAGGAAGTTAAGAAGCGAGGTGCAAGCAATGAATGTGATCAAAGTAAAAGACCGTCAAGAGCTGGACAAGCGAGTTCCGAGCATGCCCTGGTATGTTGAGAAATTCGTGAATTACAAGCTTCCCGACCTCTCTCCATCTTCTTTGCTCGAATATGTGAGAGATTATGATCTGTTCATGTCTTGGCTGATCTCGGAAGGGCTGTCACAAGCCTCCTCCGTCAAGGAAGTCGAGCTAATTGAGCTGGAGCGGCTTCACATGGACAGTATAGATAGCTTCCGAATGTTTCTATCCACGCATCCCAGCCATTCGAATACACGAACGACGATTACTCGCAGATTGTCCTCCTTACGCTCTCTCTTTCATTATTTGAGCCAGATCGCCGAGGATGACGAGTTTTATCCATTATTGAAGCGCAATGTGATGGCGAAGGTATCTATTAAGCGGACAAGCAAACCGAAGGATACGGCGGCTAAGCTGGAGGGCAAGCTGCTGCAGGAAGAAGAAATTTCTGAATTCCTAGCTTACATTCACCATGATTATGAGAAGGATGTCTCCACGAACAAGCAGGCTCTCTATTCCTATAAGCTCAATCAGACACGCGATGCCTGTATTATCAGCTTAATTCTGCATTCCGGTCTTCGTGTATCCGAGCTCGTGAATCTCAATACAGATGATATTGATGTGAAGAAGAAGCTCGCCTATGTTTATCGCAAAGGTAAGAATGACGATACCTTCAAGACACCTGTCTACTTCCGTCAAGAAGCAGTAGACGATATTACCGATTATTTGCGTATGAGGGATACGCATTATAAAGCGCCTAAACGTGAAAAAGCCCTCTTTCTAGCCATTGCGAATGGCAAAAAAGAAGGCTCGAGAATGACCAAACGTGCCATTCAGGAAATGGTAATCAAATACGCGAAACGGTTCGGCAAGCCTTACCTCTCCGTACATAAGCTGCGTCACTCGTTCGCTACCGATTATTATTTGCGCAACGATATCTATATGACCCAAGAGCAGCTCGGTCACGCTTCTCCAGAAACAACGCAGATCTACGCCCATCTGACCGATAAGACGATGGCGGAAGCCATCGATCGGATCAAACGCGCCAGTGAACAAGCTGTTAATTAATATTCTTCAAACAACAAACGAGCTGCATCTTATGCAGCTCGTTTGTTGTTGTATTCGAGTTCTATTGGAGTTCTATGAAGAAGTCACTTATTATTTCTTGTTCGTTGCTAATCATTCGTCCATCCCGCATCCGCTGTCGATATCCCTTGCTCGACTGCGAATTCGAAATCCTCGATATCGTACACCTGCACAGGAACCTCAGCTTCAATCAGCTTCTCCTGGAATTCGAACTGATCCGATAAGAGCGGTAGATTAAGCTTCGTTCCAGTCAGCAGAAGCTCGGTTTCAATCGGGTCGAAATACTCACCATAATGCGCATTATCTACCGCATGAACAACTGTGAATTGTATCGTATCGCTAAGCAGCAGTGGCGAGCTCTCCCGCCATGGCACCTGCATCGTACGTTCAATTTTTTTACGGTTAAGCGGGTCCTCGAAAAAAGTGATCAGCTCTACAATTTTATTTTTAACATGAAAATCATCCTCGGGATCATCCATTACTGGATCTGATCCGTCTCTCATATCATAAAGCTCCAATATCGATGAATAAGGCACAACGTAATCGATCGGACGGCTCGGGACGAGAAGATGACCATACGTTGCTACCATGACTGCTTCAATGACAAATCGCCGCCGCATGTTTGCTCCTCCTTCAGTAAGAACGGTTCCACATTATTATACAATATTCCATAACCTGTACAAGATAGCCATACGCCAAATTTGCGTTATTTCCACTCTGCGCTGTACAATTATTCATATTCGAATACAGGAGGAGCAGATATGGACAGAGAAGAAGCCATTATAATTGGATCAGGACCTTGCGGCTTAGCCGCTGGAATAGAATTGCAACGTATCGGACTATCCCCGTTGATTATCGAGAAGAACAATATGGTCCATTCCATTTCACAGTACCCTACATACATGCAGTTTTTCAGTACAACCGATCGTCTGGAGATTGGCAATGTGCCCTTCACAAGTCCCAATGAGAAGCCCTACCGGCTTGAGGCCATTAATTATTACCGGACCGTTGCTCTTCGGCATGAGCTGCGAATTAACGCATATGAGACAGTGACACAGATTGAACGAGTAAACGGAGGCTTCCAGGTCAATAGTGTCAATCGGCACGGTGAGTCCAAAACCTACTTCAGCCGCTATGTCGTGGTTGCAACTGGATACTTCGATAATCCCAACTATCTTGGAATACCTGGTGAGCATTTGGACAAAGTCACCCACTTCTTCCGGGAACCACATCCCTATACGGGCATGGAGGTAGCGATTATTGGTGGAAGCAACTCGGCCATTGATGCCGCACTCGAATTAGAGCGAGTGGGTGCGAAGGTAACGGTCATCTATCGGGGAGAGGGATATTCTTCAAGCATTAAACCGTGGGTTAGACCGGGATTTGAAGGGAAAGTGGATAAAGGAAATATTAAAATGCTCTTCCAATCGCGTGTCATTGAAATTGATCAACGCAGCGTGATTATTGAAAGACCTGATGGCATAACTACTATAAAGAATGATTTCGTATTAGCGATGACTGGTTTCCACCCTGATCGTGAGTTTTTAACGAAGACAGGTGTTGCTATGGCTCCAGAAGGCTATCCTTTCTTCAATGAAGAAACGATGGAGACGAACGTACCGAATCTGTTCTTAGCCGGTGTCGTCGCCTCCAAACATGTAGCGAATGAAATTTTCATTGAATCGGGACGCTTTCACGGCAACAAAATTGCAGAGCATATCAAAAGATTGCCAAGCCATACATCCCTTTAATTATCGTTATTAACGCACCTCATCAAGTCGTTTCTTAAGTGCGGCAATTTTATCCGAATCCGGCTGCTGATCTCCATATCGAACTTCTTCGTACAGATGTACAAGCTCTTGCTCATCAGCAGACGGATTCGATTGATTGCGCCAATGCATCAGATCATCCGCTGTTTCCTTAGGCGTTAGATGTGCTTGTATCGCATACCCCTTCTGGGCTTGACTCTTGAGCAGTCTACTGTACAAATAGCGTACCCGCTCCGCTCCATTCATTTGCTCGCCCCATTGGCCTTCTTTTCCCCGTCTACCTGAGAATAGTCTATTCACTGAATTCCGCAGCTCATCTGACCATTTGTTTAATGTCATTAAGCTTTCAACTTCATCCGTATAACCTGCTTCTTGACTTCGTTTCTCCGCAGAACGCTCCAGCAGCTGAAGATAGAGCTTCCTTCCAAGCTTCCACAATCCACGGCATGCAAAGTAAAGACCCACTAGAACGAGAATAATAACAATAATAATACCGATTACCTTCATCGCTTGCTCGATCCACAGCATCCATGCTGCTGGTTCCTTCACTTCGTCTGTTAGCATTGACGTAGGGGGAATAATCTCCTGCCCTTGCTCAGGCTCTGCCGGTATCTCCTCTTCAGGACGATTGAACCATTCCATAATCTTGGCAGCAAGAGAAGTGACAAGTGCTTCAACACCCTGTTGCAGCTGGCGGAACAAGCTGATAATAAGCAGTATAACTACTGCGATGCTGATCATCACACGATTCTGCCTTTTGAAAGCAGCTGCTGTTGATTGGGTCACCTTACCGCTGGCATCCGTTTCACTGGATAATAATCGTTCATTCACGAGATACAATGTTGTAATAACAGCCGCAATTCCGCAGATCGTCAATAGCAAGCTATAGGAAGCAAGGCTTGTTAGTGGCTTCCTAAGTATTTGGACGATAATTGATGCTGTTAATCCATAGAACATTACCTGATTAGGGAAGGATAATAACCATCCCTTGGCAGATTGTTGAATACCTCGATAGGTGATTATAGCTCCAAGTATTACAAGTCCAGGCGTATAATAGCTTATTGCTTCATTATTGATATTCATTAGAATGGCAGTCATTCCGGTATGAATAACACCGCCAGCAAGCGCTATAAGCAGACGGTAAATTCGTCGATCTTTCTTGAGCTTCACGATACTCACACTACCAGCCATATATACGAGAGGCAGAGTTAGAAGCCATAGAGCAGCCCAATTACCTGAAAGCGAGTATACGGCTGCTATAAGCAGCAGCGGCGTATAGAACAGTGTTTCTACGATACCCTTCAGCAGTGCAGCCAAAGCGGGATAACGAAGCTCTATTCGATTCATCCAGATGCACCTGCCTCTCCTGCCAGCAATTGATCGGTTAGCTGCCAGAACACGACCGAATTGCCATTGGCGCTAAGACGCTCTGCTTGAAGCTCCATTTGGTCATTCCAATAAGCGGACAGAATTAGGATATCCCGCTGCGAATAACCGGCATCTGCCTCTCGCTCAAGCATGTCATTGAACCTCTCTGTTCTTGTGAGCTCAAGCTTGGCCATTGCCTCGAACAGATCGAATAAATGTTCATTGCCTCCACGCGGTTCAATTACGGTGCTCTCCAGCTCTCCCACCAGATTCATATTAGTCGCAAAGCCTGCTTCCATCCCACTCAGAACGACCGCTTGCGCAGCTCCTGCTGCCCACTCGATACCTCGTTCAATAAGGGATTCATTATTGACTGTACGCCACATGCCATCCGTATCCTCGGCGTTCAGGTAGATCATAAGCTTTCTATCCGCTGTATAATCATATTGATGCACCTGCATACGTCCCGCTCGTGCTGTTGCCTTCCAGTTCACCTGCTTATAGGAATCTCCCGCTCTATAATCCCTCGCTCCAGTGATGACGAAGGGATCTTCAATAATCCAACGTCGAACCGAAGTATCCCCCTGCCAGCTATGTGAAGGCAGCTCATGGATAGGAACCTCCGCTGGCAATGGATAGACAATTAACTGCCCTTGCAGAGCAATCTGCTTCGTCTTGTTCATCAGTCCAAGCAGATCTCCACCTGTCATCGACACAGATTCAAGCTTGTACCAGCCACGCTTCTCGCAGACCATGCGATGTCTTCGCGTGATCTTCGTATGTGGCATAAGCGTGAAGAAGCTTTTATGATTCTGAGATAGCTGCCCGCTGCTAACATCCAGGTTATCCTGTTGATGGAATCGAAGCTTGGCAGACAATTGCGATTCTAGACGAAGCCAGGGAACCGGCAGCCACTTCTCATTCTTAAGCTGCTCGACAAGCTCAATCGTATCCCCGCGGAAGCATGTCCGTTTCTGGAACTGCCTTGTATAGCTAATATTGCGAAGCCCATAACGATTGAATACTTTGCTTTGCAAGTACAGTAAGAGAATGGCCGATACAATGAACCAGAATAGAATCATCGCTGTGCCGGCCTAACGGGCAGCAATGCCTGCCTCAGCAGGCACTTCTATGCGATTGATAATATCCTCAATGATGCTCTCAGCATTACGCTGCGTGCGCTGTAAGCCTCGAAGCGCTAGCCGATGTGCCAGCACAGGCTTCGCCATCGCCTTCACATCATCCGGCGTTACGAAATCACGGCCCTGTAGAATGGCGTACACCTGAGAGGCTCTAAGCAGCGCTTGACTGCCTCGAGGACTTACGCCGATCGTGACCTCATCGCGTACCCTAGTTTGTTCGACGATCTGCAGCATATAGAGCAATAAATCATCGGTTACGCGGACAGTTGGGTACAGCCGCTGAGCTTCTGCTATCATTCCGGAATCAGCTGCTGGTTGCAGCTCTTCGAGTGGATCACTGACCTTGAACCGCTTCAGAATCTGAACGGCCTCATCCGTAGTCGGATAGCCCATCTGAATTTTGAACAGGAACCGATCTAGCTGAGCTTCCGGCAGCTGGAATGTACCTTGATGCTCAACAGGATTCTGCGTTGCAATAACCATGAATGGCTTGTCCAATCGTTTGGTTTCACCATCTATACTAATCTGACGCTCCTCCATACACTCTAGCAGACTTGACTGTGTTCTTGGCGTTGCCCGGTTAATCTCATCAGCAAGCAGCAGATTCGTGAAGAGTGGTCCTGGACGGAATTCGAAGCTTCCTTCTTTCTGATTGTAGAAATTAATACCACTAAGATCAGATGGCAGCAAATCCGGCGTGAATTGAACACGCCGGAACTGCAGCTGCAGTGACTTCGCCAGGGACTTAGCCAGCAGCGTCTTCCCCGTCCCTGGGACATCCTCTAACAGCACATGGCCAGAGGTGACGAGAGCGATGAACAGCAGATCAACCACTTGATTTTTGCCGACAATAACACGGCCGATGTTCTCTCTGAGTTGTGCAGCTAATTGTGTAACCGAACGATAGGGCATTTCAGCAGCTCCTTTGTAGATGCGACTATTCGCTTCATTAGTTCGACTTACTTTCTCCATCCGGTTTTTGCGCGCTGAAGCTTTTGCAGATCACTCCAACGGATGATTCGTATTCCTTCAGCCTTGATCGACTTCTGAATGTCTTCGTCACGGAATAATTGGTATTCCATTCCCCTTTTCTCCGGTTGACCGTGAAAGGCTAGTAGCTCGTCTGTGACCAAGGAAGGATGTATGATAAGCTCTGTAACACCTGGCTGCAAGCTGCTTAGCAGCTTCTTCATATCTTCCTTGAGCGACAGATAGGTTTCCCCCTTCTGCAGCTGGAATGGAAGCCCTACGAGATAATCCAGCACCACAACTCCCATAGAATCAGCCAGAAGCCCGAGCTGTCTTGCCTGCTCAGCCTTCTCAGGTGGAGCCATTTGCCCATTGCCTACTGCCAGCTGCCTTGGGAGACGGAATGGTAATCCATACTTGGCGCACACCTCAAGAACAACGTCTAGGAAATGACGTCCTGTCTCCAAGCCATATAAGCTTCCCATATGGTTATCTGCATGTGTAGGCTGCATACCGTATTGAAGGGCGGTTTCAATCTGGGCAATGAGCTCGCTTCTCACTTGCTCAGCAACTGCCTTCTCTTCGAAGGTTTTGCTGTCTTTCGGGAAAAACCCTTCACTTGTAATAAGTGACTGAGCTGCTGCTCCGCGATTTATTGGCCCCCATCGATAAGAGTTCCACTCGCTTGTGAATGTGAAATGAATGCCGACATCATAATTAGGATTTCTTGCGCTCCATTCAGCTGCATCCTTCGAGGCTCTGCACGGCATCATAATGGTCGCTGAGCTTACTGCCTGCTCTTGAAGCAATTGCTGGATACCCGAATTGACGGATTGGCACAGTCCATAATCATCCGCATTAACGATTAATAACCGTTCTTCGCTCCCATAGCCTAGTGACGTCGCTACATTCATACTCACTCATCCTCCTTCGATATGATCGAACAGTTATCTAACCCAACAGTCTATGACACAGCTGCTTCAAGCTTTGTTCATTATGATCTACCCACTCACATACTCGGTATGCTTGGTCTGCGATACGAGCGAGTACGTCAGCATCATCCAACCGTTCCTTCCAACGCGTTGCAAAATGCAGGGTAATATCCAGCATGCGCAGCTTGATCAATACAGGCATACTAATGATTTCCTGCTCCGTTAGCTTAAGCAATGAACCATAGCCTTCACAGAATAGCGTAATTTGGCTCATGGTCAAAGATTCATCCTCGCCAATCAGATCGACGATGACTACAGCTAATTCCATTGGACGAACATCTATCGTACTGAACTCGAAATCGAGTATTCCGATAACTTTATCGCCCACTGCAACAGCATTACTAAAGTTTAGATCACCATGTATCCATTGTTGGGGAAGCTTTGTAATGCTGTCCATTGCAGATAGAAGATCGTCACGTTGGCGCTGCAAGGACTCGAATTTCGAAGCTCTCTCTTGCAGCACGGACGCAGAGGCAGAGACGGACTGCATCTCTTCCCTGCTTAATGCAGCATATGTTTCTTCCAGCATATAATAAGGCTGATAGATGGGCTTATTCTGAAGCTTCACTTGGCTTAAAGCCAATGTCAGAGCGGCAGCTGCACGGCCAAGAGAAGATATATGGGCTGGATTTCCAACCGATGGTCGCTCGCCTGCTATGAAATGATAGAGAGCTGCCAGCGTTCCGTCTTCACCTATCGTCACCGTCTCGCCATTCTGATTAGCGACTGGAATAGGCACATAGAAAGCTGGCTCTGTAAGCTGTAGCGCTTTCAATAGTTCATGCTCCAGCAGGACAGTTGGCTTGTCTTTGTGGTTATTGTATATGCGCAGAACATATATGCGATCATTAGCTACAATCATTCGCGTTGTATTATTCATTCCGTTATTTCCCGGCTCAATGAACCAATCTGCATCAAGCTGGTACTGCTCTACATACTCGGCAACAGCTTCCCTCGTCAAATACTCGTGCCCCCTTGCTCCTCCAGGAGACGCTGCAATCGACTCGTTAACGTCTTACGCCAGCTGTCAGCAAGCTCCTCTACGGCTAGCAAAGTCTGCAGTCCTGCCAAGTCATCTTTGTCCTTGTACATAATACGATTAGCTTCTGATATTGTCATAGCAGCAGGATGGCGTGTAACGACATGAACCCGATCACCGCTCTGAATATTGCCTTCTCTCAGAACTCGGAAATACAAGCCGGTATATCCCGTTATCCGAACCTGCTCGGTTAGCTCAGGCCTCTGATGACGCAGTCCGAGCTTGTAGCATGGTTGTCTTGGCTGGCTGACTTGAACGAGCGTATGACCCGCTTCTAAGATATCTCCAATGCATAGATCATCCTCCGACCAATCCGCTAACGTCCAGTTCTCGCCGAATGATCCTAGTTCCAGCTGGCGTTCGAGCTGCTGCTCCCAATAAGGATAATGCTTGTGTAAATATACACATACAGCTTTATCAGGTCCCCCATGATTCACAAGATCACCTTGACCGTCCCCTGTTATACCACCACTATGGAGCTGATGAAGGTTATGAGATGGTCTTTTAAAAATACCCGTCTGAATCTCTTTCGAACCATACGCTGCTGCTACAGGCATTCCCACATTAAGGGATACAATGTAGCTTTGGTTAGCTTGAATGAACAACTGGAATGCCCTCCTGACCTATTTATACGTAGTTCTATTATAATAGCTTTAAGGAGAAGTTGGCAAAGAATAATATGCTACTCATTTATTAATGACATTAACTATAGTTCAATTACATCTATTGTACCATCGTGATTCGACACGTTTTGTAGCATTCGATTCGCTCATGTCGAAATCGTTTCCATTGTGTAATATCCTGCGCTTCCCCGGGAAATAAGAGCGTTCGTTTCTTCGATTTATTTCCTCAAATCTATTTCCTCAATTTTCCGACAATTAATCAACATGGAACTTGCGCTCCATCCTAATAATGTCCCCGCGTGGACGCTTCAACCGGCTCTGGAGCCTCGCGAGATGACGCGTGCGGAATTTCAAATCCGCCAGTAGCGTGAAGATCAGCAGAATGCCAGCAGCGACTGCTCCTCCTATCCCGAATACGAGTATGGAGCCTAGTCCTGTCAATGCGAGCCATAGGAAAGCCATTACATTCACCGTAAAGCTCCATTTCCCAAGATGCCATGGAGCCTCCTTCAGAAGCTGATGCTCGCCTTTGAGGTTTATTTTGAGTGCAAGCGGTATCGCATAAGCAGCATTCAAGCATATGAGCATGAATCCGAATAAGAAGGCTGTTGAGTCAACGCTTAGGAGCCGAGCAGTGATAAGAGTAAGCAACGCGGTCCCTGCAGACAACCATACGGCTGCCTCTGGTGCTTGCGTCTTCACACCAACTCGAGCCCATTTCCCGCTCAATGGCAGTGCATGATCTCGTGCCATGCTGAATACAGCTCTAGAGCAGACTGTCATCGCACTGCAGCCGCTAAGCCACAGAGCTGCCATCATAGCCATTACGACTATCGGAGCCCCGCTAAGCATCTCTAGAGCAGCAGCCACCATTATACTTCCACCGCTACCTGCAATGACTGGCTCATTAAATGCCGGCAACAGAAGAGTCAGGAACAGCAGTAGGATGAAGCCTATAATAAAGGTATATACCGTTGACATATAGATTGCCCAAGGGACTCGAATACGGGGATCACTCGTTTCTTCAGCGCCTTGTGCAGCAGCATCCATACCAAGGAACAGCTTCTGCAAATACAATATGCCGCCAAGAAAGGACGCAACTGGCACAGCACCTGTCAACGATTCGTTCTGAAAAGCGTACAATACGGCCGGCGAATAATAGCCCGGCCAGAACAAGATGGCCAATCCACCGATAAGAGCTAACGCAATCACCGCTTGAACCCATATGCCAGCCTGCTGAAGCCATCCCAGAGCAGAGGCGCCCCAATGATTGACTATCGCTTGCGAGGAGATAAGCGCAGCCGTCAGAAGGCTGTAAGACCATATGGAAGTCGAATATCCGAATCGGCTTGCCAGCAATGAATCAAGAACAGCTGCGCATGCACCGTTCATTAGAGCAATCATCGCGATGTATCCAGCGATATGGAACCAGCCTGCATGAAAGCCCCATCGTCTCCTGCCCAGCGCAGACGACCAATGATAGACGCCGCCTGACGTTGGCACGGCTGACGATAACTCAGCTAGTGAGGCGCTCACAGCCAGCCCGAATATAGCAGCGAGCGGCAGTCCGATGCTTATTACGGACGGCCCTCCTCTCTCCAGTGCAGGTCCAAGACCAATCACCGCAGCCCCAATCCATCCAATGGAATTGAAGGACAAGCCAAAGGAAGCCGTCGCTCCTAATTTTCTTCTTAATTGCTGCGCTAGACCGAATCTATTCAGATCATGTTTGTCCTGCTGTGCTTGTATGTAAGAGGCGTAAGACGTCATACTCTGATGCCTCGATGACCGTATCCCCTGCTGCGCCTTCATCGCGCCTGCTAATGCTGCCATACATACGACAGCGAATATAGCCATTCCGAGCCATGCCATAATCATAAGCAGTCCCCTCCCTATCCATAAGGTATGAACCACCCCATTCGCTCATGTCCCGTGCATGTTTTCCCAAGCCATAATTTTCGCACCGTCTGCAATAAAAAATGCTTCGTATCAATAGATACGAAGCACCATGAAGCTTACGATACATGCCAGTACGAATACGATAGCGTGCATTGCGAAGCGATACCATTTGTCCTTGCTAGTCTGGAGCGGTCTCAGCGCTCTGAAGTTAACAATGAAGAGAATCATAAGGTAGACGAGAGCGATAGCAATTCCCCATAGCCTCTGGGACAAGGTTGGTGGAGACATGAACCCGTAGATAAGAATAATGCAGCCTACGAATACATATGGGAACAGCGCACCTAACAGCAAATGAACAGCAATCCCTAACCATTTCATTCTATTCATCCGCTTACCCATCCTTTCAGAGCATGTCCATTCATGGAGCCTTGCTGCTAATTGTTCGGGACCATCACGCCAAGAGGCCCTGTGTCTAGAATGATATCTTGAATGTCGTATACAGAGATCGGAAAATAAGGAAATCCAAATGCATATGGCGTCAGCTCGTACAGGGCAAAATAAATAACTAATGCTCTATCGGCAATATAGAAATCCTGATCCGGTCTGATCATCTGAAAAGGCACCAAGGTACTGATATCCCTTTCTTTGATCTGTTCACTAATAAGTTCAGAGAGCCGCTTGATATAGTGACTTCCTGGTTTGAACAGTTGTGCGAGTGTATATTCATATCCAGTTGAGACTCGGAACGTCATTGACTTCTGCAGCGTCAAGCCGTGTGCCCCGCCAGTATAAGCATAATTGAACAGCGAGAGACTGAGAATATCCTTCTCATTTGTCTTTACCTCATAGAAACCCTGCATCTCTGATCTAGGGTCGTCAAGGGAGCCTTGATCAGCCACAAGCTGCTGTGCGCTTCGTCGAATCGATTCATTAATCAGGTTAGTTGCCGAGGCAACAGGCCCTCCGCTCACGTATGGAATCCATAGCTCTGCCTTCGGAAAAGTCGCTCGGGAGGATTGGATGACAACAGGAGATTGAAATACCATATAGAAGACACCTGCCTATTCGGTAAGATGCTCCATTGTATGCAAGGTTAACCTCATCTCATGCCACTCAATTCCACCATGGGTAGAATCTGCTATATTTATGTATGCAAATCCCGCCTGCTCATAAAAGGAGATCAGATGACGTTCGCACATCAACAGGATCGATTGGACGCCCGCAGCCTCACATTCAGCAATCAATCGCTTCAATAGCAGCATACCGATGCCTTGCCTTCTCGCTCCCTGTGCAACCACTACTGTTAGAATGCAGAAGTTGCTGCCGTCTATGGCATCCTCTTGATTACCTTTCATCTCATCTCCACAGCTGGAGGCTGCTGTTCTCACCCCATTGGCTATACCTAGCAGCTGATTGTCTGACCACGCAGACCAGAAATATTCGGGATAGCGCTGATGACGAAAAGCAAAGCCCTCCCGGGTTGCCGCTGCCTCAGCATTGTAGCAGCTCTGTTCCAGATTAAGCGCTTCCTCGAGCTCTCTGGCTTCAATACGTCTTAACGCAATGTGGCTCACAGAAGCATTTTCTCCCTCTCCGTTAATCTTCTTCCTTTAATGTCGATAACTAATTCTCCATTATTCAACCCAATGATGCGGTCGGCGAACCGTTCAGCCCAATCGCCTTGATGCAGCACAGCGATGACAATGACTCCTTGTTCCTCGCACAATTTCTTCAGATCGCTTAGCACTTTATCGGCTGTATGAGGATCAAGGCCCGCTACTGGCTCATCCGCTACAATGACCTTCGCTCCATGCACGAGTGCACGCGCAATTGCGATCCGCTGACGCTCTCCGCCGCTCATCTTCGATGCCAGTTGATGAGCTTTATCAATCAGGCCCATCTTCTCGATCATATCCATCGCGCCCATATAATCATCATTGCGCATCATCCCTGTCCATCTTCTCCAGGCAGGCGTCTGGCTAACAGAGCCGATAATAACATTCTTCAAGCCTGTCTTATTCAGATACAGCGAAGCCTTCTCCTCCAAGTAAGCGACTTCACGCCGAACCTTAAGCTTGCCTGATAATCCTTGCTTCAGAATATCAACACCATCGAATTGATAGGAACCCTTGGTCCATGACTCCTGCATGGAAAGACATTTCAAGAGCATGGATTTGCCGCTTCCGCTTGCACCCTTGATGGCGATAAATTGTCCAGGCTGTGCTTCAAAGCTGATCTGTTTAAGGACGGTTGGTCCTCCAGGAATTTGCTTCATCAAGTTCATTACCTTAATCATTGTTCGCGCCCCTTCGTATTACGCATCGCTGTTTCTATTAATCTAGTTTACGGTAAACAAAAAACAGTTTCCACACGAACAAATGTTTGCTATAATAAAAGTAAGAACAAATGTTCTGTTTCCACTGAAACCATAACCAAATTAGAGGAGGCTGGATCACCATGAAGAGCAATTGTGAAAACTTTCGTTTTGAAGAGAAAAGATGGCCACATCGGGATTTAACATTCAAGTTTTATTCTAACGGAGCATTGACGATTATTGATAATCGTACGGAGGAGGTGATCTCGCCCAATGATTTGAAGGGTGACAGCTTAGATTTCTATATCCGCCGGAGAATTACTTACATTAAGAATCAATTAACGGCATCACAATTGAAATATGCATAACCTAAGATAATTAGGGGGAGCGCCACAACCTAGTGCTGTGCTCCCCTAATTCGCATGTTGTTTAAGGCAGATGTTTGCTAATCCCGTTCAGGCTCGGAGGAAGCTTGGCTAGCTTCGACAGCCTCACGCCTGATCCTTGTTTTCTCGAATTACCATGATTGGTTGAATCCTTGTTACTCTTGCTCATCTCAATCACCCCCCATTGTAATTATGTGGATATTGATTATTATTTATGTAGTTCTCCTATACAATCCCCGTTCGTTGACGTGAGGCTCCTAATGCGGTAGATTGTTCATACAACGTACACTTCGCCAAAGGAGCCGTGTTCTATATGAAGCAACATCTATTCTTCGACCTTGATGACACGCTCATTCACTGTAATAAATATTTCTATTCAGTAATTGAGCAATTTGTAGATGCCATGACGACTTGGTTTGCAGGCTATGAAGGCATTGACGCCGAGGCCGTTCGGAATATGCAGACGGAGATTGATATCGCAGGCGTAGCCATCCTGGGCTTCAAGAGCGAGCATTTCCCACAATCTTTTATTGACACCTACATCTACTTCTCTGATCTGACAGGACGCAAGCGCTCGGCAATAGAGGAGGACTTGCTCTGGAAGCTTGGACTGAGTGTCTATGAGCATGAGACAGAGCCTTATCCGAATATGGAGGAGACGCTCGATACTCTTGCCTCTGGAGGACATAAGCTTCATCTGTACACTGGTGGGGAAATTACGATACAACGTCGCAAAATCGAACAGATGCAGCTAGAGCGATACTTCGATAATCGCATCTACATTAGCCGTCATAAGAATAGTGAGACACTGGAGTCCATATTAGCCGACGGCGGATTCGATCGTACTCTGACTTGGATGATCGGCAACTCCATTCGTACAGACGTCGTCCCCGCTTTAACAGCTGGCATTCACGCCATCCATATGCGAACACAATCGGAATGGAAGTATAACGTCATTAATATCGATGTCGCTCCGAAAGGTGCCTTCTTCACACTGGACAAGCTGCTCGAGGTCCCTGGCACCATTCATAATTATTTGAACCGTATATAAATAAAGGCGCTGCACACGGATGTGCAGCGCCTTTATTATCTTCACTTAGTCGTTTATCCGTAGCGTTACCGTCCCTTTATTGCGATCCGCTAACACTAGCTTGCCTTTGATCGTGCTTCCATCCTCATCATTCTTGAATGTTAAGGAGTTCGTTGCACCCTTCTCGATCATCGACTTGACCATAGTCAGCGACAGCATCTTGCCTTGCTGTTCTTTCCAAATAACGAACGTACATCCTTCACGGAAAGAACTGCAGCCATAGCCACGTTTGCCCTCAATGATCTGGCCATTACACCCTTCTCTAGGACATGGTGTAATCGGCTCTCGAGCTGAGGACGCTGCAGGTACTGCAGCTTTCGATTTCACTGGCTTAGCAGCCGTTGCGGTGGTTGAACTACTATTCCCTGCCCGTGAACGCTGTCCAGTAGGACCGCCTTTAGATGAAGCAGCCTCCTTCTTGCCAGATGGAGCTCTCTCCTCGAATGTGCCAGGTGCCGCAGGCCGCTGCTGCCGTACTTTATCGACAATCATAGTGGCGAATTGCTTCACCTTCATAATAAATTGATCGTCCGACGCTTCGCCTTTGGATATTTGGTGCAAGCGCTGCTCCCATCTGCCCGTCATCTCTGGAGAAGCTAACAATTCTACTCCAGCGTTCCGAATAAGCTCGATCGCAGCGCAGCCCTTCGGAGAAATCTCGAGGCGTTTGCCTGTTAGCTGCATATAGCCTACATGCTTTAATCGCTCGATTGTAGCTGCACGCGTCGCAGGTGTACCAAGACCGGTATCCTTCATCGCTTCACGCAGCTCATCATCCTCCATCGACTTGCCTGCACTCTCCATCGCCTTCAGCAGAGTACCCTCCGTGAATGGCTTAGGAGGCTGT
The DNA here is from genome assembly GCF_059686975.1 of Paenibacillus xinjiangensis. Lineage (NCBI taxonomy): Bacteria > Bacillati > Bacillota > Bacilli > Caryophanales > Paenibacillaceae > Paenibacillus > Paenibacillus xinjiangensis. Next base: position 121,400 of record NZ_JCAALS010000012.1, on the reverse strand, counting down.
GTAGTCTTCTCCGTCGCTTCCGTACGAACACAGTGTACACCAAGCTCTGTTGACAAGCTGAACGGTTGATCCGTCAACAGCTCTTCGTCATCGGCCGCTTCCTCATTGCCTTTGCGCTTACTCGGCTTGCGCGAAGCTGATGATGGCTCCTGCTGCTGAACAACCTTCCAGCCAGGCTCTAGCTGCTCCTTCGCCTTGGTGCGGAATATCTCCCCTTGCACCTCCGTAAGTACAACGTGATTCTTGTACACAGCCGGAGGATAATAATGAGAGAGGAAACGTCTGACGATCATATCGTATACATGCTGTTCTTCAGTGTTTAGGCCAGAGGCACGCTTAGGCGTAGGCATAATCGCATGGTGATCCTCTACCTTTGATGGGTTGCATACTGCTTTATTGCCTTTATGCACACGACTACGATCGGCTCCTCCTGCTATCTCCTTATACGTCTCAGTTCCTTGCAGCATAGACAGAACTTTATGCATAACAGGGATATTCTCTTCTGTAACATAGTTCGAGTTCGTTCTCGGATAAGTGATGACCTTATGCTTTTCATACAAGGCTTGTGCAATATCGAGCGTCTTCTTCGCAGAATAGCCGTATTTGCCATTCGCCTCGCGCTGCAGCAGTGTCAAATCATAGAGTCGATAAGGAAATTCCTTGCTCTCTGTTACTTGGTAATCGGTAATAACACCTGGCTTGTCCGTTGTCTTGGCTGCCAATGCTTCCGCCTTCGTCTTCTCCGTCAAGCGATCTCCCTGCCAGACACCAGAATAGCCGAAGCCTTGCTGATCGAATGCTGCCTTCACGACATAATAGACATCTGATTGAAAGGCTGTTATTTCCTTATGACGGTCATACAGCAAGGCAAGCACAGGAGTCTGCACTCTGCCGACCGACAGAAGCGCCTTGTGGCGGATCGTGAAGGCCCTAGAGGCATTCATACCAATTAACCAGTCCGCCTCACTACGAGCCCTTGCAGCCTTAGTGAGGGGCGTATAATCCTCATCACTGCGCAAGGAGTCGAATCCCTTCCGTATCGTTTCTGGTGTCAGATCAGATATCCATAATCGATCCGTGGGCTGAGACAGCTTCAGGTATTGCCGAATCAGATGAAAGATCAGCTGACCTTCACGCCCGGCATCGCATGCATTGACGAGTCGTCCGCATCGCTTGGCAAGGTCGCCGATCGTATTCAACTGATCCTTCGTCCGCGGGTTCGGCCATAGCTTGAATGATTGCGGAATGATTGGCAAATCCTGATCATTCCATCTCTTGTACCTTGCATCATATTGATCAGGCTCGGCTAGAGTTACTAAATGTCCGATTGCCCATGTAATAATATAGCGGTCTCCCTCTAGATAAGTCCGTCGATTCACAGCTTTAGGCTCTATTACAGCTGCGATTGTACGCCCCATATCCGGCTTCTCCGCAATAATTAATGTTTTCAACAAATCGCCTCACTATTTCTCGCTTGGCGTCTCTATTTGACGCTGCATGGTGCCAAATATGGTCCTTACGCCTTCAGACCAGTTCGGGTCTTCTGCGTATTTTCGATTTATCCATGTAATGGGATCGGTCCCTTCAGGACGCCCTTTACTTAAATTAACGATTGTCCTCGCTGCAATCTCCGCCGACTCGTGAATCGTCGTGTTGAATTCCTTCCAGCTGTGGAATACATTGAACGGGTTATTCGCAATTTCCTTAGCTTGTTTATTCGTCTTAGGAACGAAGCCCTGTTCCTGTCCCGTAATGGCAAACAGCAGAATCGGATGGATATCGAATGCCTTAGCTGCATCAATAATGGCGTCCAGATAGGGCTGTTCAGCCAGGATAGAAGACTTGCTCGTCAAATAATCGACCAGCTTCGCTTCATCAATCTGCACATATCTAAGCTCAGCAGGAAGACCGTCCACTTCCACTTGAACAATGGGTGCGGGTTGAATCGCCGCAGCTTTTGGCTGTTCCTGCCCAGGTGAATTCGTCAGAGACCACCCATACAAGAGCGAAGCACTAATGAGGATGAAACAGAGAATACTGTATAGCAGAGGCTTCGGCCTACTCTTGTTAGGAATTACTTCTGGTACCAGCTGTGGCAAAGGCAGCGGTATAACAGGCGCAAGTGACGGACTAGCTAGCTTATCAGCAGCTTGTATGGAGGCTGATGAACCTGAATGCTCAAGGAGAAGCGTATCCCACTTGTTCCAGCTTGGATTCTGTTGCCTATCATAACTATTCAGCTTGTCCAACACTCGATGGAAATGGCCTGAATCTGTCCCTGCCTTCAATTGTGCTTCGACCCAACCGTATAATGGCTCTTCGATACATGGATCATGCATATCTAGCTCGAGACATGCTTCTAATATATGTTCGGACTTAACGGGACTTTGCCTGCCTAGAACTGCACTTCGAATAAGCTGAGCAGTAACCTGCCGTTTCAGCTTCTCCTCGAATGGAGGGAGCTGCTTATGTATAATGCGGCTCACAGCATCAGCAACGATTTCCGCCTTTTTATCTTGCGGCATAGCGGTATATTTATGCTGAACATACCGACGGATGTTGCGCACATCTGACGGCGATAATACATATGCTTCTTCGGCTGGCATGACGAATCGCCCCTTCACGTCATCTCATACCGATTCTACCACAACTTTCCTTATTGTGGGGAAGATAGATTTGCAATACGAGCCTGCATTTCTTCACTTTCTATATAGGCTTTAATCTGTTCCTTCTCGAAAGTCGTGAATTGATATTCACAATCGCAGTCTTCATCCTGAGGCACAATTTGAGCGATCGCTCCCCCAAGTGTACATATAACCAAACCGCTGAAAGCAATCAAATCATCAGGAATTGGCGTATCTTGAGATAGTCCGAAGCGCAGCGTTATGTCGACCCACTGGTTGTCCCTACGCTCCAAATCTGCTTGATAGGATTTGAAATTCAGCTCTGTTACGCGATCCAGACCATACTTAATCATTGCGCAGCCCCTTTATCTTGTTTAATATACTGATTTGTTTACATAGTTAAAGATCATTATCCCATCGACAATAAAAAGCGCCCGAAGGCGCTTTTCTAATGTTGAACTATTAGGTTTGGTGCAATCGCTTATGGAAGCATCGATGAACCCATCAGATATTTGTCTACCTCGCGAGCAGCCTCACGGCCTTCATTGATTGCCCATACGACTAAGCTTTGTCCACGACGCATGTCGCCTGCCGCGAATACTTTATCTACGTTCGTCGTATATTTTCCATAACGAGCTTTTACATTCGAACGACGATCTTGATCAAGACCAAGCTGATTGATAATCGTGTTCTCAGGACCTTCAAAGCCGACAGCAATAAATACAAGATCAGCAGGCCATACTTTTTCAGTTCCTGGGATTTCTTTGTATATTTTGCGTCCAGTCTCATCTACTGTACGCTCAATTTGTACGGTGTGCAGCTCTTTCAAGTTGCCATTCCCGTCACCAACGAATTTCTTAGTCAGAACAGAGAATGCGCGAGGATCTTCACCGAAGATCGCTTTCGCCTCTTCATGAGCATAATCCAAAGTGTACACATTCGGGAATTGCGGCCAAGGGTTATTCACATTGTCACGCGTCAGCGGAGCTTTCGCATGAGTACCGAATTGAGTAACCGATTTACAACCGTGGCGAAGTGCAGTAGCTACACAGTCAGTACCTGTGTCGCCGCCGCCAATGACGATAACGTCTTTGTCTTTAGCCGAGATGTATTGACCATCCTCCAGATTGGAGTCCAGATAGCTCTTGATCGTACCGTTCAAATAATCCATCGCTTGATGAATACCGTTAAGCTCACGGCCTTCCATCTCTACATCACGAGCTTTCGTAGCTCCGCCGCACAATACAACAGCATCGAATTGCTCCATGAGCTCTTGAGAGGTAATGTCTTTACCGATTTCTGTATTTGTAACGAATTCGATACCTTCTTCAATCATAATATCAACACGACGCTGAACGACACCTTTTTCGAGCTTCATCGTCGGTATACCGTATGTTAACAGACCGCCAACACGATCCGCACGTTCATAAACCGTTACTGTATGACCAGCTTTGTTCAATTGAGCTGCAGTTGCCATTCCCGCAGGACCAGAGCCTACAACAGCTACACGCTTACCTGTACGCACCTTCGGAGGCTGTGGCACTACCCAGCCTTCTTCGAAGCCGCGATCAATAATCGCTTGTTCGATCGTCTTAATCGTTACTGCATCGCCAATCAGACCAACCGTGCATGAGCCTTCGCATGGTGCTGGGCATACGCGGCCAGTAAACTCAGGGAAGTTATTCGTCTTGTGCAGACGATCCAGCGCTTCACGCCATAATCCCCGATAGATTAAGTTATTCCATTCCGGAATTAAGTTGTTGACTGGGCAGCCTAATACAGAACCAGCCAATTCTATGCCTGTATGACAATACGGTGTTCCACAGTCCATGCAACGTGAGCCTTGCGTACGCAGCTGCTCGTCCGGCATGTGCTTGTGAAATTCTTCCCAATCTTTAACCCGCTCAATAGGATCACGGTCGGCTGGGAGCTGACGCTGATATTCCATAAATCCAGTAGGTGTAGACATGATCGTATTTCCTCCATCCGTTATTCCCGTTAACCTCAATAAGTATTCTCTATCAAACTATATCGGGAATCCATTAAATATTCAATATTAAACTTTTACACTTTTGAATACCATTTTAAAGAATCCTACCATTCCTGTCTACCGTAGTTAATGGATTATCCGCACAATCATTTGCACTATATAGCGTATCGTTCGTGAAATGCATCTTAGTAGGAGGAACTATTTGGAACTACGTACGAACGTCTGGAAAGTAAAATCATGAATATTGGTCTCATTCTTGCTAATTCGTTCAGCGTTAATACGCTCCCATTCTCCATCAGGCATCTCTGGGAAGAACGCATCAGCATCAGCAACTTCAATATCTACCTCTGTCAAAAGCAATTTGTCCGCATACGGAAGGAACTGCCGATAGATATCCGCTCCGCCTATAACCATGATCTCATCATGCCCATAACGCTCCATGGCCTCTTCAATGGAATGGACCACCTCACAGCCTTCATAGACCAGTTCTGCTTGACGGGTGACAATAACATTCAATCTATCCTTGAGCGGCTTAGGCAGCGACTCGAACGTTTTCCGTCCCATAACGACCGTCTTCCCTTTTGTCTCACGAGTGAAAAACGCCATTTCGGCTGGCAGACGCCATGGAAGCTTGTTGCCGATCCCAATGGCGCGGTTGCGGTCCATAGCCGCAATTAATGTAATGGACACAGCTGTTTCTCCCCTTTTATACAGCTACTGGAGCTTTTATCGATGGATGTGGCTGATAGGAATCAAGTGTGATATCCTCCACCTCAATGTCAAATATCGAACGGATATCTGGGTTCAGCTTAAGCTCAGGCAGCGATTTCGGCTCACGCTGTAATTGTGTTTCAATCTGATCCAGATGGTTCACATAAATATGAGCATCGCCAAGGGTGTGAATGAACTCACCTACCTGCAGCCCGCATTCATGTGCGATAAGATGAGTCAGTAATGCATAGCTTGCAATATTGAACGGAATACCGAGGAATATATCTCCACTCCTCTGATATAATTGACAGGAGAGCTTGCCTTCAGACACGTAGAATTGGAACATGGTATGACATGGCGGCAATGCCATATTATTAGGCACATCCTCTGGATTCCATGCCGATACAATTAATCTTCTGGAATCAGGGTTGCTCTTAATCGTAGCGATAACGTCCTTCAATTGGTCTATTGTATCTCCTTGCGACGTCTTCCACTCACGCCATTGCTTGCCATATACGTTACCCAGCTCACCATATTTCACAGCAAATTCATCATCACTGAGGATAAGAGCCTTGAACCTGTCCATTTGTTCAACGTATAACGCATTGAACGCCTCATCTGACTGTGATCGAAGCCCGAAGTTCGTCATATCCGGTCCAGTGTAATCAGGGCTCTCCACCCACTTCTTGAACGCCCATTCATTCCATATATTATTATTGTGCTGCAGCAGATAGCGAATATTCGTATCCCCTTTAATAAACCACAATAATTCACTGACAATTAAGCGAAATGGAACGCGTTTCGTCGTTATAATCGGAAAACCTTTGTTTAGATCAAATCTCATCTGATAGCCGAACGTTGATATCGTTCCCGTACCCGTTCGGTCCTCTTTTCTAGTACCATGCTGCTGGACATGCCGGAGCAGCTCTAAATATTCGTTCTCGTTTGTATACTTCGTCATTGCCAATCAGCCCCCTGACCTTGTTTCTTTGTGTGAACACACTCCATTTATTTTAACATTTAGAGAGCAATCTGTCTTTCCTGTTTTCATAACTTCTAATATAAGGATATGCAAAAAGAGGCCCGCATGCTATATCAGCTGCGCAGCCTCTTCCTATACTTTACTAGTGCAAATTCTATATATTACTTAACTACTGTATGAATCGGATGTCCGAGTGCAACTTCCGCTGCATCAAGAACGATCTCTCCAAGTGTAGGATGCGCATGAATAGTTAGAGCAACATCTTCAAGCGTAGCACCCATCTCGATAGCAAGACCGAGCTCAGCAATCATGTTGGAAGCTTCCGTACCAATAATTTGTGCGCCAAGTACAAGGCCAGTATCTGCATCCGCAACAAGCTTCACGAAGCCTTCAGTCGCGTTAAGCGACATTGCGCGTCCGTTGATTGCGAATGGGAATTTGCCGACTTTTGTATTGTGGCCTTTTTCCTTTGCTTCTTTCTCGCTGTAACCAACGCTTGCGCATTCTGGATCAGAGAAGCATACAGCAGGCACACATTTGTAATCAATAACGCTTGGCAAGCCAGAGATAGCTTCTGCAGCTACACGGCCTTCATACATCGCTTTGTGCGCAAGCGCAGGTCCAGCAATAATGTCGCCAATTGCATAGATGTGTGGGTTGCTAGTACGGCATTGGCCGTCCACTTCAACCAGACCACGATCAGTGACGTTTACGCCTGCAAGGTCAAGACCGAGTTCGCCATCTGTGTTAGGACGACGTCCAACCGTAACGAGCAGGTAATCTGCAGTTACAGTCTCTTCTTTGTCGCCTACTTTGTAAGTGAGTGTAACATCATTGTCTGTTTGCACAGCGCTTTGCGCGAGTGCACCAGTAACGATATCCACTTTTGTACCTTTAAGCTTCTTAGCCACGATGTTGGACATATCTTTATCAAAGCCTGGAAGAATGGTGTCTCCACCCTCGATCACTGTAACTTTAGTGCCGAATTTGGAATACATTTGACCAAGCTCGATACCGATATAACCGCCACCGATAACGATGATGCTCTTAGGAATTTCAGGCAGCGACAACGCGCCAGTCGAAGATACGATACGTTTGCTGAACGGGAATGGCTTCAGCTCGATCGGACGGGAGCCTGTAGCAATAATACAGTTCTTGAACCGGTAACGAGGCGCTTCTTGATCATTGAAGACACGCGCTTCGTTCTCGTTGATGAACATAACCTCGCCGTTGAAATAATCGACTTTGTTCGCTTTCAGCAAAGAAGCAACGCCGCCAGTCAATTTCTTAACGATTCCGTTCTTGAAATCTTGTACTTTATTCCATTCAACCTTAACGTCGCTAGCCGTAATGCCGAATGCTGACGCATGGCTGATGGATTCATATTGATGAGATGCTGAGATAAGCGCTTTGGAAGGGATACAGCCTACGTTCAAGCATACGCCACCTACGTTTTCTTTCTCAACAACCAATACGCTTTGTCCAAGCTGTGCTGCACGAATAGCTGCAACATAACCGCCAGGGCCTGCACCGATGACTAGAGTGTCAATATCTAATGAAGCGTCTCCTACTACCATGTTCTTACACCTCCATGATGAATAGTTCTGGTTGACCCAGAAGCAGTTTAATATGGTTCATAAAGTTCTGTGCTGTTGCACCATCAATTAGACGGTGGTCGAAGCTGAGTGAAAGAGCCATGACTGGAGCAGCGACAATTTCACCGTTGCGAACAATAGCTTTTTCGGAGATACGGCCTGTTCCAAGGATAGCGACTTCAGGGAAGTTGATAACCGGTGTGAAGAACATACCGCCTGCAGAACCGATATTAGAGATTGTAATCGTGCTGCCTCTTAGCTCGTTCGCAGTCAGTTTACCGTCACGTCCACGAACCGCAAGGTCACGAATGGAGTCAGCAACCATGAAGATGTTTTTACGATCAGCATCCTCGATAACCGGAACGATCAAGCCGTTATCCGTATCTGTTGCAATACCGATGTTGTAATATTTGCGAAGAACGATTTCTTGATTAGCTTCATCAAGCGTAGCGTTCATGATTGGGAATTGGCGGCAAGCTGCTACAAGTGCCTTCACAATGAACGGCAGGTAAGTCAGCTTGGAACCTTTTTTCTCTGCATAAGGCTTATATTTGGAACGAAGGGCAACAAGCTCTGTTACATCAACCTCATCCATGATCGTTACATGAGGAGCTGTGTAGACAGATTTCACCATAGCGTTAGCAATCGCTTTGCGGATACCTTTGAACGGTACACGCTCTTCTGGACGGTAAGCTGTGCCAGCTGCTACAGGAGCTGCTGCTTTCTTATCTCCAGCATCGCTTGCTACTGCTGCTGTCTCTTGTGCTGGAGCTTCTGTTGATGCAGCTGGAGCTGCAGCGCCGTTGAAGCCAGTTACATCATCACGAGTAATACGGCCGTTTTTGCCAGTACCGCTCACTTGAGTGAGATCAACGTTTTGCTCACGTGCGAATTTACGAACGCTAGGTGTAGCTAGTACGGCTTCGCTCGTTGCTTTTGGTGCTTCAGTTGCTGCTGCAGGAGCTGATTGTGCTGGAGCAGCTGCTGGCGCTTCCGCTTGTGGAGCTTCAGCTGGAGCTTCTGCACCCTCAGGCAATTCGCCTTCAGCATCAATAATAGCGACAACCTCTCCTACATGACATACTTGACCGTCTTTAACGAATACTTCAAGAACTGTACCGTTAACTGGACAAGGGACTTCAACAATCGCCTTATCATTCTGTACTTCCATTACAATGTCGTCATCTGTTACCTTGTCACCTGGTTTAATATGCACTTTGATAATTTCGCCTTCGTGCAAGCCTTCGCCAAGCTCCGGGAACTTATATTCAAATTTAGCCACCGTGAGTACCTCCTTTACATTATGCCGCAATAAATTCTGTTACGGACTGTACCGCTGTATATATAGTAATTATTAGAAGTTCAACACTTTATTGGCAGCTGCAACGATGCGAGCTGGTGTAGGCAGCCAAGCATCTTCGATTTGAGCATATGGATACACAGTATCTGGGCCCGCAACACGAAGAACTGGCGCTTCAAGGTGAAGAATCGCTTTTTCGTTGATTTGTGCAATAACCTCCGCCGCTACGCCAGACGTTTTTTGCGCTTCTTGCACGACGATAGCACGGTTGGTTTTTTTGATTGATGCAACGAGTGTGTCGATATCGAGAGGTACCAGGGAGCGAAGGTCAATAACCTCTGCTTTCACACCGTTCTTCTCAAGCTCATCCGCTGCTTTCACAGCAGTGTGTACCATCATGCCGTAAGCAATGATCGTAACATCGCTGCCTTCACGAACAACGTTCGCTTTGCCGATCTCAACGGTGTATTCGCCTTCTGGAACTTCAGCACGGAATGCGCGATACAAGTTCAGATGCTCCATGAAGAATACAGGATCATTATCGCGAATAGCTGAGATCATTAGGCCTTTTGCATCGTAAGGGTTCGAAGGAATGACAACCTTCATGCCTGGTGTTTGTACAGCCAAGCCTTCCAGGGAATCCGTGTGCAGCTCAGCCGCTTTAACGCCGCCGCCGAAAGGCGTACGGAATACGATTGGCGCGTTGTAGCGTCCGCCAGAGCGGTAACGCATACGAGCAGCTTGTACGAACATCTGATCAAGTGCTTCATAGATGAAGCCTACGAATTGAATTTCAGCAATTGGACGGAAGCCTTGAATACCCATACCTACAGCCAATCCGCCAATAGCAGATTCAGCTAGAGGTGTATCAAAAACGCGCTCCTCGCCGAATTCCTCTTGCAGTCCTTCCGTTACACGGAATACACCGCCTACTTTACCAACGTCCTCACCGAAGATAAGTACGTTCTCGTCACGTTTGAGCTCGACGCGCATCGCGTCGCGAATTGCTTCCAACATATTCATTTGTGCCATTATAGTCAGATCCTCCCTCATTTTTGCTTCAAGCAAAACTCATTCAGCTGCTTATTCGAAATCAGCCTTTTGTTCTTCCAGATACTGAGGCGTATTCTCGAACATCGAATCAATCAAGCCTGCAACTGTCATTTTCTCAGTAGCTTCTGCTTTTTTGATATGCTCGTTCACTGTTGCTTTCGCTTCTTCCTTCACGCGGTTCGTATCTTCTTCCGTCCAAAGGCCTTTTTTCTCCAAGAACTTGCCGAAACGAGTGAGTGGATCTTTCAGAGCCCATTCAGCTTCCTCGTCTTTAGTCCGATATTTCGTAGCGTCATCTGCCAAGGAATGCGGACGGAAACGGTAAGTCAGCATTTCGATCAAGGTTGCGCCTTCACCGTTGCGGCCGCGCTCAGCAGCTTCGGATACAGCTTTGATAACTGCAAGTACGTCCATGCCGTCTACTTGAACACCTGTGATGCCGGCAGCAACCGCTTTATGAGCGATAGACAATGCTGCTGTCTGCTTCTCGAAAGGCGTTGTGATAGCATAACGGTTGTTTTGTACTGCAAAAATGACTGGAAGCTTGAATGCTCCAGCATAGTTAAGACCTTCGTAGAAGTCGCCTTCTGACGAACCGCCGTCACCTGTATAAGTAATAGCTACGCGCTTCTGGCCGCGTTTCTTGAATGCCATTGCTACGCCTGTAGCATGCAGGATTTGTGCGCCGATAATGATTTGTGGCATAAGCACATGCACGTCTTCAGGAATTTGGCCACCGTGCTGGTGTCCACGGGAATATAGGAATGCTTGATACAGTGGAAGGCCATGCCATACCAGCTGCGGCATATCGCGATAACCAGGAGCGATGAAATCATCTTTATTCAAAGCATACTCACTGCCTATCATCGAAGCTTCTTGACCAGATACTGGTGCATAGAAACCAAGACGGCCTTGACGGCCCAGGTTTACAGCACGTTCGTCCCAAGTGCGAGTGAATACCATGCGATACATAATTTCTTTTAATTGTTCATCCGTAAGATCCGGCATAAGGTCCGGATTAACGACGTCACCGTCGAGAGACAATACAGATAGCGGTTTTACAGGTTCTGTTTGAACTTCATATGGCAGTTTGCTAAGCAGTTTGCTCATTTTGAACGCTCACCTCAATCATTAATATTTGAAAATCGAAGCTCTCTGTTATAGAATTATTATAAACCTGTTTACTCAAAATGGTCAAAGCAAAAAACAAAAAAACCGTTGTTTTTTCGTACATTCAACCGTTTGTGTAAAGAAATTGTATATGTAACAGACTTGTTTATTCTGTATAACAGCATAATACAATCAACGGAATTGGATCTTTCTCCCTATATTTAAGGCTTGTCAGATTCAAAGACTTAGTTATACCTTACTATTGTTTACCCACAAGCACTGCATTCCATTCAATCACGGAGGGATTAATCATGACGGACGAACGATATTTGAAGCGCACCGTACTAAAAGAAACAGTAGCAAGCCGTTATTTGCCAGAAGGAGAGCGTAATCTTCGCGTCTATTTGCCACCAGGCTATAATGAAGTGCTGAGCTACCCCGTTGTCTATTGTCAGGATGGTGAGGATTTCTTCAACTTCGGACGTATTGCTACAACAGCGAACCGTATTATTCTGGATGAAGGCGTTGAGCCCTTCATTATAGTAGGCGTAGATGTGGACAAGAAGGTCCGTACCTCCGAATATACACCGAATGGCGAGCGTCATGCGAATTACGTCCGTTTTTTCGGTGAGGAGCTCATTCCTTTTATTGAAGCCAAATATCCGATCCGACGTGACCCAGAGCAGCGCTTGCTTGCCGGCGACTCGCTGGGAGGTACAGTTTCCTTCCACCTCGCTCTCACTTATCCGGAGCTGTTCACCAGAGTGATGTCCTTATCGGGCGCTTATTATGAGCGTTCGCATGAGATCATGCAAGAATCGGCCGACCTATCATGGCTTACGATGTACATGATCGTCGGACTGCAAGAGACTGAATATGAAACAGAGAGCGGTGTATTCGATTTCGTCGCCATTAATAGGGAAGCCAGATCTATCCTTGAGCAAAAAGGCGTAACAATCAGCTACACGGAGAAAGACGGCAAGCATCAATGGGGGTTCTGGCAGCAGGAAATTCCAGAAGCACTCGAGTACTTCCTTCAAGAATAGCCGAGCACTACAATAACAAAAGCCGCAACCGTTGATTCATCAATGGTTGCGGCTTTTGTTGCTCTTGGAGATTAGAGAGAATAGAGCTGCAGATCAGCCTTCACTCGCTCAAGAAGTCGCTTGGAGCCCTCTTCTACCAGCTCATATACAAATTCAAAGTTACCTGTGTAATAGGGATCAGGCACCTCTGTCGTTTCTTTCTCTGGAAGCAAGTCCATAAATTTAAAAATAGCAGCATTCCCGCCAGCCTTATCCTCGAATGAAGCAATAATCTGCTGAACATCCCGTTCATTCTTGCTGTCCATGCACACAATATAGTCATATGCGGCTTGGTCTTGCCCAGTGAACTGTCTTGCCTTCATGCCATCATAAGAAATTCCTTTGCTATCGAGAAGCTTCCGCGTTCCTTCATGAGGCTGATGGCCGATATGCCAATCCCCTGTACCCGCAGAGTCTACTTCAATCCGATCCCCGAGGGATTCTTTCTCTACCAAATGACGGAATACTGCTTCAGCCATTGGAGAACGGCAAATGTTGCCTAGACATACGAATAATACACGAGCTTTCATGACTGCACTCCCTCCTAGTTCGAACTATTTGCTTTGAGTGATCTTCGTGGCAGCTTCCACTTGTAATAGACGGAGAGCATACGCAGCGTAATAATAACAACGAATAAGAATAATAAGTCCAGCGTTGAATGAAACCAGCCCTGTCCAATGGCAAGGCCCGCGAGCATTGCCCATACGGCATAAATCTCATCCTTCAATACAAGAGGCTTCCTGCCAGCCAATACATCGCGTATAATACCGCCGCCAATTCCGGTTAGCATAGCTGCAACTAATACAGCACTAATCGGATGGTTCATTTCTGTTGCATACAGCGCACCTTGAATCGCGAAGGCTGACAAGCCGATTGCATCGAAGAAAGCTTCGCTTTTACGCCACTTGGAGATCCATGAGGTTGGGAGCAGAAAAGCTATCGTCATGGCGATAATCGCTATTTTGAGCAAATAGCCTTGATTCCACAAAGTCGTAACAGGCATACCGATCAATAAATTCCGCATGACCCCGCCTCCGAAGGCTGTCACTAATCCAAGTACAAACACACCTAGAATATCATACTCTTCCTCCATCGCTACAATCGCACCGCTCACTGCGAAAGCTACTGTACCAATGATGCTGAATAGACCGAAGATGTCCAAATTCAACCTCTACTCCTCCGCTTTGTTATGACCGATCTGGCATCTCCAGTCGGCACTGTCCTTTCCCATTTTAGCCTCGCTTATTCGGTTACGCAACGACTAGTTATTCTCTTTTTCGTTCTTTTTCAGCAAAACAGGTGGTTTTATAGTGTGCATTCGCTATATACTGACATTTGTGAACTGATATTGAAAGGATGAAAGTCATGAAGAGGCGAGTCATAATATGTACAGGCGGCAATCTGGGCAGCTGGGCCCTTTCCTATATTCAAGCTGACGATGTCTTAATTGGTGCAGACAAAGGGGCGTTATTCCTAGTAAAGCAAGGCCTGCAGCCTCACACTGCTATAGGTGATTTCGATTCCGTTACTGAGAAGCAGCTTGAGAGGATTCAACAAAATAGCATGGAAACCATCACCTGTGATCCCATTGATAAAAACTATACCGACACCGAGATGGCATTCCGCCGCGCGCTTAATCTGGAACCATCCGAAATTCTACTCCTGGGCGCACTCGGAAGCCGATTTGACCATTCACTCGCGAACGTTCATTTGCTTGCTCTCGCAGAAGAGCGTCACATCCCTGCTTCAATAATAGATGAGCATAACCGCATATCCCTTGCAAGCAGCATGCAGCAGCTGACCAAGGGCGAATTCAGCAACGTGTCCTTGCTTCCCTTGACGGAGAAGGTTACTGGTGTAACTCTTCACGGCTTCCAATATCCTCTGCATGAAGCGACACTAACCATTGGGCAATCGTTAGGAATCAGCAACATTATAATCAATAGGGTTGGCACTGTATCCGTACAGCAAGGCTTATTGCTCGTTATACAAAGCAGGGACTAGAGAAGCTTATGGCTGCTCTAGTCCCTCTTAGCATAGTTAACTGTTAAACGTATTAATCTTCATCTGCTTTTGTTTCAATCGATAGTCCTTCCACAAATTTCCGTCCCATCAGCTTTCGGATTTTGCGATTTTCTTTTGTCTCGAACACGATATCTAGATCATAATCAGCACCTGGATACAGCTTCTCTCTAGTAATCGACAGCCTTAGCCGCTTATGATTGAACTTCATTTTGCGTCCCTGCACTTGGACAACGACTTCACCTCGTTCATCAGCAGGCAGATAGACGATACCATTACGCTTTAAGGGATAGATCCATACCGAATCGCCTATCTCCAGCACAGGGAGCTTTTTCTTCTCAGGGACTTCTGCCTTCTCGAGACTGTGCTCTGTTATGCAGACCTCCGCTTCTCGCCTATTCATTAGACCTCCAAGATCATTCTCCTTCTCCGTTTCATCGCTGACAGCAAGTAATTCCGTCTGTCGATTCTCGGCCAGCTCCTCAGCTCGTTTCATTACATTCTCAGGCAATCCGTATCGCCTAGCAATAACGAACGCATGACTCTCTCCCGCTTCACCAATCTCTAATCGATATAAAGGGCGCAGCGTCTCTGGATCAAAAGCCATTCTCGCATTCATACAGCCAGGCGTACGTGAAGCATATCTTTTGATCTCATTAAAATGTGTCGTCGCCGCTGTCAATGACTTGCGCTTCAGCAGCTCTTCAAGAACGGCAATCGATAAGGCGATGCCTTCTCCCGGATCTGTCCCAGCAGCCAGCTCATCCAGCAGCAGCAAAGAATGTCCATCCGCTGCTTCCAGCATCTGCCTCAGTACATCTATGTGGGAGGAGAAGGTGCTGAGCGACTGCTCTAAGCTTTGACCATCTCCCACATCAGCAATTATATGACGAAACAGCCCGAAGCAGCTTCCCTCTTTCACTGGTACCAGCAGGCCCGATTGCACCATTAGGGCAAGAAGCCCGATTGTCTTAAGTGATACTGTCTTCCCCCCTGTATTCGGACCTGTAATGACCAACTGCCGCCACTGAAAGCCGAGTTCAACAGTAAGCGGCTCCCCACCGCTGCCCAGCAGTGGATGCCGAGCCTCCACCAGCCGAATCACAGGCTCATCCCTTACTATAACTGGCTTGCCATTATAGGAGTAGGACAGCTTCCCTCTCGCCATTATGAAATCGAACGTCGCCATCGCTTCTACGTTAGCCCTAAGCTCTGAGGAATAAGCCTCTGCCAAGTCCGACAATCCAGACAATATGACAGTCCTCTCCCTCTCTTCCTCCATGGCCCACTGGGATAGCTCCGTCTGCAGCTCCGCTACATCAATGGGTTCAATGAATAGTGTCTGGCCGCTTGCCGATTCATCCCAGACTGTACCGGGAACCTGCTTCCTGAACTCGCGCTTCACGGCAATCACGGATCTGCCGCTGCGCTTGCTGACAATAGGCTCTTGAAGAGCTGACTTATATTTGCTTAGCGCTGCCTCTACTCTACGTTGAATTTTATCCTCAATGGCGATCATATGCCTTCTTATTCTTGCTAGCTCACCACTCGCTTGATCGGTCAGACGACCATAGCGTATACATCTCGCCAGCTCTTCGCGAAGCTTCGGACAATCGTACATCGAATCCGCATATCCAGCTATCGTACTCGCTATCGTTCGCTTGCTGTCCATATAACGCTTCATTTGCGCTACCGAGATCAGCCAAATATGAAGCTGCTCTAGCTCACTCTCAGAATAGATTTTCCCTTTGCCAAGGAGAGACAGGAATACATCTATTCCATCCATTGCCGATAAGGGAATGCTGGCACCTGAAGCTAACAAAGCCACTGCCTCCTCCGTCTCTGTAAGCCATGCTCTGACCTGGTTCTTATTAGAGCTTGGTACATGCTTAACAGCCAATGCGCTTCCTGCCGGAGAAACCGTATACCCTACCAGCTGTTCCTTCAACTTGTCATATTCCAATCGTTTCAATGATGCTTCATTCATTGCTTAATCCACTCCTATTTCATTAGTGAGGTTGAATAAAATAAAAAAAACAGGAACAGAACGCATGAGCGCTCCATTCCTGTTTCAATAGCCAGCTTTTCATCTTGCATTCCAAGCTATACGTGTAGAAGACAATAGGACATACAATCGCAGTCCCTGCTTGAACCCTATTCGTATAAGCATATAAGAACGCAAAAAACCGTGCTGCAAGAGCACGGTGAAAAGGCCGCTGACCAATGTCATTTCAGGCGGAATCCACATGTTCTTAACTCATGGTATCGGAACAGGATCCAAGACGTCGCAATAGAAGCATGACATAGCTGAAAATTCAGCCAGCATGACCTATCCTTCGTTCCTGATCGAAGTCCGATCTATCCAATTAGGAGTTAAGAACACCTGTAATCATTAAAATTGCCCCTTCCAAAATGACACGATTCATTTTATTCATCAATTACTTCTCCATCAGTCTACGACAACGATAGCCTTGTCGTCAACTAGCTGATCATACACAAATTTCCATCCCTATCTCAGCGAATGCTGTATGAGCAGGGATAGCATAATCTATACATAGATTTATATCATGCGACATGTGGGTGAACAGAACCTTCTTGGGCTTCCATTCCTCAAGAAGCACAAGCGCTTCCGTCACATCGTATACCGATCGTGTATCGTAATCGAAATTCTCCTTATAGAAGCTGGTCCCAAGCACGAGCAGATCCAGCCCATATAATGGCTTCTGCTGCTCATCGGTCAATCCGATGGCATCGGAGCAATATGCCCATGACTTGCCAGACAGTGCATTATCGAAGCGAAAGGCGTACGAATAGCCATTCTTCCCGTGATTGACCCGCCATGCGTTAACCTGCCACTGTCCGAATGATGTCGGCTGATCAAGTGGAATGAACGTTATCTGTCTCTGCAGCCATGGGAACCTTGCGAGTACTTCAGTGATGACTTCTGATGGCGCATAAGCTTCACCAAGCCTGCCAAGCCATCGACAGGCATCAGCCCATTCGACGAGTCCACCAATATGGTCAAAATGTGCATGCGTGATCAGAATGCGATTCACGAAGCGAAGTCCTGCCGCCTCCATCTGCTTGCCCCAATCCGGTCCACAGTCAATCATCATCGTCCCGACATCGGGATCATCGAGCTGGACTAATGAACGCAGACGCCTGTTCCTGCCTGTCAAGCGAGCTTCCATACACACTTCACAGTCGCAATATACGCGAGGCACCCCCATGGAATCGCCTGTGCCACGAAACGTGATTCGCATCATAGCGGCAGCAGCGCTACCATATCCCTGCTGCGAAGCTCATTCATCATATCGAGCCAAGCCTGTGGCTTGTTCGGCAATGCAGCATAATAGCCCTCTAGAAACTCTACAACAAGTGCAGCAGGAATCTGATTTAACTCCTCATCTACAGGCAGGAAGCTTAGATTCAATCCTTCTACTGCTTGCCCTTCATGATCCCAAGATGGATGAACATAGTTCAGATTCAGACGTTTATAGCCAATATGAGACAGAACCTCTCTACGTACATAAGGATTCATCGGAGTTACCCCGCCGAATTCATGCTCTACGCTTAGATATGGATCGTAGATTTCTGCGAACATACCGATGGACACAGTTCCTGACTCAGCTTCAAGTCTAGCCAAGTCTTTCTCTCTATTGCTGAGCAGGAAGCGGCCAATCCCTTGAGAATGCTTACCAATAATAGTGAAATCAGTCATTGCTACTCTCAACTCCGAGTAATAGCGATACTCCGTAGAACCGACTACTTCACCATCCTCTATCGCAACGTATACATGGATCGACGGATCTTCAAGCGGCTCTCTCCACAGATCATAGGCTAGAACCTCCTCCGGAGGGAAAATACGCTTCAGCAAGGCATGTAATGAAGCGAAGTAAGCATCGTCAATAGACGTAATGCGATGATAGATCATATATCCATTCTCCTTTTTCACACGACTAGTATAATTAAAAAACTACCTCTATTAACCGCTCGATTTCGGCATCCGAGAGAAACGGATTGCGCCATTCCATAAAAACCGCGTTGTTCACAGATTCCTCGTCGTCTAGATAATTCTTAGCGATCCCAACCGGGGTACGCCCACAGCGCAGCAGGAACGTCACAACCGGGTCTTTGAATGTACCTCTCATGACTTGCTCCAGATAGTGTTCGGGCGTCATCTGAGCTGCATATCGATGATAGCCAGGCATACGTCCTGCTCCAAGCAGCCTCTGAAGTCCAAGCTGAACAACTGTCTCATACATCGTCTGCATGAGCCATTTGCCAATACCGGTCTTACGATATGCAGGTATAACACAAATATCTGCTATGTACAGTGTATTGCCATTGGGATTGTGATTGCGAATATAGCCGTTATCGGTAATGGTCCCCCAGTCATGTGAATGCTCATAATCAGACGGATCAACGATAAGCCCTGTCATGGAGCCAACAATCATCCCGTTGATGACAGCACATAGCGCACCTTCAGGGAAGCGATTCACATGCTCTGTCAATTGTGCATTGTTCCACCATAGCTCCTCTGGATAGGGTGCAGGGAAGCTCTCTCGCTGCACATCTATTAACGAATCGAAGTCATTGCTCGTATAACGCCGAATAATAGCTTGAACAGGCACTCCATCTGGATTAAAAACGTACAGCTTCTTCAGCAATATTGCTCTCCCCTTCCCCATGCGGATGGTTAGAGACTGGTTATTCCCAGTCTGTATACAGATCCGTTCTGCGATCACGCCAGGTTGTTACCGAGCCGCTCGATCTTACCTCTTCCAGCAGTTGAAGATCAAGATCAGCAACGATGAGCATATCATCATTAATGACTCCTTCACTGAGAATGCCTGCAGGTGGGAATGGAATATCATTAGGTGCAATTATCGCTGCCTGACCATAATTCGCTCGCATGAAATCAACCTTGCGCAGCGAGCCTACTGTCCCAGTAGTAACGATATAAAGCTGATTCTCTACTGCTCGTGCATGACAGCAGTATCTTACGCGGTAGAAGCCGTGGCGGTCATCGGTGCAGGAAGGACAAAAGATCACATTCGCCCCTTTGGCGCGTGCCATACGTACGATCTCAGGAAATTCAATATCATAGCAAGTAAGCATAGCTATCGTTCCGAACTCTGTATCGAATACGGCCAGTCCTTCACCTGGCGACATATTCCAATCAGACACCTCTGTTGGCGTTAGATGGATTTTATCCTGCCATTCGGATGGAATAAATGCGCGCAATTACGGCGCTTTCCCTCTCCTGCATCAATTACATGCGTTCCTCCTACAATATAGACGTCGTATTCAGAGGCCAGCTTGCAGAATAGCTGCTCATATTGCGCTGTGAATTCAGGCAGCCTCTCGATAGGCAGTGGGTTTCCGCTGTCATCCCCGATGGATAACAGCTAGGTAGTCATAAATTCCGGGAATAGAACGAATTGCGTTCCGTATTCGGAAGCATTGCGCACATAATGAGTGACTTGCTCAGCGAATTGTTCGAAGGAAGTAATATCCGCTAATTTGTATTGGACAGAAGCTACACGGTATTTCAATAAGGCTCCCCCTTATTTTCTTTGCTTGAATTGAAGTGTAATGGTTGTGCCAAGATCCGGCAGACTGAACACATCCACCTTGCCCTCATGCAAATCGATAATTCGCTTAGCAATGGATAAGCCTAGACCTACGCCGCCTGTTGCCCGGCTGCGAGCGCCATCCACTCGATAGAATCGTTCGAACATATGGGGAATCTCATTCTCTGGGATTCCGATTCCCTTATCTTTAACCTCGATTTTGACAATGTTCTTGATCAGGGAGACAGATACTTCGATTGGATCTTTACTATATTTAATTGCATTATCCAGCAGAATCACTAGAAGCTGCCTGATCTTATCTTTGTCTCCATACAAACGAACTACCTTCGACATCGATTTCACGCGAATCGGCCGTTGGAATGTCGTCTGCAGCATACCTGCCAGCTCATCAACGACGACCACAACATCGAACAGTTCCTGACGAAGCCAGTCCTCTTGCTCAGCCTCCGCCAGCATCAGCATAGACTTGGTCAAGTTCTGCAGCCTTGTTGCTTCACGGTCTATCGCTTCAATCGCTTCATTCCGGACATTCTCATCATCTCTTCCCCAGCGCTTCAGCATGCCCGCATAGCTGCTGATAACCGTAAGCGGAGTCTTGAGCTCATGCGAAGCATCAGCTACGAACTGCTTCTGCCTGGCGAAGGTTCGATCAAGTCGTTCAATCATCTGATTGAACGCTCGGACAAGCTGTTGAAGCTCGGCAGATTCCTCATGAGAAGTCGTCTCGATCATCCGGAGCTTCCCGCTTCGGTCAATTTCCCGCATCGTATTAACCATCTGCTGCATTGGAGCGGTTAAGCGCGAGGTGAACCAATACGTCCCGAATATCGCGAACAAGATCGCGCCGCCGCTCGTAACCGTAAGTGCTGCCACGAGAATTTGCAAATAATCGTCAAGCTCGTTCAGAACGCGGTTAACCTCCAGCATCGCCACGACATCGGAGCCTGCATATAGCGGCACACGCATATACAGAATGCGTTCACTTGACTTGGAGATCATGCCAGTATCATGCTGCCGCTGGAATGCTGCTGGCAGATTGAGCAGGACAGGGTCAGAGCCTGTAATATTAACGACCTTATTGTCGGGCAGTACGATCCGGATCATTTCATTCACATTGTAATATTCACTTAGCAGATCTGAATCGTACAAGCCCTTCCCATTCTGAATTTGCGGGTTCTCCAGCATGAGGTTCACTTTATTCCCGATGACGCGCTCTTCGCTCTCCGTTGTAATTTTAATCACATAGAAGTATACGAATATATTGAATAAAATCAGAATAAAGATCAGCCAAAATATGGTGAACAGCGTAAATCGTTTACGCAGTGTCATGCGTCAGGCTCCTTTATCATATAGCCTACACCGCGGACCGTATGAATCAGCTTATGACGATAACCCTTGTCCAGCTTTTGCCGCAAATAACGAATATAGACATCGACCAGATTGGTCTCCCCAATAAAGTCATAGCCCCATACCTCGGATAAAATGTCTTCGCGAGACTTCTCCTCATTCTTATTCTCGACCAGATAGACGAGCAATTCGAATTCACGAGGTGTCAGCTCAATAACGATATCTTTACGGAACACCTTACGCGTGCGCAGCTCAATCGTCAGATCACCAACTTTGATAAGATCAGAGCCTTCCGACTCTTTCGGGTATTGCTGGAATATCCGCAATATGTTGCGGACACGTGCCAGCAGCTCCTCCATCGCGAAGGGTTTCGTTATATAATCATTAGCTCCATGCTCGAAGCCGCTCACCTTGTCAGGTACGGTATCTCTTGCTGTAAGCAGAATCACAGGGACAGCGTTGCCAGCTTGACGCAAGCGGCGAAGCACCTCAATACCGTTCAGCTCCGGCAGCATGACATCCAACAGAACAAGCTCCCATTCACCTGTAGATGCCATCTCGTAGCCAATACGCCCATCTTCTGCGGTACCAACCGTATAGCCTTCATGCTCCAGCTCCAGCTGCAATACACGAGAAATACCAGCTTCATCTTCTACTATTAGTACTCTTTCATTCATTCTAGATGCTCACCTGCTTCCCGAAATCCTTATAGGACTCGTTTTTTTAATCATAATGAAGCTTTATTTCAAATGCAAGCAGGCCGCACCGCAGTTGCTGGGTCCGGCCTGCTTGCTTGAATAACGTGTGTACGGCCAGTGGATTAGGACTGGCTCTGCATCGACCATGCTTCAACATCCCACGTTTTGGTCACCCAGTCTTCATAGAATTCCGGTTCGTGGGATACAAGAACAACCGTGCCTTTGAACGCCTTAAGGGCACGCTTGAGCTCTGCCTTGGCCGTAACGTCCAGATGGTTCGTCGGCTCATCGAATAGAATCCAGTTGCTCTCATGCAGCATCAGCTTACATAGACGCACCTTCGCTTGCTCACCACCGCTCAATTGATTGAGCGCACGAGTGATATGCTCGTTCTTCAATCCACAGCGTGCTAGCGCAGCCCGAACCTCATGCTGATTCATGAAGGAGAAATCATTCCATACATCGTCAAGCGGCGTCATCGTCGGCGCTTTGGCCTCTTGCTCGAAGTATGCCGGATGCAGGTAATCTCCTCTATACAGCTTGCCATCCAGCTCTGGAACCACACCTAGAATGGTTTTGAGAAGAGTTGACTTACCCACCCCATTGCAGCCTACGATCGCAATTTTGTCGCCACGCTCGATAAGCATATCCATCTTAGGCAGCAGCGGCTTATTATATCCGATAACAAGCCCTTCCGCTTCGAACACCGTTTTGCCGCTCGTGCGGGATTCCTTGAAGTTGAAGGTCGGCTTAGCCGCTTCCTCCGGCTTGTCGATCCGATCAATCTTATCCAGCTGCTTCTCACGGCTCTTAGCACGGCCCGAGGTAGATGCCCGCGCTTTGTTTTTATTAATAAAATCTTCCTGTTTCTTAATATAATCCTTTTGCTTCTCATATGCCTCAATATGCTGAGCCTTATTCATATCCGCCATCTCAAGAAACTTCTCATAATTCGCGGTGTAGCGAGTCAGCTTCGAGAATTCCAGATGATAAATGACATTAGTGACTTGATTCATAAAGCCGGTATCGTGTGAAATGAGAACGAAGGCATAAGGATACGACTTCAAATAGTTCGTAAGCCAGTTAATATGCTCCTCATCCAAATAGTTCGTAGGCTCATCCAGCAATAGGACCGTAGGCTTCTCAAGAAGCAGCTTAGCAAGCAGTACCTTCGTTCTCTGACCGCCGCTGAGTGCTGTTACATCTCGATCCAGACCAATGGCATTCAGACCGAGACCATTAGCCATTTCGTCTACCTTCACATCAATGAGATAGAAGTCGCCAATATCAAGCTCTTCCTGAATTTCTCCCATTCGTTCAAGAAGCACCTCAAGCTTATCTACATCCGCATCACCCATTTGCGAAGCAATGTCATTCAGCTCCTGCTCTAGCTGCAGCATAGGCAGAAAGGCTTCCTTCAGCACATCCCGAATCGTCTTGCCCTCTGCCAGCTTCGTGTGCTGATCCAAGTAACCGTAACGAACTCTCGGTGTCCACTCGACCTTGCCCTCATCCTTCAGCAGCTTGCCGGTCAAAATATTCATCATCGTGGATTTTCCAGTTCCGTTGGCACCAACTAGGCCAACATGCTCGCCGGCAAGCAAGCGGAACGAGACGTTTCTAAATAATACCCGATCTCCAAACGTATGAGATAATTGCTCTACCGTTAACAAACTCATTTATACTCTATCTCCATTCATGGCTATGTTTATCTATTTATTCATTCTTAGTCAATAAAGACCGTCTCATTGTACCATAAGATCTATCTCTTGTATCCTGTCGGATTGGAGCCACTTCATTACGGGCTGTAAGGCCTTCTCTAATGGCCGGCGCATAGTATCGTCTTCCGTCGCCCATTTGCCACTCCACATTATATTCAGCCAGCTCGCGAATGGAAGCTGGGGAATAGCCGCAATTGGACGCTCAGGCAGCATGGACATCCATTCCTTACGGCCTTTGAACACCGTATCCTTATTAAGGATCCACTCGACTTGTCCCCCGCGTGCTTGCAGCTCTTGCGTGTGATGCAGGATGTACTGCAGCCGCTTGCTATCCCACTTCGATAGAAAAGGATCAGCTACAACAACCACAGCATGCGATTGCATCAGCCAACGGCTTACCAGCTCGTTATCCGCACAGCTTGGAATATCAATGAGCCGAATTCCCTTGTGATGCTGATTTAATTGGAGCATCAATTTCTCAACCTCATCAGCTGTATTCTCCACATTATTCTGTCGTTGTGCATACCAAGTCACTCCGTGTTCATGCCAGGAGTGGCCGTAGCCCTGACCATGCTGTACTTGAACAGGCATGGGCGCTGATTGCAGAAGTGTCCCCCATTCCGGTCTAACGGAAGGGAATTCCCCTGCTGCAACGTTCAATTTCTCTCTTCCTAGCAGCTTCGCTATTGTTATGGCTGTGAATGTAGCTCCAGAGCCAGGAGAAAGCGGAAGAATGGTAAGGGTAATTCCTGCCTGCTTCCGACTATAAGTGGGTAGACCAGAGGCGGTCATTCGATCATTCTCCGCGGCAATTAGCGGAAGAAGCTCATCCTCTGCTTCTTCCATTGCAGAATATCGCTGCTCTTTGTGCCACTGAAGCATTTTACCAAGTATGCGCTTGAAATTCGGTGGCACATCTCCTTGCAATAAGCGCATGGGATCACTCGCTCCCCCTTGGGTATGAGATGCCTCGTAATAACGGCCCCCACTTAACAGATAGTACAGCAGCGCACCTAGCCCATACATATCGGTTCGAGCATCACTTTGTCCTCCCGCCTCTCCTTGCTCTGGTGCTGCGAAGCCTGGTGTACCGAGCAGCATCGTATCCTGAGAAGCCTCAGACTTGAACTGTCTAGCGATGCCGAAATCAATTAATCTTACATGGCCATTCTCTTCGACCATTACGTTGGACGGCTTCAGATCACGATGAATAATTCGGGGCATCTGCTTGTGCAGATAAGCAAGGGCAGAGCATAGCTGCAGCGCTATTCTCAGAACCTCCTGGAAGGATAAACAACGCCCATACTTCGCGAATCGGGCACCAATCGTCTCCCCATGCACGAATTCCATGACAAGCGCTGCTGCCTGCTCTAGTTCGATGGTGAAGTAATCGATCATCAACGGCAGGTTAGGATGATGCAGTCGAATAAGCAGACTGGCTTCATCCGTCACTTGATTAGCTTGAACCGACTTTGCTTCAGCAGCAGCTGCCGTTACTTTAATAGCCCGCAGCTTTCCCTGAAGCTTCAAATCCTCAGCAGCATATACCGTACCCATTCCACCGCTTCCGAGCTTGCCAACAATTCGGTAGCGATCACAGATGATGCTTCCTGTCTCCCATATCGCATACCTCTCTGGTTTCCCCATCTCACTCATCACAATTGCCCTCCTGAACGCCAAAAAATCCCGATCTGAAACGATGAATGGATTAGCACTCATCATCAGATCGGGATTCTTTCCCGTTATTTATTCATTAGAAACAGAGTACCATAATTTCAATTTTGTCTCAAGAATGGTACGCCTCATTCATCTCTAGGATCATCTGATCCCCGCCAGCCTGTCTCCAACTAGCAATAGCCTGCTCGAACCCTTCCTCGTCTATGATGCCTAATATGTAGGAATAGGTAGCATTATGAATAATGGATCTGAGCTCACTCCCTCGCTCATTCTGTGTCACCGATTCCAGCGCCTCCGCTGGATTATAGACAATAAAGGTTCGGTTATCGTCATTCAACGTATCACTCTTGTCGCGTAAGGGATCACCGAACAGCTTGAACGATGGATTACTCATGCCCATCAACGAAATAAGCGGACGCACCTCCAGCTCCCATCTGTCGCCTTCCCCTTCAATCAGCTCCATAGCACCGCTATCCTTCATCCGGTAATGAACATCTTCCAATCCATAATTCAATAGGTTATACAGCTCTGGTTCAGCTAATTGGTCAAAAAAAGACAATATCCGCTTAAGCACCTCCTCCGTCTTCACTTCAGTCTTAGGAAAGACAAACATCCCGTTATGGCCGGACTGGGACCAGACATGAGGCAGTCCATCCGGACCATTAATCCGATTCACCATATCAATCTCAGCTAATGGATTAAGCTTCACCGCTGCCGCATGCAGATTGCGCGCATCGTCCATATTGCCGATATACATCCCCGCTTTGCCTTGAATGAATTCTTCCCATTGCTGCTGCTTGCTCATGACAGCGAACTGATCATTAATAAGCTTCTCTTCATAGAGAGTATGCATGAACCTCATAGCCTCTTTGTAACCATCGAACATGAATTCGGGTAATAGCCGACCATCCTTCAAGCCCCATTCATTCGGTGATCCGAAGTAAGAGGCCAGTGTCTGGAAAGCGCCGAACTTCAGGTCATTGCGATCAGTTAGCCCGAAGGTATCTGCTAATCCATTGCCGTCGGGATCCTCATTCTTGAACGCTTTGATGATCTCATACAAGCTTTCCAGATCATGCGGCGGCTGCAATCCAAGACGCTCGAGCCAATCTTTACGATAGATGACGCCTTGCCTGGATAAATCTCGCTCCCTGTAGATCCCATATAGCTTGTTATCAATCGAGATATTAGTCAGAATGGTCTCATCCATCCGGCTAAGATTCGGATAATCCTTCAAATAGGGACCAATCTCCCAGAAAGCCCCCGACCTGACCGCACTGAGAAATGCGGAGTTCTTAATATCCTGTATCGTAACGATTTGTGTCAGCGCTTCCGATGCGAGCGCAATATTCAGCTTATCCTCTTTCAAATTATCCGGAACCCACACAATAGATAGATCAGTATTCGTCAATTCTTCTAGGTGATCAATCACAAGGTCAGAGGGCGGTTGTGCCGTATATAATACCGTTGTCCAGGTCAAGCTCAGCCTGCTGCCCGCCGAATCCTGCACGGAAGCTCCATCAAGCAATGTCTTCTGCTGACAGCCGAAGAGAACAGCTGAAATAACGCAGGCACCTAGTGCAGCAGCAGCTATTGGTCGAAGGTGGTGACGGATATTAAACCTCATAGTCATTACCCCTTATTCTCTGTTATAATTAGGGTCATACACCTATATATGTGAATTGGAGGCCCCCCTTGAGTAAACTACCCAGTCGATACTTTTTGCAAATTCTTATCTTCGGTTTTATTATTAGCTCGCTTCCTGTTATCATTGTTGGGTTATTCTCGTATATCAAGTCTTCTGAAACCATACAACAAAATGTAAACGATTCCAAGTTGCAGCAGCTTCAGCAAATGCAGATGAATGTGGAGCAGGTCATGCGTACGGTTGATCATTCCGTTAATTACTTCGTAAACTCTTCATTCTTGAAATCTACCATTGAAGAGCCTCTAACTGTTACTCAATTCCAATTATTCAACCAAATTAAGCAAGAAGTCAACCATTTGCAAACATTTGATACAGGAATTGAAAATATTGTTCTGTTAAGCAGCAATCAGAACTGGTACATTGACAACTCAGGGCTCTATCGGCTTGATGAGCTGTCTACAAAGCAGGAGCTTCTCGATTATATGTCGCTTCCCTTCGACTCCCAGTGGATTACCGAAGCGGCGGAGGATACAATCCTGCTCGGACCTTCCGCCAGCCGTTGTTCTTATGGCATTAGTCTCGTCAAAAAGCTGCCACTGACCTCTTCCAATAAGAATGGTCTGGCTATTACAACGATTCCTTCCTGCTATATGAGCAATCTGCTGTCCTTCGACAAGAACAATGAAGCTATTCTTGTATTTGATGAACAGGGCAAGCTGATTATGAAGCAGAATGAGGAGCTTCTCCATGCGACTGATGACTACAGCACCTTATTCAATAATATAGCTGTCAGTAAAGAGGCGAATGCACAGTTCGATGCTGCACTGGATGGCACCGACTATACGATTACTTACCGTATATCGAATTACAACGGTTGGACTTATGCATCCGTCACTTCACTTCATGCGTTGTCCAAGCAATCACGGGCTATCGGCTGGTTCACGGCCATTATGTGCTTGACCCTGCTCGTCATTACCCTGCTGGTCACATGGTTCGGCTCCAATCGCCTGTATAAGCCAATCGAACGTCTATTCGCTAATGTATTCCACTTATTTCCATCTAAGCATGCCAAGCCTAGTGAAGATGGATTTGTCTATATTGCAGAACAGATCAGCCATGTGATACAAGCGAAGACGGAGCTTGAGAGTACCATGCAGACACAGATTGAGCAGCTCCGTACCCTATTTATGATGAAGCTGTACCAAGGCAAGAATAATGAACGGACGATCAGCGAGCGTCTTCATACTCTCTCTTATCCAAGCGATTACCATGGATATACCGTGATGATTCTGCGCATTCCTTCTTTTGAAGGCACAGCCTATGAGAGCAGTGACACTGATCTGTTATTGTTCGCTATCAACAATATGGTTGAAGAGCTTATCTCACCTGAGCTCAGGCTAACGCCAATCGTGTATGAGCAGTCACAGGTTAACCTGCTGCTTAACCGCACGAATGCTTCACAGGAGCCATTCATTGCGAGCATCCTGCCTATCATCCAGACCATTCTGGATACAGTTAAGCAGGTGCTTAATCTGACGGTTAAAGTCGGAATAAGCGGTTATCATGAGAAACTAAAAAAAGCCAATACTGCCCTTCAAGAAGGTCAGGAGGCCTATAAGCACTTGGCTCGATTCGGGGATTCACCGCTTATGTTCTACCGGGATCTGCCGCAGAAATATGCATTCAACACTTCTTATCCCGTTCGCTTGCAGACCGAGCTTAACGATGCAATCACTATTGCAGATCGGAATAAAGCAGAAGAAGCGCTTCAAGAGCTGTTCACTCATATTTTCAAACAGAATTTAGGGACACATGACTTCGAGCTCGTCACAGCCAGACTGTTGATTGATCTCATCCACTTGTCACAATCCTTGGGCATTCATGAGATGAGGTTCGCGGATCATTCTTCATTATTCGATCACTTGTTCAAGCTACATTCGGCTAAGGAAGTGAAGGGATGGTTCAGCAGCTCTATAATTGAACCGATTATTGTAGCAGTCGAGGAGCGTACACAATCGCAGTATAAGAATATCTCGGAGGAAATCATTCATATTATTCATCAGCAGTATGATCAGGAATTGACACTAGAGGCCATCGCTGCGCTCATGCATTATAACGCCAATTATGTAAGCAGCGTCTTCCGCAAGGAGACCGGCGTACCATTCAGCGAGTATTTAGCAGCTCATCGTCACCGGATTGCGTTAGAGCTATTAAAGGATACGCCTATGTCTGTCAAAGAAATATCAGAGAAGCTGCAATATAACAACTCCCAGAACTTCATCCGCTCATTCCGCAAAACAGAAGGCATAACGCCAGGCAAGTACCGAGAGCTGCATCAAGCCAATTAATGAGAAATGCGCCCCATCTCTACGCATGTGAGAACGATCTGCACTGTGCAGATCGTTCTCGCTTGTAGGTTAATTCCAAGCTAGTGACTTCTCTTGATTACTGGCCATGTTGGCCTGTTATTGATTCTTTCCTTAAGAAAATAATTTGCGTGGCGGCTGAAGTGGAGACTCAGCTACACCTGCCAGCTTATACAAAAGTGAACGAATTAGAACAGCTTGTGTGCCAGCGTTCATGTCCCCCTCCACCTTCCCCTCTCCTATGCATACAGGCAAGG
This sequence comes from Paenibacillus xinjiangensis, assembly GCF_059686975.1. Taxonomy (NCBI): domain Bacteria; kingdom Bacillati; phylum Bacillota; class Bacilli; order Caryophanales; family Paenibacillaceae; genus Paenibacillus; species Paenibacillus xinjiangensis. The sequence goes on along the minus strand of NZ_JCAALS010000012.1, from coordinate 91,617 downwards.
GAAGATCAGGGTCATGTTCCTCTTCCTTGATTTGGGCGACGTTAGGAGCAGGCGGCGAACGATGAAGCTCTCTTGAGAAGCCTCCATCCGACCGCAATAGCCTTCGCATATTGCTATACGTAGCTGTCATGAGGCTCAGAAGCTCCCGATTATTCCTCTTCACATTCATATAGGAGAGTAGATGCACTGGATTGCGAATATAACACATATCTACAGCTTCATCCTCTGCAACTGTTCGTATGATGGACTCGTAGATTGTTTCCTCCAATGGCAGAGGCCTATTAAACCGATCATAATATAAATGCAGCTTGAAGGTCCCCGATAATTGAACATAGCGGGAGCCTTCACCCCACAATCCCGTTGCTTGATTCTGAAATTCACCCAAAAAATCAAATGCTGTACTCAAATAAGGATCACGAGCCTTTTTCTCCATTTGAGATAAATAGGCAGCTGTAACAGCAATACGGTCACATGCGCGCCAACTGTTCCGCATATTTACACGTTCCAGCCATTCTCTATAGGCCCTTGGAGTTTCCATATAGCTGGGCAATGAATGTTGAGCTAGTGGGAGCGGGAATAAAGGCTCTGCACCGAGCTTGCGCAGCGCACTGACACTATATTGGAGCGCCCTCCCAACCATAACCTCATCCTCTCTCATGTTCGGATGCTCGTCATAGAAATAACCAGAATGCTGTATTTGTCTGATATGGAAGAAATGAATCAGCCCCTGCCGCATAGACTCTTCAAGAGACTGCAATAGAGAACAACGCTCCAGGATGTTAATGGCCTGCGCAGTTGACTCCACATCAGGCGTGAAGTTCGATGCCACACGAGAGCTTCGCGCATAATAGAAGCCCCCTGTTAACGGATCATATTGCAGCTCTAGCCAATCCCAAAAGCCTTCAAACAGCTCGTCTATTTGTTGGAGGACCCTATGGATCTGATGATTGTAATGAAGGCTCATTCTCTATATCTCCTTATCTCCAGGATAAAGTAAGGTATTAAATGCCCTATCGAGCAGCATGCCACCCGTATATTCGAAAATAGGCATTATCCTTTTATTGAACCAAGCAGCGCACCTTTGTCGAAATACTTTTGCAGGAAAGGATAGACGAGCAGCACCGGAACGGTTGCAACAACGATGACGGCCATCTTGATTGTCTGATCTGGAGGTGTCACGAAATCATTGTCGAAGCCTGAGCTGTCAGAGCTTAATCCACTGGCTAGAATGACGATCTGCCGCAGCAGCACTTGAATTGGCCATTTCTCAGCGCTATCAATATACAAGATAGCTGGCAAATAGGTATTCCAGTAAGTAACTGCGTAAAAGAGTGAGATTGTCGCAATAGCTGGAAGGGATAGTGGGATCACGATGCGGAACAGAATACCCCAATCACTGCATCCATCGATTTTGGCCGATTCCTCGAGTCCGTCCGGCAAGCTCTGGAAAAAGCTGCGTAAGATGATCAGATTAAAGGCATTGATTGCGGTAGGAATAATTAATGCAAAGTAAGAGTCAATCAACCCAAATGCTTTTACAACGATGAAGCTTGGGATTAAGCCGCCGCTGAAGAGCATAGTGAATAGAACGAGGAACATGATCATTCTTCTGCCGACCAGATCTCTTCTAGCTAGTCCATATGCCATCAGCGAAGTCAGAAGCATACTGATGAAGGTTCCTGCAGCCGTTACGCCAATTGAGACGCCCATGCTGCGGAATATCGTATTGGTTGAGAAAATATACTTATAGGCGTCCAGGCTGAACTTGGTTGGAAATAGAACGAAGCGCTTCTGCGCCAATTCATCAATCGTCGTTAACGAGCCGGCAATAATATGCAGGAACGGCAATATGGTCACGAGCGCGATGAACAGAAGTATGATATAGATTGCGCCGTCAAACAGACGACCTCCGATTGTTTTGTCGTGTACCATGTTAGAGTCCTCCTTAAGGTTTTGCGTAGCAAAACCATCTTCGTAAGCGTGTGCCTAGGTTTTGCGTAGCAAAACCATCTTCGTAAATACTAGTAGACGCCTTCTTCACCGAATTTCTTCGCCAGCCAATTCGCACATACGACGAGGATCAGCCCTATGAATGATTTGAAGAAGCCTACTGCCGTACTATAGCTGAATTGGCCTTGCTTCAGCCCTGCTGTATAGACATACGTATCGAATATTTCCGCCACATTACGGTTCATCGCGTTAAGCAGCAAGTATACATGCTCGAAGCCGAGCTCTAGCACATCGCCAATTTTCAAGATAAGCAAAATCACGATGACACTTCGGATCGAAGGCAGCGTAATATGCCAGATTTGGCGGAAGCGTCCAGCACCGTCCATTCGCGAGGCCTCGTATAGCTGAGGATCAATTGCAGCAATAGCGGCAAGGTATACGATCGTACCCCAGCCTGCTTCCCGCCAAATGACCTGAAGCATGTACATCGGCCTGAACCAGTCTTCGTTAAGCAGGAAATTAATTTTTTCCATCCCCATTGAAGCGAGCCCTTCATTAATGACTCCCCCATCCATCGTTACCATGACGAAGGAGATCGAGACGATAATAACCCATGACATAAAATGCGGGATGTAAACAACGGTCTGAACGAATCGTTTGAATACCTGAATCCGCACTTCGTTGAGCATAATGGCTAATAGAATCGGCACAGGAAAGAAGAAGATAAGATTCATCACGAATAACACAAGCGTATTGCGGAAAATCGTCCAAAACATTGGTTCTGAAAATAACCTCGCATAATGCTTGAACCCTACCCAATCACTGCCCATGATTCCGTCATAAGGGCGATAATCCTGGAAGGAAATAACGAGTCCCCACATTGGGAAATACTTGAATACTACAAAATAAATCAGCCCTGGTAGAATCATTAGATAGATTGCTTTATTCTTCATTATTCGCTTCATAAGACCGCTGCGTCTTCCGGTTAATGAGGCGGTAGCTGTATTTTGCGTCATGTGTAACATCCTTTCAGTTGCAGAGATAACGATCATTCCTTGTTACTCTGGTTGGAGAAGAAGAAGCTGATCTCCCGCTCCTTCTCTTCCACCAGTATTTCCTATACAGCGATCATCTTATTGAACCTTGGACAGCGACTCATTGTATTCCGCAATGATCTGCTCTCCGCCGCCTTTTGACCAACGATCTACTTCCTTCTGGAAGCCCGCTGCATCCAAATCGCCTAGAATGTAACGGTATGTGGCATCATTGATGATCTGCTGCAGCTCAACCCCCTTCTCTCCGAACGTTTTGGAATCCAGCGCAGCGGCAGGGTCATTAATAAGCGTTGTGTTATTATCTAGGATCAGCTCTTCTGCTTTGGCCTTAGCCGGCAGTTTGTTGTAGGCTTTCAGCATATCGATCGTGCTCTCGCCCCCGACCTGCAGAATTTCATAAGGCTTTTGCTCGCGGTCTGTCAGCTTAACATCTTCGACCTTCTGCACTAACCCACCCTCAACCAATGTATAGTGCTTGCCTTCCAGTCCCCATTTCACCAGATTCGCAAGCTCTGGGCTCATCAGTTGGTCGAAGAAGGCAAGCAGGCTCTTCAGCTCTTCCTCTGACTTCACGGATGATTTAGGGAACAACACAAGATTTCCGTACCCTGGGATAGACCAGATTCCTGTGTTGCCATCCGGTCCTTTGACCCGGTTCGCTACGTCATACACAGCATCTGGATTAATTTCTATTGTCTTCGCATTCAAGCTCTGAACATCAGCCATGGAACCGATATACATACCTGCCTTGCCTGTAATCACTAGGTTTTGTTGATCCTCTTTGCTCGTTACAGGGAAATCCTTATTAATAAGCCCCTCATCATAGAGCTTTTTGAAGAAATTCATGGTGTCAGTATACTGCTGGAACATGAATTCCGGCTGCAGCTTGCCATCTACCAAGCCCCAATTGTTCGGAGTTCCGAAGTAAGAGGAGACTGTCTTGAATGCACCATAGATGAGATCACTGCGATCCGTTAAACCTATTGTATCGGGCTTGCCATTCTTATCGGGATCGCCTTCCTTGAACTGCTTCAGCATGTTGTACAGCTCATCCACTGTAGTCGGTGCTGCCAGCCCGAGATTATCAGCCCAATCCTTACGGAAGATCAGACCTTGACGCGAGAGTGGACGCTCTTGATAGATTGCATATACTTTGCCATCAACAGCCGTATTCTTCACTACCGTCTCATCCAGCTTGCTTAAGTTCGGATAATCCTTCAGGAAGGGACCGATTTCCCAGAATTGGCCATTACGGATCGCATCGCGGAACAAAATATACGTCCCTTGGTTCTTCATATAAACCGCTTGGGGCAGTGAACCTGTTGCGAATGCTGAATTCAGCTTCTCTTCATAGCTGCCGTCTGGCACCCAATTGATTGTGAGCTCCGTATTCGTCTTCTCTTCAATTAATTTCTCAATGTCATCAACAGGTACTTCTGGCGTATGCAGGTTCGTCATGATCGTGAATTTGAATGGAGCTTGGGGAGTATCTGTTGCTTCTGCAGCCGGCTGCTTGTTCCCTGCATTAGTAGCAGCAGGTGAATTCTCTTCTTCTTTTGCTCCTGACGAGCACCCGACTAGCAAGCCTCCGATCATTGTAACCGCACACATAGAGCTTAGAAATTTCGTATTAACTTTCTGTCTCATGCTTTCGACCTCCAAATGGTTATGATGTTATTGCCTACCCCTATCCTAATAGCTAGAAATTCAGTACGTATATAATCCTGAGTCCATTTTGTAGTAACGTGACACTCCAAAACCCTTATCTAGCAAGGGAATCTGAGATAATGATTATTCGGTAATGTGCACAAATAAGGATGTCCCGTAAGTCATCTGACCTTGGGACACCCTAGTTAATTAAGTCTAGCCTTGAAAATAAAAAAACGGCGTAACCGGTAATTGCTACCGTTACGCCGCTGCTTTGTATGCTTCAGATTATTATTTCAATCCACTAGTGCTGATTCCTTCTACAATGTACTTCTGGAACATGAAGAATATAGCGATTACTGGAACTAAGCTTACGATTGACATCGCGAACATCGCACCCCAGTTCGATACGCTCTCGCTATCCAAGAACATTTTGAGTCCAAGTGATACGGTGTATGAGCTAGGTTTGTTCAAGTACAGCAATGGACCCATTAGGTCTTCCCAACGCCAGTAGAAGGAGAAGATTGCTGCTGTAGCAAGCGCAGGAACAATTAGCGGCAGGATAATACGGAAGAATAATCCGAATTTGCCACAGCCGTCAATCGTTGCTGCTTCATCCATTTCTCTTGGTACCGAACGGATAAACTGTACAATCAGGAAGATAAAGAACGGTATTCCGAAAAATTGTGGTACAACGATTGGAGCAATTGTTCCAATCCAGCCGAGCTTGGAGAAGATGATGTACTGAGGAACAAGTACGACATCATGTGGCAGCATCAGAGTAACCATCATGATCGCAAACCAGAAGGAGCGTCCTACGAACTTCAGACGAGCGAAGCCGAAGGCAATAAAGGCTGACGATAGAACTGCTCCGATTGTAGAGATAATGACGATCTCCAGAGAGTTCGTAATAAAGCTCATAAACGTCTGTCCCGCTACCCCTAACCATCCCGTGCTATAATTTTCCCAAATCCAAGGGCTTGGCAGTAAAGAGCTTGATGTTGTGAATATGACCTCACTTTTTTTGAACGAGCTCATTAAGAGCCATAGAACCGGATAGACCATGATGATTGCTAAGGCACCGACAAGAATATGATAGAGAGGCCATCTGATTTTTTTAGCAGTCATGGATTAACGGCCCCCTTCTGATTCATAATGTACCCAGAGCTTAGATGACAAGAAGACAAGACCGGTTAGAATGCCGACAATAATGAGCATAACCCAAGCCATAGCAGACGCATAACCCATATCGAAGAAGACGAATGCTTGACGGAACAAGTACAGGGAGTACAGCAGTGTGCCGTCCATTGGGCCGCCCTCACCTTTAGAAATAATATACGCCGGAACGAAAGTCATAAAGGCACTAATCAATTGCATAATCAGATTGAACAGGATGATTGGTGTAAGCATAGGAAGCGTAATGCTGAAAAACCTTCTCATAAAGCTTGCACCATCTACGCTGGATGCTTCATACAGCTCACCTGGAATGTTTTTGAGACCAGCCAAGAAGATAAGCATGGAGGAACCGAACTGCCATACGGATAGAGTAATCAACATGATTAACGCAGCATCCGGATCGCCAAACCATCTGACACTATTGAAACCGAGAAATTGCAGGAGTCCATTAACAATCCCTTGATCACCGAACAAATTACGCCACATGATTGAAACCGCGACGCTTCCTCCAATAATCGAAGGCAAGTAATAAACAGTCCTGTATAACCCGACAGCTTTCGAAGTTGTGTTCAAGATCATTGCAACGAATAAAGCGAAGATCAGTCTTAATGGAACGCCGATAAATACATACAGCATCGTCACCTTAAGGGACATTGCATACCGATCATCCGTTGTGAACATGTTCACGTAATTATCTAAGCCTACCCAGCTTGGTGTAGATAACAGATCATAATCCGTGAATGAGAAATATAGAGACGCAATGACTGGAATCAATGTGAAGAACAGAAACCCTAGAACGAATGGAGAAATAAATGTATAACCGATCAGATTGTTTTTGAATGCAAATGATTTCATCATAACCAGCTCCCACTGAAGTCTGTCCTACCCTAAATTTAAAGCACGCTGGCTGGTTCGAGCCAACCAGCGTGCTATCTAGCTCTCTTTATTTGTTCTTCGAAAGGACGGCTGTTGCTTCTTTTCTGAATTTCGCAGCAGCTTCTTCTGCTGTAATCTGGCCATAGTTCATTGCCTCAGTCAAGCTTTTCAGTGATGCGAATACTTCAGCAGAGCCAATTGGATCAACTGGGTCCATTGGGGAGCTGTTCAATTCCGCCCATGCAACATAATCGAATACTTGTACTTGAGCTTCAGACAATAACGGCTTCAGCTCTTCCTTGATTACACTGGAGACAGGAACGCCACGCTCGCCAAGAATCAACTTGTTCGCTTCTACATCATTAACCCAGAAGTCAATGAATTTAGCAGCTTCTTCTTTTACTTTAGAGTTTTTGGAGATGGAGAAGAACATACTAGGTTTCAGGTAAAGACCTTTTTCCATTTCTGGACCAACCATTGGAGCGAGTTCCATTGGACGGTTAGCTACTTGTTGTAGAGCCGCATATTGGTTAGACCATTGCCATATACCAACTGCTGTGCCTTTAACAGTCATATCATCCTCAATACCTTTAATTTGAGCAAGCGTATCTGGTGTAGGTACTGCTTTCGTTTTCACGAGTTCTGCTAAGCGACCGAAGAAATCAACGAATTCTTTGTCGTCTTCATAGCCAAGTCCGTTGCCTTCGGCATTGTACAATGTTTTGCCAACTGTACGGAGGTAGTATCCGAAGAATACTTCAGCGCGCATACCGCTATCCATGAATAGTCCAGCATCTTTGACTTTAGCTGCGATCGCTACATAATCATCCCAAGTCCAGTTTTCTGGAATGCTGTCTACACCAGCTGTTTTCAGAATAGCAGGATCGTAGTGGAAGCCAAGTGCATTAACGCCAAGGTTCATGCCGTATACGCCTTCATTGAGCTTACCAGCGTTCAGTGCATTCTCAGTGATGTTCGTTACGTTGATTTGATTGCCGAAGTAAGGAGTCAAATCTTCAAGCTGATCTTTGCCAGCGTATTGAGCGTAGTAGCCTGTGTCGATTTGCAGAATATCAGGAAGCTCATTAGCTGCTGCTTGAGGTGCAATCTTCTTCCAGTAGTCATCGTAGTTGGAATATTCCATTTCAATCGTTACATTAGGATTTTTCGATTTGTACAGGTCAATTACTTTTTTAGTATAATCATGTCTTGGCTCTCCGCCCCACCAAGCGATCCGGACGGTTACTGGCTTGTCACCTGTGTTGGTGCTGCCGGCAGCGCCTTCTGTGTTGTTGCTGTTAGCTGCGTTGTTGTTGCCTCCACATGCTGCAACCAGTACTAGTGAAAATGCCATGAGAAGGAAAAGTACTTTTTTCGTGTGTTTCATTTGTTACTCCCCTTTCGTTTCTAGTCCCATATGTTTTTGTTGTCCTTACATTTATGATTATAACGGAATGAATGCGTTTTCTTAATAAAGAAAACCGTTCTTCTTGTTAAAAAAACAGAGATTGCTGTCGATTACAGCAATCTCTTGTATTCAGAAGGCGTATGCCCTGTATGTTTCTTGAATACTTGACTGAAATATTGAGGATTATCACCAAATCCGAATCGTTCTGCCAATTCGAACACTCTCACATCGTCTATACGTCGTATTTCCTCCACCGCTCGTTCAATTCTCATTCTCATTACATAATTTGAAAATTTCTCATTCGTCTCTTTTTTGAATAGTTTGCCTAAATAATCTGGATTCATATATAAAATTTCATTCGCTACCCAATTTAAGGATAATTCCGGATAGGCAATATTGCTCTCGATAACGGCAATCATTTTTTTAATCACGTTAGACTGCTTGGACTTCAATGAATTCAAATTGTTCTCACAGATTTCCTTAGCAACGGTAATGACAAAAGTCTCGATGGCGCGCAGGGTATTCAGATCGTCCAAGCTCGCAATCATTTTCAAATAATCATTCATACAATCTCGTGCACTCTGCCTGGCAATGGATACGAATAAAGGGATAACATAAGATTTCGTAATCACCGTGTCCATTCTCTGCTCGGAGATCGTATTGAAGAAACGCTGAAGCTCCTCATGAACCTCCGTCCAATTGCCTGCCTTGATCTCCATACACAGCTGCTCATCATCATAATAGAATGGCTGATCTTCAGTAGCAGATGTGAACACATCCTGCTTCGTAATGATCGTTCCCTCTCCGAGGTGAAATCGATGATTCAAGCATTCCAGCGTTTCCCGATACATGGTCCGGGCGTCCGTAATTTCTCCTTCTTCACTAACAGCAATCGTCGTATCCAGCTTATAGAAATTGGAGAAGGTGAGCTTAATCGCCGAGAGCTGTGTGAAGAGTACATCACGGTCTACGGTCTCTTTAATGAGCAGCAGCACATGCTTCCCAATTGTTGTGCTTAGCATGACTATACGATTGCCTAACGTATCCTCAGCAATATTCGTTAAGGCGAATAAATGCTCAAATTCATAATTGCCTTCCACTTGCAGTAAGATAAGACGCACCTGCTGGGTTTCATAGGCTAGATGGAACATTCGACGATAATCATCCCAGTCCCGCTTGCCATAGGTTTTATTCGTCACCAGCTCCTTCAGAAATTGCGCCTTCGCATGCGGGATAACCTTGGACAGCTCTTGTTGAATGTTCATCACGAACTGATGCTGACTTTGCTTAGCCTTCAGTTCCTCTACAACCTCAGATAAAGCTTCAGCGATCGTGTTCTCATTGCATGGCTTCAATAAGTAATGCTTAACGCCAAATTGCATCGCCGTGCGTGCATAATCGAATTCGCTGAAGCCGGACAGCATAATGAATTGAATATGGGGGTAATCCTCATGCACCTTCTCCACGAGCTTAAGCCCATCCATGCCCGGCATCTTAATGTCAGTAATCACAATATCTGGATGATTCTCTTCAATAAAGGCTAACGCTTCTAGACCATTGCGAGCAGTACCGATTAACTCGGATTCGTATGTTCCCCAAGGAATCATTCTAGAGATGCCCTCGAGTATAATTCTCTCATCGTCCACAAGCAGTACTTTAACCAAGTTGATCCCTCATTTCGAACGGAAGTACTAAGCTTACTTTCGTACCGGCGTGCAAAGCGCTCTGAACCTTCATTCCATAGGATTCGCCGTATAGCAGCTTAATGCGCTCCTCAATATTTTTCAGCCCCAGACCAGACCCCTTCGTCTTCATTTCCCCACTGAGAAGCTGATCTGCATATTCCTGTTTCATTCCCGGCCCATTATCTTCAACGGTGATGATGACATGATTCTCCTCGCGTACAACCCTTACTTTAATTATGCAGGTATCAATCATCTGCTCTAAACCGTAGTTGACAGCATTCTCAATAAGCGGCTGTAAGGAGAGCTTAGGAATTCCACAATATAACATATCATCCGGTACATCCAGCTGAAAATCAAGTCTTTCCTCGAATCGGAATTTCTGAATTGTAATATAATGATTCACAATTTCAAGCTCTTTGCTTAAAGGAATGATAGGCTCCTTCAGATTAATCGAGGTTCGCAGCAGTGAGCCTAGCGCTTCTACCATTTGCGAGATTTGTGTCTGATTGCTCATTTTGGCCGTCCAGTTAATAGACTCCAGTGTATTGTATAAAAAATGCGGATTGATCTGGGCTTGAAGCGCTTTGAATTGGGTATCTTTGATTGCTAGCTGCTTCACGTAGTTCTCTTTAATCAATTCATTGATGCGCTCTAGCATAACTCGAAAATTACGATGCATCTGGCCGACCTCATCCATCGTAATACTCGGCTCATCGACGATATCGAAGTTGCCTAGCTGCACTCTCTTCATCTTAGCATTAAGACGTTCAATCGGCTGAGTAATATGATCGGCGAACTTAATGACAATAACGACGGCTGCAAGCAGCAGAATACCTAGCGCGATGAAGATCGTATTCTTAACCTGCACGATACTCTGAAAAATATCATCAAAAGGTAAGACCGTATAATAGGTCCAGCTCGTATTGAAGGAGTTCACATACGTAACAAAATATCGTTTGCCTTGCTCGGTAATCATTTTGTAGCCCCGATTCCCATCCGCAAGCTCATATAAGGTGTGTGTTGGGAAATCAGGGGTTTCTGGATAAATCGCTAAGGCATCATCCATAATGAACATTTGAGTATCACTGCTGCTAATTCCTCGTGAATAGTCCGCGAACAGCTTATTCGTATCCACTCGCACAGCAATCGTACCTAGATAATCGAGATCTATATTCTGAAAGCTTCGTATTTCTCTTCCGGCGGTTAACGATGAATCGAACGAATCTGGAGAGATCCAAGTATTGCCGCCTTGATTAACCTTCGTTTCATTCTGAATTCGCTGCAATCGATCTTTGCTCAGCGTAATGGCTCTGACTCCAATCGCATATTCCTTGTTGTTCACATCATAGAGCTGAACAGACTCCACATACTTGTCCAATGCACCGAGATCAACCATTCGGTCTCTAATATTTGTAAATAACAAATAGTTATCATAGGTCGAGCCCCCCATCATGATGGAGCGCAAATATTTCTGAATGGTCGGATCTGTCGCAATGGCATAGGACAGCTTCTCTATCTTCTCGAGCTCATTCTCAATACTAATTGAAGATAAGCTTAACCCTTTGGCAGATTGCTCATATATTTTTTCATCATATATACCGAATGCATACTGCTGCATCCCTGTGCCAACCACCGTAATGACAAGCAATACGATCGATAGAAGAAGAAAAAGCTTATATTTAATCCGCATGTTCGTATAAAGCGCTTTCAATTTTGACATACGAAGGGCCTCCTTTCCATAATAAAGCCCCTTATACAGGGGCATGAACGCTATTTAAGCTTCTTATGGAGATACAACGTAATTTCTTCACGGTTATGGAACAGCTGCTTGGCTCGCTGAATAACAAAGCCTGAACCAAGACGCTCTTTAACTTCTCTTATCGTCTGAAGAGGCTTGCGGTGCATCAGCTTAACTGTAATAATCGCAGTGGCTTGCGGTGTTAATGCTGCATCCAAATCCAGAACAAGGCGGCACATCTGCATTGGACTCCAGCTCATATCACACACCAATAAATCGAACATCCCTTGCTGAAGCTTCACATCTGAAGCGTTCCGTTTCAGATAAGTTAATGAAGGATGACCCATCAAGGAAGGATGAAGCTCTCCCGGATCAATCGCAGTGACACGCAGCCCTCTCTCAAGCAGCAATGACGTCCAGCCTCCAGGGGCAGCGCCAATATCGAGTGCTTGTCGGAAAGTGGTGTAATCCAGACCGAATTCCCGTTCTGCCTCTAGCAGCTTGAACTTGGCACGCGAGATTTGACCCTCTTCCCGCTGGAACCGCACCGCTCCGCCCGGCCAATCAGACAGCATGTCCGAGGGTTTGCCGAAGCCCACATATAATTCGGATGCCGCTGCATAGATCGCAACGATTAGATCCGGCTGTTGAACGACTGGCTCTGAATCAATCTCAGCTAATACCGCATCGAGAACGGCCTTCGTATCAGCTGCTGAATAAGGATACGACGTTCGGGCTGCTTTCCTTAGATGGATAGAGACACGCTTGTCCACAAAGAGAGGAAGAGCCCGACGGAGCGTGTCCGACAGCTCTTGCAGATCGTCAGCGTTACCTTTTATTTCAATGACACGATCAACGGGCTGCAAATGACGCAGGAAAATCGGCAGCTCCTGTTGAACCGCGTGGGCCAATTCTTCCTTCGATTGCGATGCTTCGAACATAAATACTTCTCCGGCATTAAGCTGCGTGACCTTCACGCTGCCTGCCAATCGCCGGAGCTCTTCTATTGCATAGGGTGAATACCCTTGATTAGCTGTACCAATCCATTGACTCAAGCTTCGACACCTCCTGATGCTTACAGTGAAGCGATTTCCTCCAGCAGAGAAGTCGGCATTGGACCGTTCACAAGCTTAATCTCCTTAGGAGCATGAGTGGCTAACTCATGATACATCTGCATTCTTCCTGCTGCACTGGATGTATGCAAATACACTTGCTGTGGATAACGACCCGTAGCTACTATATGACGCACGACCTCATAGCCGGTAGGCTCACTCCACCCTAAATCATAATCTAATGATAATATACCGATCGTCTCCGAATCGATTAATAACTTGCATGCTTCAGCATTAAGAGCCAATACGAAGCCTTGAGGACAAGACCGATAATCATCCAAATACACATGAATCATGAATGATTCCCCCATTCACGCATTAATTTCAATTGCTGGGCGTAAGTCCCGTCCTCATCTGGAGGCGTTTCCAGAATGAATGGCACTTCGCGTAATTCAGGAAGAGACATAAGCCACTCCATTCCCGCCGTCCCGATGTAGCCTCGGCCTACACTTGCGTGCCGATCACGGCGTGCTCCCGCTTGAAACATCGAGTCATTGAAATGAACGGCAGCAACCTCTTCAAGTACACCGAGCTTGCGCGCTTTCGTTGCCCATTCGGCGTCCAGCTCTCCCGTCCATAGCCCACTGGCGAACATATGGCAGCTGTCCAGACAATAGGCAAGCTGCTGAGGGCGGGCACATAAAGAACGAATCTGTGTCAGCTCCTCGAGCGTTACACCCATCATGGTATGCTCACCTGATTGTATTTCAATAAGCAGCTTGGCCTGCCCGCTCCAGTTAGCTGTAACGTCATCCAAGGTTCGTATAATCGTCTGATATCCTTTAAGCAGCTCCGGCCCCTTATAAACACCGAAATGGACAACAACTCCAATTGAGCCGCATGCTTCAGCAATATCCAGATCATTGAGCAGAGAATCGACTGTTCGACTTCTCAGCTCTTCTTGTTCAGCTGCTAAATTGGTCGGATATGGGGTGTGAGCCACTGAAACCAGGCCATATTGCTTGCATAGTTCCGAGCATTTGGCAGCATCCGTTCGATCGAACGCTTTGAGCGTGAGGCTTCTAGGGTTTTTCGGAAAATATTGAAAAGCTTGAATGCCTTCAGAATAGGCGGCTCTAGCTGCCGCTGCATAACCACGCCTTATGCTCAAATGACGGCCTATACGCATAGGTTACTGTTCCTTCTGGCAAGTCGGACATACGAACGCTTTTCGAGACGAGACTTCGATCTGTTCAATTGTCGTGCCACAGTTCATGCAAGCCTCACCTCCACGATCATAGACCTTACAATGATCGTTGTAGCCTCCGGTCAGCAGATCGGTTGGTGTCAAAGGCTGCTCCATGTAACCGCCGCGACCGATAGCATCCCTTAGTACACTATGCATAGCGTTATAGATACGTGCCCATGTGGACTCTTCAATCAGAGGTATTCTTGCATCTGGACGTATGCCCGCAACAAAAGCAATCTCATCCGCATAACAATTGCCAATTCCAGCAATGACATGCTGATCTACGAGGGCAGATTTGATAGCACCACGTTTTTTGCTGAACCGTTCTACGAACTTCTGAACAGACAAATTTTTGTCAAAAGGATCCGGTCCAAGTCCAGCAAGCTTAGCATCCGCCTCTCTGACAGACATCAGATGCAAATAGCCTAATCTTAGGCCGATGAAATAGAGATTTCCGCCCTCAAAGCGGATCGTCACCTGCACACTACGTTCAGGACGCTCTTCGTCTGTGCCATAAAACATAGTCCCACCAAGCATCAGATGAAGCAGCAGCCGCTTCCCATTATCGAGGTGAAACAATAAATGCTTACCACGCCGCTCTACGAACCAAATCGTACGTCCGATCAATTGCTGCTCGAATTGCTCCGAGCTTATATTAATGGAGGGCTCGCGTGTAACTTCTGTTCCTGTAATTTGAGCGCCAACAATACGCTCGCTCAGCATGATTCGATAGGTTTCCATTTCCGGTAATTCCGGCATTGAAGTCGCTTCCTTCCTGTCCGTTCGCTTCCTTCTCTTATATCCCGATAGAGCTCTGAATATACGAGATCAGCTCATCTAAATTTCCGCATATGGCATCTGGCGTGCAGGCTGCCCTAGTTGCATAATCTTCATAATTATTGGTATTCGTTAATCCGGTTAGCACCAATATCGTTCCGCAGCCCGAAGCTCTTCCGGCAGCGATATCCGTAGCAAGATTATCTCCAACAACCCATGTCTCTTCTGCTGCAAGACCTATGTCCCGAAGGGAATAATCCATCAATATATGCGATGGTTTGCCTATGAGTACAGGCTCTTTACCGCCTGCTGCCTTCAGCATGGCTCCTATTGAGCCTGCTCCAGGGAATAATCCTCCCTCACCAGGAAGCAGCAGATCTGGGTTCGTAAGCACATATTCCGCTCCTTGGTGAATACTGCGAACTGCCGTCGTCAGCCGCTCATAGGATAGATTCCGATCTATGCCTTGAAGCACGAAATCCGGGTTCTCCTCTGTAATACAGAGCCCGGCCTGCTCAGCTGCTTCATATAATCCTGTTTCTCCAACAATGAAGACAGATGCGCCGGGCTTCGTCTTAGCAATATATTGCGCAGAAGCTTGTGCAGATGTACATACATCCTTGCCCTCCGCAGCAATACCCATTGTATTCAATCGTTCTGCAATCGCCTCTGGTGATACGGAAGAATTATTCGTTACGAAGCGATACGGAAGCTGACGCTCCCTTAGGAACTGCAGCAGCCTGTCCGCTCCTTCAATCCGCTTCGTCCCATGATATACAGTGCCGTCTAAGTCTAGTAATAATCCCTTCATTAACGGCAATTGCCTGTCCATTCAACCAAGCTTCCTTCCTGTTTTGCGTTCGAGACGTTCCCTCCGCTTGCGAAGATTGTCGATTTCGGTACGACGCTTCGCATCTTTCCTCTGCAGCAAAGGGTGACTTAATGCCTGCTCGAGCGCTTCTGTCGCATATAATAAAGCTGAATCAAAGTCCTTCAGCTTATGTTCGTAATACATGGCGAGCTCAATATACGCACTCATTGAGGTGACGCCATATTTTGCCGGTGACAGTACAGCCTTCTGCCACAATAACACAGCTCGCGGCCAATTTCCAGCCTTCTTGTCCCTTCCGGCAAGCATTAATAACGCGGCAATCGAAGTGTTATTCATCTCTGCCGCTATCGCGAACAATCGTTCCGCCTTGTCACAATGTCCCATTTTCTCAAGCCATAGTCCTGTACGAACCAATTCCTCCTGTTCTTCTGGAAGAGGAAGCATAGCATCACCTGCTGCACCGCTGCTCAGCAAGTGTCCGAATCGAATCGCCAAGCAAGCCAAGGACAGCATGTCGATCTCATTATGTCGAAATACGCCTGCTAATGGCTCGGGATTGCCGTCAGACAGATACTGATAATAGAGCTGCGGAGCAAGCGATCCTGGAACATCATCCACCCGTTCAATACCAAGACGTTCCTCCTCAACATGACTTAATCGACAAGACGTTAGTGTGTTGCGCCAAATGCTCCGAGAAGGATGCAAGAAGTCCAAATGGAGGGGCTGCCAGATTTCCTTCACTCGTCCGTTCATAATGAATCTGTTCTGCATAACCGGCCAATCGAATGTTCTTCCATTATAAGTGACGAGGTAGCGATAATCAGACAGCTTGCTGCTGATATAGGCCAGCATCGCTCTCTCCTCCACGGGGTGGCGAATTAACGCTTGCTCCACGATGAACTCGCGTCTTGTTGTCCAATAAGCAATACCGACCATGAACGGTACGTTGCCTGCGCCTACACCGAGGCCAGTCGTTTCCAGATCAAGGAATAGCAGCTGCTCCGCTTGCAGCGGCTGCTGATGGAAGGCAGAGAGCCCTCCTGCTGCCTTTTCCAGCTCTTGTAGGCGGTGAATGCCATGCTTGTGACCAGCCTCGTAACGGATGGTGCGAAGCAGGAAGCTTCCTGCTTCATTCTTCTGAAGCTTGACCCCTATAGCTGTCCAGCTGTCAGACAGTATCTCTTCTTCCTCATCGCCAGCTTCCGTCTTCAATAGAAGCTGATCATCCAAGACGGCTACTTGCTCTGCCTGATCCTCGACTGGGCGATAGGATTGATCACTGCTGCCGCTGCTGCCTCTCAGGCGGTTCATTTTATCCCTAAGTCCGCTCACTGTGTCCCCTCCGCTTCTATTCCGACAGGAAAACGTATCATAATACGCTAAGCAGCTCCACGCTAGTTCGTTTGGCATGAAGTCCTTCTATCTCCGTACCAATACAAGATGGACAACCATCCTCGCATGGGCATCGACGAATCAAATGGCTGGCAGCTGCTTTTATCTCATCGAACCGCTTATACACATCCTCAGCTAGTCCAATGCCGCCAGGATAATGATCATAGATGAATATGGTAGGCAGCTGCGTATGCTCTGCCCTTATTTGTGATACGACATGAATATCGCTTCGATCGCACATGACATGGATAGGCACAATATGCTTCAATACATTAGCAATACCTAGCAGCAGCTGCTCCAGCGTCTTCGTTTCTAGTGCCGGGTCGACCTCTCGCAGCTCGATCCATGTTGCGCTGGTATGCAGCTCTTCTTCTGGAAGACTGATCGGGCCATACCCGATATTTTCGAAACTCGACAACCGAATTTTTTTGAAAAGCGTTGGCATGAAGTTGACGACTACATCACCATAATGAATAGCAGCCGTTCTTCTCCTATCTGTCCGGTCTGTAGCTAATACCTTAAGCTTGACTGCAAGGTTCGCATCCGTATAATACTCCACATCAACCTTCCGAACATAAGCCTTCTTATGCTCCCAGTCCAATTTCTCCACTTGGAATTGCACACCCTCATGCAGATAGATTGCTTCATCATGCAGCAAGGTCATCGCACTGAACCGATCCATTTCGCCGATGATTCGCACATTCGCGACTTCTGACTGATCGATAATAACGACATTCTCCTGAGCAGCAGAACGCAAGCTTACTTCACTTGCCGGGAAAGACAGATTTGCCCAATAAAACGTATCGCCAGCATACGTGAGCACACGCTCCTCCACGAGATACTCCAATACATCTGTTGTCTCTAAGGCTCCGAACTCTTCCCCTTTCTTGAAGGGCAGCTCGTAAGCGGCACAGCGCATATGATCAACTAGAATAAGTAAGTTCTCCGGATTAATTCTAGCTGATTCGGGCGAACGGTCGAAGAAGTATTCAGGATTCTGGACAATATACTGATCAATTGGCGTATTGCTTGCTACCATGAGTACCAAGGCCTCACCGTGTCGTCTTCCTGCGCGGCCTGCTTGCTGCCACGTGCTTGCTACACTCCCCGGATAACCAGTCATTATGCACACTTGCAGCTGTCCAATGTCTACCCCGAGCTCTAGAGCATTCGTGCTTACTACGCCTACTATTTCTCCGTTCCTTAATCCTCTTTCAATTTCCCGGCGCTGATTAGGGAGATACCCTCCCCGATAGCCACGAATGGACTTGGCACCAAGCTCATTTTTAACCAGCTCCTGTATATGGCTAAGAATAATCTCGACTCTCACCCGGCTGCGTGCAAATATAATCGTCTGAATTTTATTCTTAAGAAACTCCTTAGCTAAGTCGTTCACCTCAACCGTAGCACTCTTCCGAATATTTAAGGGCTTATTTACGATTGGCGGGTTGTAGAAAACAAAATGCTTCCTGCCTCTTGGTGCGCCGTTATCATCTATCAGCCTCATCGGATTCCCTGTTAGCTGCTCTGCCAGCTCCTTAGGATTGGCTATTGTTGCTGATGTACATATAAATAGAGGATTGCTGCCGTAAAATTTGCAAATGCGTTTAAGCCTTCTCACCACATTCGCTACATGGCTTCCAAACACGCCTCTATAGGTATGCAGTTCATCTATTACAATATATTTAAGGTTGCTAAATAAACTGACCCATTTCGTATGATGAGGCAGAATTGCTGAATGCAGCATATCTGGATTCGTAATGACGATATGTCCTACCGTTCTTACTAGCTGCCTGATAGCTGGCGAAGTATCTCCATCGTAGGTAAAGCTCTTAATATCGATGCCCATCTCAGATATAATCTCGTTTAGCTCGGACTTTTGGTCCTGCGCAAGAGCTTTGGTCGGGAATAAATAAAGCGCTCGGCTGCCGTCATCCTCTGCTATCGACTGCAAGACAGGCAGGTTATAGCATAACGTTTTCCCTGAAGCTGTCGGGGTTACAGCAACGATATTCTCTCCTCTGCGCACAGTTTCATAGGCCGTATGTTGATGTGTATATAATTGTGCAATTCCCCGCTTGGTGAAAGCCGCTTGGATTCTCGGGTCAACACTGTCTGGCATAGGTTTGGTTCGAGCCTCTTGCGGCTCTATTTCCTGCCAATTAATGATGTTCTCATTGGCTCTTAAGCTCTCAATCATATCAGAAAGTGATTTCTTCTTAATCATTATTCGCACCTCGCTAATATGTATATCTTAGCGAATATTTGTTCCCTTTGCTAGTCTAACCTTCCCTAAGAAAAAACTAGAAACATAAACCAGCTGCTGTATATACGAATGATAAAAAGACGGAGCAGGAATAACCCCGCACCGCCTTTATTGTTATCGATCATTAGCTATGGAAGTTCATACCGTTCGTAACAGCCTCTACATAGCCTGTGCGAATAACGAAATCGCCAAAATGCTCGCCTTGGACACGCTCTGCAGCGTAACGGTTGATTATACGCTTAAGCGTATCGATGATTTCCTCTTCTCCGATGTTCTCACGGTACAGCTTGCTCAAACGGTCACCCGAGAAGCCCGCTCCCATGTACATGTTGTACTTGCCTGGCGCTTTCCCGATGAAAGCAATCTCACCCAAGGCAGGACGTGCACAGCCATTCGGGCAACCCGTCATACGGATGTTGATCTCTTCATCGCGCAGACCAGCTTGCTCCATAATCGGCTCCAGCTTATCGATCAAGCTTGGCAGGTAGCGCTCTGCCTCCGCCATAGCAAGGCCGCAAGTCGGCAAGGCCACACAGGACAAGGAGCTGCGGCGAATAGCTGAATGCTCCGAGCCTTCTGTAATGCCGTACTCCTCCAGAAGAGCTGCAATCTTGGTCTTCTTCTGGCTAGTGACGTTCGCAATGACCAAGTTCTGATTCGCTGTAAGACGGAAATCACCCGTATGAATCTTAGCGATTTCACGTAGCGCTGTTCTTAGCTTATAGTCTTCCGTATCTGCGATACGTCCGCTTTGGATGTACAGCGTCAGATTCCATTTGCCGCCCTTGCCTTTAATCCAACCATAGCGGTCTCCCGTATGATCGAATTGGAATTCACGTGCCGATTCAAGCTCCCACCCCAGACGATCCTGAAGCTCATCTACGAACCACTCTAGACCATGACGGTCAATCGTATATTTGAAGCGAGCGTTCTTACGAACGGAGCGGTTACCGTAATCACGTTGAATCGTAACGGTCTTCTCCGCCAAGTCGATAATGCGATCAGGCGTAACGAAGCCGATTACACGCGCCAGCTGCGGATAAGTCGCTGTGTCGCCATGAGTCATCCCCATACCGCCGCCTACGCTCACGTTAAAGCCGACAAGCTTGCCCTCTTCTACGATCGCAATGAATCCTAAATCCTGTGAATAGACATCCACGTCATTGGACGGTGGAACTGCAATACCGATCTTGAACTTACGCGGCAAATAGACAGGGCCGTAGATAGGCTCAACCTCGACTGCTGCTTCGTTGTTCTCCAGGCTGTCAACGACCTTCTCACCATCCAGCCAAATTTCATGGTAAGCAGGTGTTTTCGGCGCTAGATGCGAAGTAAGCTGCTGCGACCAGTAGAATACCTCGCTGTGAATGTCAGACTGATAAGGGTTCGGATTACACATCACGTTACGGCTAACATCTCCGCACGCAGCAAGAGTTGTCAGCAATGCGTCATTGATTTCCCGAATGGTGTTTTTCAAATTCCATTTGAGTACACCATGCAGCTGGAAAGCTTGTCTTGTCGTTAGACGAAGACTTCCTGTTCCATATTTATCAGCTAACTCATCCATGACGAGCCATTGAGCAGGAGTCGATACGCCTCCTGGCGTAACGACACGCAGCATGAACTGATAGTACGGCTCAAGCTTCTGCTTCTGACGTTCATTGCGGTAATCACGATCATCCTGCATGTAACTGCCGTGGAATTTGAGCAATCGGTTATCAAGCTCGGGTAATCCGCCCGTAATCCGATTATTAAGCGAATCAGTCATCGATCCGCGCAAATAGTTACTTTCTCTTTTCAGCTCTTCAACGTCGCTCGGAGGCCCGCCGATCGGCTCTACTTTATGGATTTTTGCCATTGCTGCTCGCTCCTTTAACCACTTCATATCTTCATGCTTCGTACATCTATCATTGAAACTCCTGTATGAGCTTAATAGACGTCGCGCTGATAGCGTCCTTGTTCCTGCAGCTGAGTCAGATAAGCAGATGCTTCCTCTGGACTCGTACCGCCATGCTGCTCGATAATGCTGAGCAGTGCGGATTGCACGTCATGCGCCATATGCTTCTCGTCTCCGCAGACGTACACATGAGCACCCTCTTGGAGCCACTGATACAGCTCTTTGCCACGCTCCAGCATCCGCTGCTGAACGTATACCTTCTCGTCTGTATCCCGTGAGAATGCTACGTCCAGATTCGTCAGAACACCATCCTTCAGCATGCGCTGCCAATCAGTCTGATAGAGGAAGTCCGTCACGAAATGTCTGTCACCGTAGAACAACCAGGATTGCCCTGTTGCGCCCAGTTCCTCGCGATCCTCCAAGAAAGCTCTGAATGGTGCAACGCCTGTGCCTGGCCCAACCATAATAACCGGTGTTTCTGGGTTAACTGGCAGCTTGAAGTTAGGGTTCTGCTGGATGAAGATCGGAAGCTTATCTCCTGGCTGTAGTCGTTCCGATGTATACACCGAGCAGACGCCTTTCCGCTCACGGCCATGTGCCTCATACTCTACTTTTCGAATAGTCAGATGCACTTCCTCCGGATGGGAGTTCACGCTGCTGGCAATCGAATAGAGACGTGGCGGCAATTTGCGAAGCAAAGCTGCTACATCCCCAGCAACAAGCTTCCACGGAGCGAAATCGTTCAGAAGATCAAGCAGATCACGGCCGTTCATATAGGCCTTCAGCTCTTCTTTATTCTCAGGCTTCACGAGCTCAGCCAGCTTGCTGCTGCTTGAGAAGGAAGCTGCTTTTTCCATTAACGGCTTCGTAAGCACTGTAATTTCATAATGATGAAGCAGTGCAGAACGCAGCGGTGAAGTCTCACCTGACTTGCCGGTTACAACCGATTCCTCTGGGTTCCAGTTCAGAGAAGCAATAATGCCATCTACAAGTTCTGGGTCATTCTGTGCATAGACGCCAACAGCATCGCCTGGCGCATACGTTAGGCCCGAACCTTCTAGCGACAGCTCCAGATGTCTGGTCTCACGGTCAGAGCCTCGACCGTTCAAATTCAAGTTGTCCAGCACTTCCGCCATATAAGGGTTTGAACGTGAATACTCCGACTCGCCTGCTGCATTAGCAGTAGCTGTAACTACTGCAATTGTACCTTGGGAAGCTGTTCCAGCAGCTGCAGCGCCTACTGCGCTATCAACAGCTGTAATCCAGCCTGCAGCGGATTCTTCGAAGTCAACGTCGCAATCCACTCGGTCAGCTATGCGCTCTGCTCCAAGCTCAGCGAGCCTCGTGTCGAAATCTTGGCCCGTCTTGCAGAAAAATTCATATGAGGTATCGCCCAGCGCAAGCACGGAGAACTTCGTACCGTCCAGCTTAGGCGCCCTTTTGCTATGCAAAAATTCGTAGAACGTCAAAGCATTATCCGGCGGATCGCCTTCGCCATGCGTACTGACGAGTACAAATAGATAACCTACTTTTTTAAGATTATTCGTTTTGAATTGATTCATCGCCGACAGGGTAACCTCGAAGCCTTGCGCCTTCAGCTTGTCAGACAAGCGATTCGCCAGCCTCTGTGAGTTGCCCGTCTGAGAGCCGAACAATATCGTTGCTTCTCGCGGTCCTTGCGGCTCTACTACAGCGGCAGGGACTGGCGCGTCAAGAATGATGCTGCTTGCCAATTCTGTTATAGCTGCACTTGCATTCCCTGCTCGATAAAAGGTTAAATATCCGCCTAGCCATTGAATTTGGGCTTCCGTTAACGTTGGCAGCAGCTTATTAATAAGCTCCGCTTGTTCACCTGTGAACGGACTATTCGTTACTTGAAGTTGCAACAACATCCACCTCGCATCAAAATTCCGAGTACGTTACTCTGCTTTTATACTTTTATATACTAACGTAGTCTGCATCAAGGTTCAATGCGTCTGTCGATATTTGTTTATAAATAATTTTTCAAGATATTCAAGTTCTACTTATAAACCAGCTCTAATAGAAAACCATTCTCAATTACGTTATTTTATCCCCTAAAAATAGGAATTATAAGTACAGTTACCCAATTAAAAACGACGTATTTTCAACAACAACATGAAGCGGCTAAAAGAAAGAAGGAGATGTCCCTGACAAGGACTTCTCCTTCTTGAATAGCACCCTAAAAAGGATACTGCCTTGGAATCAAACATGCTCCCTATTCTTCACACATGTGGTGGCTCCCATGACTTCTTATTCCATCCAAGCCGATGATGCAGCACCTTCATATCCCGATCCAGCGTAACAGCCACGCCGAATGGCATCCGATTATTGCTCCAGAAGCGAAGATCACTCCAAGTGACTTCATACCCATCCCTATTTTCCTGCACTTGCACATGCACGCGATCAGCAAATTTCAGAAAGGCTTGCACTCCATCCTCATGGATAGCAGCCTGTATAGCATGTTCTAGTGCTATATGGCCTTCCTGCGTCTTCAACACAGTCGTATCTACCCTTACCATCCCTCTATGCACGCTGCCCGCCTTGTAGCAATCACCGCAATCCGCAGTAAATTGCCAGCTTCTCCCCCATAGAGTAGGCACTAGCGTAACCCGAGTGCTGCTTCCGAACTCGTAGCGCAGCCTTTTTCTAATCCAGCCACTCCTATACAGCCGCCATAGGATATAAGCCAACGTTACTATATAAATAATCGCGAACATGGGAGCAGGACTATAGGTTCCAGTCAGCCATAATGAGACTCCAATACTATGCAGACCGAACATATAGGGATCGAATAAACACAAGGTATCGAGATGCCACCATTTGCGTGAGAAAGGCCTTAAGCATTGAACACCGTATGCGTTGAACAGATCGAGAAAAATATGAAAGCATACCGCAATGAACGTCCAACCGACAACTAACAGACTATGCTCCAGGACACCAAATCCCCAAGCGATCGGAATGCCGAGAGTTGCTGCCCACACTAGAGGAGCAGGCAATGAATGCGTAACACCTCGGTGATGACGCACATAGGCAGCCTGACCCTTCAGACGGACAACGGTGTCCATATCCGGTGCATGGCTTCCGACAAGTGTAGCCGTAATAATGGCATAAGCGAGCTCTGGCTGGGCAGCAACTACAGGATCAATAAAGCTAAGTCCTCCTAAAGTCATACCAAACAGCAAATGGCTTCCCGTATCCATGTTAGCAGCACCTCCGATTGATTACATCGGAACGATCATAATCCCGAATCGTTAACGGATCATTCTCGGAGCATGTTGATTTTGTAAGGAGTGCACTTAATCCAATTTGTGTATCTTCGTATGGTACAAATCATAAGCCGCGGTTGCGTTTACAAAAACACTCTTCGCTTCTTCTTCCAAGGCAGCCAAGTCCTCTAGGGCAAACCGCGAACTGAAATGCGTCATAATGAGCCGCTTGGAGCCTGCTGCTCTAGCAATCTCTGCAGCCTCGACCGTTGTAGAGTGCCCGTAGAGATGAGCCTTCGCCTCTTGTCCAGCAGCAAAAGTAGCCTCGTGAACGAGCACATCTGCATCCTGCGCCAGCTTCATTGCATTGTCACAAGGCTTCGTGTCTCCCGCAATAGCGATAATACGGCCTTTATGCGGCTCTCCTGTCACCTCTTCCGAACGAATTAATTGCCCACTTGGCAGCAGCACGTCATCGCCCCGTTTCAACTGTCCATACAAAGGACCTTCTTGTACGCCAAGCTGCTTAAGCAGCTCTATATCTAATTTCCCTGGGCGGTCACGCTCCGTAATCCGATAACCGAAGCAAGGAAGGCGATGCTCTAACGGCCAAGCCTCTACAATGAAGCGCTCATCCTCATAGATGACGCCTTCCGTAATTTCTTCAATATGCATTTCGTAATCGATACGAGTTCCACTAAGTCGCATCGATACCTCGATGAATTCACGAATACCCGGAGGACCGAATATACGCATTGGATCATTGCCTCCTACATAGGAGCGAGTGCTTAATAAACCAGGAATACCAAAGGTATGATCGCCATGAAGATGAGTTACGAATAGGATATCCAGCTTATTCAGCTTGATCGTTGATCGCATGAGTTGATGCTGCGTGCCCTCTCCGGCATCGAACATCCACACCTTGCAGTCCGGCTCCGGCAGCCTTACAGCTATAGAAGTGACGTTCCGCTCCTTCGTCGGCCTTCCTGCTCCTGTTCCAAGAAACCACATTTCCATCTATCTCACCTCACGTTGCTGCGGTATGAAACCGCGGAATAGGATGAAAGCCCCCGCAGGATGCTGATTATAGCAATCGATGCGGAGGCTTTTATGAATGCTGCTGCTATCTTTCTACCTTTTCTACGTTGAAATATTGCGCTTCTGGATGTGCGAACACCATCGCCGATACTGAAGCCTCCGGCTCCATCATGAAGCCCTCGGTAAGCTCAACACCAATATCCTCCGGCTTCATCAGATCGAACAGCGGCTCTTGATCCTCCAGATTCGGACATGCCGGATAGCCGAACGATACACGAATCCCTTGATAACGTGCACCATGACGCTGCTTCATTGTCATTGTACTAGAGTCTGGGAAGCCCCAGACATCACGCATCATATGGTGAACGCGCTCTGCCATCGCTTCCGCTACTTCAAGCGCAACGGATTGAAGCGCATGAGAACGCAAGTAATCGCCTTGGTCTTTCCATACATTCGCAAGATCACGAACGCCTTCTCCAGCTGTTACAACCAGGAATCCAACATAATCCATAATACCGCTGCTTACCGGCTTCAGGAAGTCTGCAAGACAGAGGAACGGTTCCACCTGTTGACGAGGGAAGGTGAAGCGTTTGATTTCTTTCGTCGTATCCTCTGGGTCATAAATAATAATGTCATTGCCCGAGGACTGCGCAGGGAAGAAGCGATACATGCCATGCGCGCGAATAATTTTCGTTGCAGCTGCTTCTTGAAGAATGCCATCAACCGTCGCCTTCAGCTGTACCGCCTTATCATTGCCCTCTTTGAGCAGATTGTCTACATTGCCTTTGAGCCCAAGGTGATGGCCCAGCAGCATCTGCATATTGACATAAGGCACGATGTGCGGAATGCGTACATCACGCAGTACATGTCGATTCAAGTCAGGCGGAATGTACACCGGTGCATCAACGGAAACGTTCGAGCGAACCGCACGGGTAAGCTGTGGCAATGGCTTCTTCTCTTCAACATCCTCGCCTCCCGAAGCTTTGAATGCCGCCATTTCCTCTTCCATTCGATTACGGTGCTCTTTATCCATCAGCTTGTTCGCTAGATCGAGCCCATCCATCGCATCCTTGGCATAGAGAACAAGGCCATCATACTCTGGGCCGATACGATTCTTGGTGAACTTCCGAGTCAGAGCTGCGCCGCCTACCATAATCGGTGCATCAATACCGGCATTACGCATATCCTGCGCGGTGATAACCATCTGCTGAGCTGATTTAACGAGCAGACCCGACAGACCAATGACATCCGCTTTTTCATTGCGATAAGCTTCAATCAGCTTCTCTGGCGGAACTTTGATGCCTAGATTGATTATTTTATAACCATTGTTCGACAAAATAATTTCAACCAAGTTTTTACCGATATCATGCACATCGCCTTTAACTGTAGCTAGAATAATCTTGCCTTTCACTGACGTCTCGTCCTTCTCCATGAACCCTTCCAGGTAAGCCACAGATGCTTTCATAACCTCGGCGCTTTGCAGCACTTCCGCTACGATCAGCTCATTGTTGTTGAATAGACGTCCGACTTCCTCCATACCGCGCATCAATGGTCCGTTAATGACCTCGAGAGCCGTATATTTCGCAAGAGCAATTTCTAAATCCGGGATAAGTCCTTCTTTCGTACCTTCCACGACATAGGAAGCCAAGCGCTCTTCGAGGGTAAGAGTAGAGATTTTCTCTTTCTTGACGACTTTCTTCTCACGGAAAGCTGCCACGAACGCCGCTAGAGTCTCATCTGTTGTATTGTAGATCAAGTCCTCAGCCAATCTGCGCTCTTCCTCCGGAATGGACGCATAACGCTCCAGCTTCTCCGTATTCACGATAGCGTAGTCAAGTCCCGCCTTCGTGCAGTGATACAGGTAAACGGAGTTGAGCACCTCTCTACCCGCGTCGGGCAAACCGAACGAAATATTGCTTAGTCCCAGAATAGTTTTGGCTAGCGGGAACTTCTCTTTGATTAGCTTAATCCCTTCTATTGTTTCCACAGCAGAGCCGATATATTGCGGATCACCAGAACCGATTGGGAACATATTCGGGTCAAAAATAATATCTTCCGGGTTCATGCCATATTTATTAACGAGCAGGTTATACGATCTCTCCGCTACTTCCAGTTTCGCTTCTCTGGAGACAGCCTGTCCGCGTTCGTCTATAAGAATCATTACAACTGCGGCACCATACCTATGGATGAGTGGCAAAATCTGTTCGAACTTCGCTTCGCCGTCCTCAAGGTTAATGGAGTTAATAATCGCTTTACCTTGCGAATATTTCAGACCGAGCTCAATGATGTGGTCGTAGGTCGAATCAAGCATAAGAGGCACTTTAATCTTCTTAACAACCTCCGGCAAGAAATTGTGAACAGCATGAGCCTCATCAATATCGGTATCTTGTAGATTGATATCGATGACATGAGCTCCGCCCTTCACCTGTGCTCTCGCTATCTCAGATGCTTCATCGTATTTCTCTTCTTTAATCAAGCGTTTGAATTTGCGTGAGCCCGAAATATTCGTTCTCTCACCGATCATGATCGGACGATTCTCAGGCTCAATATATACGGTTTCAATACCAGATACCGCTGGAGGGTGCTCACCATACTTCAAACGCGGTGCATATTGTGCCATCGTATCCGCTAATGCGCGAATATGTGCAGGTGTTGTACCGCAGCAGCCGCCGGCAATGTTCAACCAGCCTTGCTGGGCGAAATCACCGATTTTTCGCGCAAGCGATTCTGGCGATTCATGATAATGTCCGTTCTCATCCGGCAATCCTGCATTCGGGTAACAGCTGATTGCTGAATCAGCAATCTCACTAAGTGAACGAATATGGTCACGCATGAATTCCGGCCCTGTTGCACAGTTCAAGCCGATCGAGATAGGCTTCAAATGCTCCAAAGAAATATAGAACGATTCAATATTCTGACCAGCAAGCGTTGTTCCCATCGGCTCAATCGTGCCCGAGATCATAATCGGAAGCTCGCGGCCTAACGTTTGAAAAGCATTCTTAATACCGATACTGCCCGCTTTTACATTGAGCGTATCCTGTGAGGTTTCCAGCAAGATTGCATCTACATCCGCTTCCATCAGGGCAACTGTCTGCTCGTAATAGCTGTCAACCAGCTCTTCGAACGTCACACCGCCGGTAACAGAAAGCGTCTTCGTCGTTGGACCTAGTGCTCCCGCTACATAACGCGGATGCTCAGGAGTGGAATATTTATCAGCAGCCTCGCGTGCAAGTCTTGCAGCAGCAAGGTTAATTTCACGAGCTTTTTCCGGAATATCATATTCTGCAAGCACTACACTCGTAGCACCGAACGTATTCGTCTCTAAGATGTCCGCGCCTGCCTCCAAATATTGCTCATGGATTGTGCGAATAACGTCGGGACGTGTCAGTACGAGAATCTCATTACAGCCATCCAGGTCTTCTCCCCCGAAATCATCCTCGGTAAGATCCGCTTGCTGGATCATCGTACCCATTGCACCGTCCAGGATGAGTATTCGTTTCTGCATCATTTCTTGTATGGTCGGTCTAGACAATTGTGTGCACCCTTCCTCCGAAAATCATTAACAAATAGTGTAACAGAATCCTTGCTTGCTGAAAAGGTGATCCATCGACAATCGCTTGATTTTGCTATATAATTAGCATATCAGTTAATTTCAATTGGAAAAGAGGGAATGAGCATGGCTGAAATTCGCATTCGTAACACAGAGGAACGTATAACTGGCGAAGAGAATGTTCGCGCTTTTTTAGAGGGTCAAGAGGTTTTATACGAGCACTGGGACGCTTCGAAGCTTCCAGCGCATCTGCAAAATAAATTTGTTCTATCCGATGAAGAGAAAGCAGAAATTCTAGCTACATTCGACGAGGAAATCCAAGAAATTGCAGCACGCCGCGGCTATCAAATCTGGGATCTGATCGCATTGTCTGATGCTAACCCGGATCTGAATGCACTGCTTCAGAAATTCGAACAGGTACACACGCATACGGAGGATGAAGTTCGTGCAATCACTGCCGGCAAAGGTATCTTCATTATCAAAGGCGCTGGCGATGTCGGCTACTTCGACGTTGAGCTAGAGCCAGGCGATGTGATCTCCGTACCTGAGAGATTCCCACACTTCTTCACGCTGATGGACAACCGTGAGATCGTTGCGATTCGTCTCTTTATTGAGAAAGATGGCTGGATTGCTGAGCCATTCGAAGATCCTACCTTTACGAAATAATACTTGATCATGCTTTAGCAATTATAAGCCCCTCGTTCCATCTTATGATGGATACGAGGGGCTTTTTTGATCGTATATGAGACTAGATTAGATATGTTACATCAAGCGAGATTCGACGTTACTTAAAGACACCTAAGCCTCTAGAATTTGCAGCAATTGCTCCAGATGCGAGATCTCATAAGTAGGAATAATCTCATCGTTACGGACAGCGCCATGACGGTTGACCCATACCGAAGTCATACCAATCGTGTTCGCACCAAGAATATCCGTCGTTAGCTTGTCCCCTACCATGATGCCATGGTCAGGCTCTATTCCTAAGCGCTCCAATGCATGAAGGAATATTGGAGCAGCAGGTTTCCCTTGTCCGAACTCACCAGAAATAATAATATGGTCAAAATACGGGGCCAGCTCTGGTACACCAGTCAGCTTCTCCCTCTGCAGATCTGGTGAGCCATTCGTCAATAGAAGCAGCTTATATTTGCCCTTGAGTGCATCAAGGACCTGGAATGTCTCTTCATAGACAATAGGACGCTGGCGGCGTTCAGCCGGGAATTGTTCAGCAAGCTTCGCACCAAGAGCTTCATCCTCAACACCAAGAGCACGAAGTCCTCTCGTCCAAGCCTCCTTACGGTAAGAAGGAGCCAATTGCTCTAGCTTACGGAACTCTGCTTGCTCGCCTTCACGGAAGTCCGCCCACAAGCCTTCAAATGGGTTGATCCCGATCATCTTCGTGAATGGAAACGTCTCATACGATTCATATAAGGAGCGAGCTTCTTGACGTACTGCCTCAAGCAGCTTGACCGGGTCGACACCAGCAGCCTCTGCCCCCGCTTGGCATGTTATCTCAAAAGCTTCTTTCACACTGCGTTCATCCCATAGCAACGTATCATCTAGATCAAATAAAACTGCTTGCTTAGCCATTGTTCCTAACTCTCCCATTATCTATTTTTGGTTAAACGTAATGCCATTCACCTTGGCGAATTCTTTCAGTCGCTCGCTAATGATATCTGTTGGATAGCGATACAGCATACGAGAGAACACCCAGTTGCCGCCTTTCTGCTGTTCAATAATAACGTAGCCCGATTGAACACTGATCGCTTTAATCGCAGCAGTGTTCAGACGCTTATCTCCAGTCATTTTACGTGTCTGAACATAATCCTTGCCTATCGCTATGTACGGACGGCGCAGGAAGAAGACAACAGCCAGTAGAATATAACAGCCGACAGTGACCCAGAACATCGTGGTCATCTCGAAGGTTGGATCACCAGATACAATGAACACATACATCGAAATAAACAAGATGAGCAGTATCGGCGCAATATAGCTTCTTCCTTTGAAGCGTTCTACCTTATCCACTTGGGGAGTAAATCTCGGAGCACCTTGCTTCTTTCTCTGCTGATTAATGACACTCGTATTTTTACGGACTTTGCGTTCCCACGTACGTGACAATGTGTTTCCTCCTCAAATGTGTGAATCAAATCCCGCTCCCATTAGAACGGACGCTTGAACTTCGTAATAAAGCGATTCGGATAGTCATCCGGCAGAGCACTTATATCATCTAGTCGCTTCCATGCTTCTTCAGGAAGCGTCCATCCAACTGAGCCGATATTATCCTCATACTGAGCCAGCGTGCTTGCGCCAAAGATTGGTGAAGTGATCCCTTCGCGCTGAAGCAGCCAGTTCAGAGCAACTTGGGCAGGTGTCTTATCCAGCTCAGAGGCAATATCTCGAACTGCATCGAGGATGGCAAAGTTGCCTTCACTCGCTCGGTTATGCCATGCACTCTCCCCAATCTTCGATGTCAATCGGCCTTCGGTAGGCTCGTTCCGATCATACCGGCCCGTTAGAAAACCACCGCCTAGTGGTGCCCATGGAATAACACCGACATTCTCCTCCAAGCACAGCGACATGACTTCAATATCCATTTGTCTGCTTACAAGGCTGTATTGAGGCTGAATAGACACGAACCGAACGTAACGGTTCACATCACTCCATGATAACGACTTCATTAATTGCCATGCCAAGAAATTCGAGCACCCTATGTAACGTACTTTACCGGATGTGACCAGGTCATCCAGTGTACGAAGTGTTTCATCTATAGGCGTTGCATGATCCCATACATGAACCTGATACAAGTCGATATAATCCGTCTGCAGTCGCTTTAAGCTTGCTTCAACACCGTCCATTATATGCTTGCGCGACAAGCCGACACCGTTAATATGCGGCTCCGTCGTCATTCTAACCTTCGTTGCAAGAACAACCTCCGAGCGGCGATCTTTAATCGCTTTACCCACAATCTCCTCAGAACGACCGCTTACATACACATTGGCAGTGTCAAGGAAATTACCTCCGTGGGCGAGAAAACGGTTAATCATTTCTATAGAATCCTGCTCACTCGTCGTATTGCCAAAAGTCATGGTGCCCAAGCACAGCTCCGATACGGCGAGACCGCTTCTTCCAAGTAAATTATAACGCATTATCATCATTCCTTCCCAAGTGTTATTCTTGCAAACCTTCTATTATTGCTTGACGGGGTTACCGTCTTCATCCTCAGCCCATTTAATAGTGTCCAGCTGTTGACGGAAGTTGCTTTTGAAGTTATCCATATATTTTTTGCGCAATAGGGCACGTTCTTCCGTTTCTCCAGCAGTTAAGCCAGTTGATTTATGTTTGCGTGACAATTCGTTAATACGTGCAATTAATTCTTCCACTATATGCTCACCTCACTTGCTATATAAAAATAATTCCTTAACTACTTTGACATCTCCCACAATCAATTGTCAAGGCGTTGAACCTAACTGTTGCAAAAAGGACAGGTAGAGTCGGCATCTTCATGCGCCTCTACCTGTCCTATCATACACTTCCTAATTAGGAATAATCAATTTCTGTCCGGGTTGAATGCTTGCCGACTGAAGCCGATTACGCTGTTGAATCTCGTATATTGTTCTCCTTATGTCATCTCTTCCATCTGTATAGCGCTTGGCTATTGACCAAAGCGTATCTCCATAGACCACGATAACACTTATCTCATCAGCACTCGCGACCAGCTCTTCTGTCGATGCGTCTGTCTTCATTAATAGGAAGCTGCTGAATAGCAGCATAAAGACGAGACAGCTGGCAGCGAGCTTGACCCCATGCCGCTTAATCACTCTGTGTAACCGATTATGCAAAGACTCTGTGGGTCTAGTTGTTTCTTCATGGATTGTTTTATAAAAAGCCGGATTCATCATCATCATTATCATCCACCCCAAACGTTTGTTCTGTTCTTAGAATACACGAACAAGTGTTTGCGGTCAATAGAAAATGCGAACTTTTGTTTTTAAGAACTTACGTTTGTACGAACTCCGGTTCTATGTTATAATTTGCTACAAATCTATTAATGGAGTGATTTCTTTGTCGAAGATTTCTAACCGCCAACAGTCGATTCTTGAATTTATAAAGAATGAAGTCAAGGATAAAGGATATCCGCCTTCCGTTCGTGAAATTGGCGAAGCAGTCGGACTCGCATCAAGCTCCACTGTTCACGGACATTTGGATCGCTTGGAGAAGAAAGGCCTTATTCGCCGCGACCCTACGAAGCCTAGAGCAATTGAAATATTAGATCAAGAAGGCGTTGACGGCATTATTCGTCCATCCGTCGCGCAAGTTCCTATAGTCGGCAAAGTTACAGCAGGTATCCCGATTACAGCTACTGAGAATATAGAGGAGTACTTCCCGCTGCCTTCACATTTTGTCGGTGATGACGATGTCTTCATCCTCAATGTCATCGGAGAGAGCATGATCGAGGCCGGTATACATAACGGCGACTATGTCATCGTACGCCAACAGCCAACTGCGATTAACGGCGATATTGTTGTAGCGATGACCGAGGATGATGAAGCGACTGTCAAAACCTTCTACCGCGAGAAGGATCATATTCGTCTGCAGCCTGAGAATTCATCTATGGAACCAATCAGACTTCAGAATGTGACTATACTCGGCAAGGTAGTCGGCCTATTCCGTGACTTCCACTAGATTGAACCCAAAGAGGCTGTTCCCGCAATAACCGATCACGATCGGATTGCAGGAACAGCTTTTTTCGTGCACTAATCTGGAAAATCGACGTTTGGTTCAGCCTTACCTTAGACAGAATTAAACATTCCGCTAATGTACGTATTCAATCTTGTTCCCATCTCGTTACGTACCATATGACGCAGCAATGCGTATTCGCTCACATAGCCGCGCAGCCTAATTTCATAAAGCACGCCCTCTTCGTTGCGCCTAACTTCTGAAATTACGGCATTCATTGCTCTGATCTGCTGCCTCACCTCATTCATGTCCTTATTAATGATACGCATTAGCATATCGGAGCTGTTAATAAACAGCTTCTTAATCGAATATTCACTATGCTCCAATTTCTCCTTATTCCGGTCAACCATATCGAGCAGCATTGGCAATATACAATAGTCCTTAATCAGCTTCATTTCCAGTTCAGATGGATTGATATTTGATCCGCTCATCTCATTCACCTCATTAGGTGATTGTAATACGAACAAACGTTCTTATCAAGTATTGACTTATTAGCAATGTTCAGAATTTGTCTAGATCCACCTGATAGACTAGGTTACGTTAACTATTCAAGACCTCTTTTATTTGGACCTGCATCACTTAGCAGGTCATTTTTTTTGCAGCATACAGGAGTTTACTCCAATTTTAATTCCTTGATCGCTATTTCGTATTTTTTCAACCTTGCGTAATCCTCCGCCGTCACATTTGGAATGCGTGATAAATCCTGATTATCCTCAATATCAAGTATTTTCACAGCTCTCGCTAGTGGATCAAGCTTAATTCTACATATAAATTCATCATAGGTTTCTCCATTTCTTCTAGTTAAGCTATCGACTGCATTCACAACTCCCTCATCAAAGCCTCTCTCTCGCAAATCGTTCAGTGTCACAACGGTATCTTCTACTATATCATGCAGTAACGCAACTATTTGAGAGCGTTCATCCTGTGCCTTCAGCATTAGCCGTAGTGGATGAAGAATGTAGGGGCTACCTCCTTTATCCGTTTGTCCCTGATGCATCTCAGCAGCCAAAATTATAGCGTTTGTTAGATCAGACATTGATTTACCTCCTTATCTGTAAAATCATCCTCGTACTTGACTGAACAGAACCATATTATCATTCGGTTATACTAGCCGGAGTACTTAATGTTATAAATTGATTCCTCTCGAAGATTAATAGAACTAATTAGAAAAAGGGACATCCCATTGAGATGAAATACCTCTCAGAGATGCCCCATATTTATTTTACATCCGCACTATTCTGCGGTTCCACTTCTAGTACAGCGTCAAATACTGATCGCGTTCCCATTGGTGAACTTGTGTCTTATACATATCCCACTCGATTTCTTTCAGCTCATAGAAGTGAGCAAGAGCATGGTCGCCGAGTGCGTCGCAGATTACTTCACTGCGGAGCAGCTCGTCCAACGCTTCTTTGAGATCGGCTGGCAAGCTAGGCACGCCGGACTCGATACGCTCTTCTTCTGTCATGATGTAGATATTGCGGTCGATTGGAGCAGGCAATGGCGTTTTGTTCTTGATACCGTCCAGACCGGCTTTCAGCATAACAGCAAGAGCCAGGTAAGGGTTAGCAGCCGGATCCGGGTTACGAACCTCTACACGAGTGCTGAGGCCGCGTGAAGCTGGAATACGAATCATAGGCGAACGGTTGCTCGCGGACCATGCCACGTAGCAAGGTGCTTCATAGCCTGGAACAAGACGTTTGTAAGAGTTGATCGTTGGGTTCGTGATTGCAGCCATAGAACGAGCATGCTCCAGAACACCAGCCATATAGTAACGAGCTGTTGCGCTAAGGCCAAGTCTGTCCTTCTCGTCGTAGAACACGTTCGTGTTGCCTTGGAACAAGGATTGGTGACAGTGCATACCGGAGCCGTTCACACCGAACAGTGGTTTAGGCATGAATGTCGCATGAAGACCATGCTGTCTTGCAATTGTTTTTACAACAAGCTTGAAGGTTTGGATCTGGTCAGCAGCTTTGATCGCATCTGCATATTTGAAGTCAATTTCATGCTGGCCTGGTGCAACCTCATGGTGAGAAGCTTCGATCTCGAAGCCCATCTCTTCAAGAGTAAGTACGATTTCACGACGGCAGTTCTCACCCATATCCATAGGAGCTAGGTCGAAGTATCCGCCTTGGTCATTCAATTCCGTAGTTGGCTCACCGCGCTCATCGGTTTTGAACAGGAAGAATTCCGGCTCTGGACCAACATTCATAGAGGTATAGCCCATTTCTTCTGCTTCAACAAGCGCACGCTTCAGGATACCGCGCGGATCTCCTGCGAATGGTGTGCCATCTGGCATATAGATATCACAAATAAGGCGAGCAACTCTATCTTGAGCAACCCAAGGGAATACAACCCAAGTATCCAGATCAGGGTATAAGTACATGTCAGATTCTTCGATCCTTACATAACCTTCAATGGAAGATCCATCGAACATCATTTTATTATCAAGGGCCTTTTCCAATTGGCTGACAGGAATTTCAACGTTCTTGATGGTTCCGAGCAAATCCGTGAACTGCAGACGGATAAAACGTACATTCTGTTCCTCGGCAATTCTTCTAATATCCTCTTTAGTAAAGCTCACACAATCATCTCCTTTAATTAGTGTATCAGTTAGTTAGAATGAATTAGCGCTTGTTCAAGAAACGAGATAATTGACCTTGAATCATTGAAGCTTGGCCTGGACGTTTCTCAAGCAGCTGCTGCTTCAGCAGGCGGTGAAGCTGAGCATCAGACAACTCTCTGCGCTTCACTTCAGACTGCTCACTGACAATGGTGGCATCGTCAGACTCTTTGGAAACCGGATACATCACTTGCTTGATGCCGGCGATATTAACGCCTTTTTCAATTAATGCTTTGATCTCTAGTAATCGTTCCACATCGTTAAAAGAAAATAATCGTTGGTTACCGCCAGTTCTAGCAGGTACGATTAATTCATGCTGTTCGTAATAACGAATCTGACGGGCTGTTAGATCCGTCAGCTTCATTACGATGCCGATAGGGAACAAAGCCATATTTCTACGTATATCATCAGCCATGTCGCATCAACCTTCCACTCGCTCGTTATATGTTTATTTTAACTCCCTTCCAAAAACGTGTCAAGTTGTGTGAGGTTTAATTACAATTAATCCACTTTTCACGAGTTTGCTCAGAGCAGTCAAAACACCAAATTTGGCATGTGCGAATGTGAGTCCCCCCTGCATATATGCGATATACGGCTCACGTATCGGAGCATCGGCAGACAGCTCAAGGCTGCCGCCTTGGATGAACGTACCTGCAGCCATAATGACAGGATGCTCATACCCGGGCATCGCCCATGGCTCAGGCACGACATGTGCATCTACCGCAGCTGCCTGCTGAATGCCTTGTACGAATGATATCAAATGCTCTGCACTGCCGAACCGCACAGCTTGAATAAGGTCTGTACGCGCAGCATCCCAGCGAGGCTGAGTCTCGAATCCAAGCTGCTCGAACAACGCTGCTGCGAATATGCTCCCCTTCACAGCTTGTCCAACGAGATGAGGGGCTAAGAATAACCCCTGATAAATTGATCGCAAGGTACCTAGCATGGCACCAACCTCGCCGCCAATACCCGGAGCGGTTAAGCGATAGGCTGCTGCTTCAACAGCTGAGGCTGTTCCGGTAATATATCCACCTGTCGATGCTATGCCGCCGCCAGGATTTTTAATCAGTGATCCTGCCATAATATCTACACCTACTTGTGTCGGCTCCAGCAGCTCGGTGAATTCCCCATAGCAGTTGTCGACGAACACAAGTACATCCGGCTTCAATTGTTTTACCCTTCTTACCATTTCTCCAATCTGCTCGACTGTAAAGGATGCTCTCCAGCTGTAACCGCGGGAGCGTTGGATGCCAATGACTTTGGTCTTGTCGCTAATGCTCCTCGCAATGACATCCCAATCAATCTCACCCTGCTCCAGCAATGGAACCTCGTTATAGTGAATGCCGAAGTCCTGTAGAGACCCCGTTCCATCGCCAGGCTTGCCAATGACTTTATGCAGCGTGTCATAAGGCGTACCCGTTATGTACAGTAATTCGTCTCCTGGACGCAAGAGACCGAATAATGCACAGCTTATCGTATGTGTTCCTGATACGAAATGAGGACGCACGAGCGCCGCCTCCGCTCCGAACACATCAGCATAGACGAGATCAAGAACCTCTCGTCCACTGTCATTATATCCATACCCTGTCGAACCTGAGAAATGAAAATCACTTACCTTATGACGTTGAAAGGCCCTAATTACCTTCCACTGATTGCGCTCTGCAATTCGATCCATTGCCCGAAGATTGTCTGAGGCAAGCTGCTGCGCCTCCTCAGCCAACTCTTCTAGCCGTTCCCATACGTTATCATATCCATGCTGCTCTTGGGCTTTCATTCCAGCTTCGTCTCTCCCTTTAGTTAACGTAACCAAGTTCCATTATTCTATATATGGCTGCAAGCGTTGCCCGTTAATTTCATAATCCTGCTGACTGACCAGAACGGTTAGACGCAGTGAATCGCCATCTACATCCTGAGCCACTACCTCCCCGCTGCGATAGGCAAGCGCAATAAGATCACCACGCTCAGCTGGCACCATGAACGTTAATGTGTCTCCTGTAAGCTTATCTTGTATCGTCTGGCGCAGCAAGCTGAGGTCATCTTCATCAAAGGCGCTAATAACAAGAATATCTCCCGCCGTTCTCGGCAAGCTCTGACACTCAGGTGTCCATAGATCTTTCTTATTATAAAGCGATAAGCTTGGTGTTCCTGAAGCGCCTAGCTCGCCTAGAATCGAATCTACAACCGCAATCTGTTCATCTCTCATCGGCGAGCTGCTGTCAATGACATGGAGCACCAGATCCGCCTCATTCACTTCCTCCAGCGTAGCACGGAATGCAGCAACCAGATCATGCGGCAGATTCTGAATAAAACCTACAGTGTCGGTAATAACGACCTCACGCCCGTTAGGCAGCTCAAGTGTCCGTGAGGTTGGATCGAGTGTAGCGAACAGCTGATTCTCCACATACACATCTGCACTCGTCAGCTCGCGCAGCAGCGTCGATTTGCCAGCATTCGTGTAGCCCACAAGAGCAACCTGAATCACTCCAGCCTTCTTCCGCCGCTCACGATGCAGCTTGCGGTGTCTGACAACCTCCTCAAGCTGCGTTTTCAGATCATGGATGCGATCGCGAATATGCCGGCGGTCGGTCTCCAGCTTCGATTCTCCCGGCCCTCTAGTCCCGATTCCCCCGCCAAGACGTGACAGATTTTTCCCGTGTCCAGACAGCCTTGGCAGCAGATAGCTAAGCTGAGCAAGCTCTACTTGAATAATCCCTTCCCGCGTTTTGGCGCGCTGCGCGAAGATATCCAGAATCAGCTGTGTTCGGTCCACGATTTTCAGATCAAGAGCTTCTTCCAGGTTGCGTACCTGAGCACCTGACAGCTCTTGATCAAAAATGGCAGTTGTTGCTTCCATCTCATCAGCTAATGCCTTCACTTCCTGAACCTTTCCCTTACCGATAAACCATTTGGAGTCTTTGGCTTCCTTATTCTGCGTTAAAGTCGTCAACACCTCAACGCCGGCTGTTTCTGCTAATTGGATAAGCTCTTGAAGCGAATGCTCAGGATCACTAATACCTTTTTTGACATCTGGCGTTACCAGACTGACAAGAATAGCTTTCTCCTGCATCGTCATTCGCGTATCAAATGTTTTCTCTCGCATGCAAGGCTCCTTTGGTCATATCGTCGCTATCATTTCATAACCATTCACTTTGTATCCCACTTCAGATCCTCAGGCTTGATCGTCATAAGCTCCTGCTTCGGCGGGACCCCGCTGGCATATTGATTCAGCAGTCTGACCGCTTGATGCCTGATCGCCTTCTCAATTAAGTTCCGAACATAGCGAGCATTACTGAACGAGAACAGATCATTTAATTTCTCCTGCATCAAATGCTGTCTAAGCTTGAATATGGACGCTGGCATCAAATAATAATCTCGATCCTTCGACATAAGCTCAGAGATTTGGATCAGCTGATCAACCGAATAGTCTGGAAAATCGATTTGAATAGGAAAGCGTGAAGGTAATCCCGGATTCGTTAGCAAAAAATGATCGATTTCTGCAGGATACCCTGCCAATATCAATACAAATTGGCTCCGATTATCTTCCATCGCTTTGACCAGCGTATCGATTGCCTCTTTACCGAAATCCTTCTCCCCGCCTCGTGCCAGACTATACGCCTCATCCACAAATAAGACACCGCCGATGGCTTTGCGTACAAGATCTCTGGTCTTCTGAGCAGTATGACCGATATATTCCCCTACTAAGTCTGCCCGTTCCACCTCAATAAGATGACCTTTCGACAAAACGCCCATTTTCTGAAACAATTTGGCTACAATTCGAGCGATGGTCGTCTTGCCCGTCCCCGGGTTCCCTTTGAATATCATATGATACACATGCGAGCCACCGAATAGTCCCGCTTCCGACCGCATTCGACTTATATACAGAAGGGCATAAATCTCATAGACCAGCGCCTTGACATTATCCATGCCAATCATTGGCTCTAGATCCTTCTGAATTTCCGCAAAATGATCACTGGTCGGGAGCGGCTTAACAGACGGTAACGGCTCACTCTCTACAACAGGGGCAGACGCTGCCACCTGATAGGGCTCCTGGGTTCTTAGAATTACGTTAATCTGACGGGACGGTCTTGCTCCGTTATTCGATCCCGATATGACATGTCCGCTCATCTGTAGCATCACCTATCCTTCGCACCGTCGCTGTACGGAGATATCCGTTAGCTGCCCCTGAAGGGGAGGCCCGGCATATCCCGCTATACAAGTGTATTCTATCGGAATCGGTCATATTAACAGATTTACAGGACAGAGTCAGGAGAACGATAACCCAAACGTAGCAACACCGCATCCAGCTTCCATTTGGTGAACGCCAGCACTTCACGTGATTCATTATAAATAGGCTTCAATACCTCGGATTTCATAGCTGCTGGCTTAGCATCCGGATAGTCCAAATAACGTGCAATCTCCATTGCTCTTGGCGAATGGTAATCATGCGTAATGATCAATAGACTGGAAAATTCATTGCGTTCAGCGATGATCTTGCTGTTAAGCAGATTCTCATAGGTGCTGCGCGAAGCATTCTCCAGCAGCAGCTTGCTAGAGGGAACGCCTTTCTCCATCAAATACACTTGCATACCCTCAGCTTCCGTCTGCTTGGAGCCATTGCCATCCAGTCCACCGGATAAAATAAGGTACTTCACATTGCCTGCTGAATAAAGCTCATAGGCAAGATCGAGTCGTTCTCTGAGCGCGGGGCTCGGTACATCATTCCATAATGCCGCTCCTAGTACAATTCCTGCATCCGCTCTCGCAATAGGCTTGGACGAGTCATAGCTATTGATTAACCACAGCAGGTATCCACACCATACAACCCCTGCAACAATGCCCCAAGCTATAATACGAAACAGGAGCAGCCACGGACGAAATTTCTTCCGTCGTTTGCGTGACCTGCTCCTCGTCTGAACAACATTTTTCATGATTCGCTTAGCTCCCCAGTTCTCTCGGACAAGCTTTTGCGGTGCTTCAAGCTTAACGTGAAATACCGAAACCGTCCGTTCCGAATGCTGGACAGCAATCTTCCTGCA
The DNA here is from genome assembly GCF_059686975.1 of Paenibacillus xinjiangensis. NCBI lineage: Bacteria > Bacillati > Bacillota > Bacilli > Caryophanales > Paenibacillaceae > Paenibacillus > Paenibacillus xinjiangensis. The sequence continues at coordinate 50,412 of NZ_JCAALS010000012.1, read as the reverse complement.
GTCTTCCGGGCTAGTGCTGCCTCTTTGCCTGTTACATCGCCTTGCCTTACAGCATCCTCAAGCTCATCTTCATCCATAAGAAATACTTCACCGCTTGGCAATACAACTACATCCAAATACAGATCATCAAACCAAGGCACCTGCTGGTCCGTAAGCCCTTGCGTCTTGCATATATCGATATACCACTGCACGACACGACCCTTATCGTCAAACATCGTCGTCACGACGAAATGCTCTCCTCTTGGATAATGCTGCATCCACAAATAGCCGCGGTCTGCCAAGCAGAGACGACGCCCATTGTATTCCTTCCAGAGCGGTTCGCGCAATTCGTGGATTCGGTAGAACGTGACGAGACCTCTGAACTCATCGTTGTCGAGCGCCAGACTAGTATAGCTCTTGCGAAGTATGCGACGCCAGTTAGCCCGGTCCGAGAATTTTCGTTTCATACGGAACGTACCTTTCCGTTGAGATAAGCCCTAAGCAATGGCTTTCGATGATGATGGATAGCGTTGTAAAAAGCTTACCATAACTTAACGTTCTTCTCCAGCAGACTTGCAAAATAAACCAAGCCTATTTCGGCAGAATAGGCAACAAAAAGATTCGCCGCCCCTAATGGGACGGCGAAATCAACTTTTTATGCTTCTACAATTTCGATTTTCTCAATAATGACTTTATCGACAGGAACCGTTTCTTCAACAGGGGTTTGGGCAATCTCCAGAACGATATCCATTCCGCTATCCACCTTGCCGAATATGGAGTAGTTCGGAATCTGATTCAGATTAGCCGCATCCTCGCCTGTGCAAATAAAGAATTGACTGCCGCCCGTGTTGGGCTTCCCTGTATTCGCCATAGCCAATATGCCAGGCTCATACTTAAGTTCCGTATCCAGCTCATCTGGGATAGAATAACCAGGATTGCCTGTCCCATTCCCTTTCGGGTCGCCACCTTGAATCATATAATCTTCAATGATACGGTGGAATGTTAATCCGTCATAATAGCCTTCACGTGCAAGGAATACGAAATTATTGACGGTTACCGGCGCTTCGCTGGCATACAGCTTAACGGAGAACTCACCTTTGCTCGTTGTGAATTTAGCCGTATAGGACTTATTCAAATCGATCGTCATGTCCGGCATTTTATCCCATTTCATCGTCTTCTCGGACGCTGATGCAGAATTGCCTGAACCATCCGATAATGATTTGTCAGTTAAGCCGCAGCCTGTGAATAACGCTGCTGCAGTCAATAGCATAATGATCGTATGCCAACCGTGCTTCTTGCTCATTGTAACATCCAGCCCCTTATGTGCTGCCGCCTGCTGCTTCGGCTTCATTATTTGTCGGCATATTGCTTGCCTATATTTACTCTATCGTTGCAGTGTTTCCTGTTGCATCTACATTGCCGTTGGCACCGATATCGCCACCAGTACCTTCCTCGACGACGCCACCATTCTGATCGCCTCCGCCGTTCTGGTTACCGCTCCCGTTACCATTTCCATTGCTATTACCATTACCATTGCCGTTTCCATTCCCGTTATTGCCTTCATCAGGATTACCTGGCTGCTCTGTACCTTCTCCAGGCTGATTAGGATCAATACCTGGATCTGGAGTCACTTCGCCCCCTGTGCCATCTCCCGGGATTTCTTCCCCTGTAGGCGGCTCTGGCTCCATTGGCACCTCTGGGATCTCAATCTCCGTCTCAGGCACAATAATCGTTATTTTCTCTGAAGGCTTGCTTGTCAGATTCTTCTCAGGGTTAATCGCTACGACATAATACTCATAGCTCATGCCAGGGAATACACTTAGATCATCCACATTCAATGCCGCAGTATCAACAAACAATTGATAATCCGCTTCGGAAGCATCCTTCCGGTACACTTGGTATTCAATTCCGGCTGCACTGTTAGCTGGAGCTGTCCAAGTGAGCTGTACCTTCAACTCCTCAGGCAAGAATACCGCATTGAAGCTCGTTACAGCAGTCTGTTCCTCCGGAACCTCTTCCTTAATGCCGCTAGGCTGCTTGAAGCTAGACTTCGGAACATCCTTCATCGCCTCAGACATGACTTTGGCGAACATTTTCGCAGCTTGCGAGCTGCTAGTCTTAATGACATGCTTCTCATCTGTCCTATCGTAGCCCATCCATACGGCTGCTGTCCATTCTGGCGTGTAGCCTACGAACCAAGCATCGCGGTTGGCGCTCGAGTTAAAGCCCGGGATACCATGCTGCGTCGTACCTGTTTTACCTGCAACAGGTCTGTCGATACGCGCCGATGTACCAGTACCACTAGATACTACCGTCTGCAGCATCTCTGTCATATACCAAGCTGTTTCGGGCTCCATAAGCTGCTTAGATTCCGGAGCTTTGTACGTAAATACATTTTTATCAGCTCTGTTCTTAATTTCCGTAATCGTGTGCGGATCAACTGACTTGCCGCCGTTAGCGAATACACTATATGCCTCTGCCATTGCGATTGGCGTTACGCCGTTAGTCAGACCACCAAGTGCAATGGCAAGGTTGCGGTCTTCGCTGTCCAGCTCGAAACCAAGCTTCTCAGCAAAAGCGATACCGTTGCTAACGCCGACTGTATTGAGCATCCACACAGCCGGAAGGTTGCGAGAATGCTTGACCGCTTCTTCCATCGTAATCGGCGTCGCGCCCTTGGAATCCTTCGGACAATAGTTGCCGAAGCAGGTTTGATCATTCTTGAGAACTGTCCATGGATAATAATCACCTGTCTCCAGTGCCGGTCCAAAAGAGGTAATCGGCTTAAAGGCCGATCCCGGCTGGCGTGGCATCTCTACCCGGTTCGTTCCCTTCTTCTCGTAATCCCTGCCTCCGGCCATAGCCTGAATGGCGCCATCACGGTGATCCATAATAATCATCGCGCCCTGCACCTTAATCTCATCCTGGCTTTCCTCGAAGTTGGAATCATCGGCGAAGGCTTCCTCAACCGTCGATTGCGCCTTCGGATTAAGCGTCGTATAAATACGATAGCCGCCGATACGAAGCTGCTCCTCAGTCATATCTGGCATAACCTTAACAGCTTCCTCAACCACATAGTCTACAAACGCTGTATAAGGATCACTTTGCTTCTCTTCAATACTAGCTGGCGCCTTATATACCGCTGCGTTCGCTTCATCCTTTTCAGCAGCTGTAATAAAGCCTTGATCATTCATTAGCTTCAGTACGACTCCGCGGCGTGCCACGGAAGATTCAGGATCGTTGATCGGATTGTATCGGTTAGGCGCCTTCGGCATCCCCGCCAGAGTTGCAATCTCCGAAATATCTAAATCCTTAAGCTCTTTGTCGAAGTAGAAATCAGCTGCTGCCTTAATGCCATACATACCTTTGCCGAAGTATATCCGGTTCAGATACATAGTCAGTATTTCTTCCTTGGTGTAGTTATTCTCGAGCGCGACCGCTATAGAAGCTTCAGTCGCTTTACGGAAAAAGGTTTTGTCCGCTGACAAGAACATGTTCTTGGCTAGCTGCTGGGTAATGGTACTGCCGCCCTCAACAGCGCTTCTAGCGATAATATCCTTCACCACTGCACGTCCGACAGAGAAGAAGTCAATTCCGGAATGATCGTAGAATCGCATATCCTCCGTCGCTACGAATGCATTAAGGAGCATCTTCGGAATATCATTGTAATCCACGATCTCACGGTTCTGATCGCCTTGGGACAGCCTCGATACTTCTTCGCCATTCACATCGTAGATGATGGATGCTTCACCTAATACGAGCATATCGGCCTTCTCTGTGAGAATACGTTCACCATTCAATATGATAAGTAAATACCCGATAATACCGCATACGATGGCGATAACCGCCGTGAAAAACAATCCAAAAAACCATTTCCGTCCGGATATCTTTCGCTTTTTCTTTTTCTTGGTTGGTACTGCCTGTCTCGTTCTTGGTCGTTCAGCCATGCTGACTCCCCTCCTGTTGCTCTTTAATCTACTCTGTCTATTTTTACCCAGGAATGAAAAGAACAACCCGACATGAGCGGGTTGCCCTTGCTTTCCGCTATCTAGTTAAACGTTGCACGTCATGAATAAGTTTCATCTCGTGTATAACGCCCTATGAATCTGAGCTGCTATTATCCTGCATAAGGGAAACATTACGCTGTGGAGTAAACGTCGAGATAGCATGCTTGTACACCATTTGTTGACGGCCTTCGCTGTCAATAATGATTGTGAAGTTATCAAACGCTTTAATAACGCCCCTGATTTGAAATCCATTCATTAGAAAAACCGTAACCGGAATATTGTCTTTACGTAGTTGGTTCAAGAAAGTATCTTGAATATTGATCGATTTGTTCATTGGACGTTACCTCCGTCTAAAAAAGATTGATTAGAAGTATATTCAAGATTGACTTGAAACTTTCCTGCTATTATACCATGAATCCGATGTAAATTGTTGTGAAAATTTTCCCCCATATCGATCCATTCGATGTCCTTCATGTGACGGAACCATGACAATTGCCGTTTGGCGAATCTCCGTGTATCCCGCTTCAATAGAGTTACTGCTGCCTCTAAGGTGCATTCTCCGCGCAAATACATCGCGATTTCTTTATAGCCTAAGCCCTGCATAGCTACCGCATGAGGGGGCACGCCTCGTGACAGCAGCCTGCTTACTTCCTCCACAAGCCCCTGCTCCAGCATCATGTCAATGCGCTTCTCAATACGCGAATACAGTACAGCACGGTCCATCGTCAGTCCGATGATACACAGTTCGTAAGGCGATTCGCGTTTCTGTCCTTCAAGCTGAGTCGATAAGGTCTGACCGGTTAGATGATAAATTTCCAGTGCTCGAATAACTCTGCGCTGATCATTAGGATGAAGCCGCTCCGCGGATACTGGATCGATTATGGCGAGCTTGTCATGCAGCGCCTCAGCACCATGCTCAGCTGCGAACAGCTCCTGTTCCTTCCGGAAAGACTCATCAGAGCCACTCTCGGCGAACTCAAAGCCATAGCAGACCGATTCGACATACAGCCCAGTCCCCCCCACAATAAAGGGGAGCTTCCCAAGCTCCGTTATAGCTTGAATGCTGCTTACGCAGCCTGCTTGAAAATCAGCAACAGAATAGGGCGTGTCCGGATCACAAATATCAATCAGATGATGAGGAATGCCCTCGCGCTCTTCAAGGGGCAGCTTAGCTGTACCGATGTCCATGCCGCGATAGACCTGCATCGAGTCTCCAGAAATGATTTCCGCATTCCAGGCCTTGGCTAGATCGAGACTCATCTGAGTTTTCCCTACCGCTGTCGGGCCAATCAATACCAGCAGCTTGTGCTTATGTTGTTTATCCTTATGTTCTTGCAACCTCTATCACTCCATAAGCAATTTTCGACGTGTTCACATGTCGCCGTTCAAACCCTAATCTAGCGAACTCGCTGCTATCCCGATGCTCCTTCAATATCACGGTCTTGCGTGCTACCCGAACAGCCTCAGCGACTGCCTCCTGTGTCAGAGCACTATCATTCGCAAGTGTTCTAAGTGGCTCAATAGCGCTAGATTCATGAATCGGTTTCCGGAACATGGGATCGAAATAGACGATATCGACGCTTTGATCGGGCAGTCCAGCCAAATACGCATAATGATGCTCGCTGTGCATCTCGATACGTCGCATAGCCGCATCGACATCTTCTAAGCCTGTCTTATAGGCCGCCAGGCCTTCTCGCACAAGTGCACATAGCACCGGCTCACTCTCTATCGAGGTAACAGAGCCGGATTCCCCCGCAGCGTAGGAGAACACGAGTGAATCAGAGGCGAGGCCTGCTGTGCAATCAACAACATGATCTCCTTCAAGACAGCCTGACAGCTGGATCAAAGGATCATTTTCTCCACGACGCATACGCTTTACACGAACAAATGCCATGCTAGGGTGAAAATAAAATGGCGATTCAGTCTGCCCTTCATAATAACGGACTTCCTTCTCCGTCACAACAAGCATACGAATCTCTTCCATCTTCTCTCCCATTTGCCTCAGGGTTTGCTTCCCGCGCACGATATAAGGAGCTGATAATTCTTCCGCAAGCCTTCTTGCCTTCGCCTGCGATGACGCCGACGGCTTGTCGGCGGTTGTTACAATCATGACATCACCCGTTTGAACATTTTTTCTAGTTGATATGTGGACATATGAACGACTATCGGCCGTCCATGCGGACAGGTGTAGGGCTGAATACAAGCGCCAAGCCGTGACAGCAGAGCTTCGCCCTCTTCCCTTGTTTTCCGGTCATTCGCTTTAATCGAAGCTTTGCAGGAGCACATTATGGCAGCCTTCTCGCGCAGCTTGGCGATGTCGATGGACTTCCGCTCCGTTAAGAGCAGCTCCGCCATCTCCTCGATAATGTCCTGCTCCTCACCCTGCGGCAGCCATTCTGGATAAGCACGAACGAGGAACGTCTGTGCTCCGAAGGGCTCCAGCTCGACGCCGGCTTCGGCGAACAGCTCGAGCATTCTGCGCAGCTGATCAGCTTCACCCGGGGTGAATTCAAGGGTCAGCGGTACAAGCAGCTGCTGGCTCGCTGCCTCCGGATTCCCGAATTTCTCGTAATAATATTCATAATTAATGCGTTCATGAGCAGCATGCTGGTCAATCAAGTACAAGCCATCCTCTGCTTGGGCAACAATATAGGTGCCATGCAGCTGACCAATCCAATACAGCTCCGGAAAAGCAGGTGTCGCAACAGCCGCAGCAGCCTGCTGGCCAGCTTCCTGCTGAGTATCAGCCTCCGTATGCGGCTCCTCCAGCCATGCTTCATCGGATTTCAATGAAGATTGTACAGCTGGAGCTGCCTGCTCCCACTGTGCCAGCGTCTCACGCAGCGCAGATTCTTCCTTCTCAGCTGGTCGATATAGACGTTCAGCTGCATTCTGAGGAATAGACTCGCGCTGCGGCTGGTAGGACGCGTTGTAGGAGCTGCTGCTTCCCTGTGACTCACGGCTGAACGGTTGTACAGCTCTGTAGGGAGTCTGGATAGAAGTGCTATTAGTGCTGGCGCCGAATAGTCGCTCCGCCGTGAGTGAAGACTGCTCGGCAGGCTCTGGGCGATGGAAAGAAATCGCATCCTGAACGAATAAAGGCTTGGACCGTTCCTGTCTGGAAGCAGCATCTGGTCCAGGAATATGACGTTCTTTACCCAGAGAAGCTCTTACTGCTTGCTCTACGAGAGCTCTAAGCTCTGTTTCTTTACTGAAGCGAACCTCCATCTTGGATGGATGCACATTCACATCAAGAAGACTAGGATGCATCCCGACCTCAAGCACAACAAGCGGGAAGCGGTTAATCGGCAGCAACGTATGATAGGCTTGCAGAATCGCTTGATTAATCGCATGGCTGCGAATAAAACGACCGTTCACGATAGCCGTCATTGCGTTGCGATTCGCACGAGTCAGCTCAGGCTTCGATATATACCCGCTTAACACATAGTCCGCTGTCTCACCTTCTACCTTGAGCATCGACTTGGCCGTGTTGGTTCCGTATACAGCAGCGATGACCTGCAAGCGGTCGCCAGTGCCTAGCGTCCTGAGCAGTACATTGTTGTTATGCTTAAGCGTGAATGCAATGCCTGGATGGGCAAGTGCAATACGGTAGATATAATCAGAAATATGTCCGAGCTCCGTCTGAATGGCCTTCATGTATTTCAACCGAGCAGGTGTGTTGTAGAACAGATCACGGACGGTCATATCGGTACCCTGCGGTGCGTTGGCAGGCTCATTGACGGTTATGCTGCCGCCCTCAATGCGAATACGATGGGCAAGTCCCGTCGTTTCAACAGAGGATACACATTCCAACCGAGATACAGCCGCAATACTTGGCAGCGCCTCGCCGCGGAAGCCGAGGCTCGCGATTCGGAACAAATCGCTGCTAGAAGCTATTTTGCTAGTCGCATGACGTTGGAAAGCAGTTGCAATATCGTCAGGCTCCATTCCTGAACCATTATCGGTTACACGAATAAGTGACAATCCACCCTCTTCCACCGTAACATCAATGACCGAGCTGCCGGCATCCACCGCATTCTCGACAAGCTCTTTAATAACGGAGGACGGCCGTTCAACAACCTCTCCCGCCGCAATCTGGTTGGCTAGCTGTTCGTCCAATACATGAATTTTCCCCATGTGGAGCCCTCCTCTCCTACAACACGTCTATTCTTTCATTTTGTGCTTCATATCATTAAGCCACTGCATGGCCTGCATTGGCGTCATATTGAACAAATCCAGCTTCCGCAGCTGTTCTGCTAACTGCTCAGCCTTCGGACTCGCTTTGCGTCTACCGCTGGCCTCCACCGCAGGAGCCGGATCGGCAGGCTCATCGAAGATCGAGAGCTGAACGGCAGCAGCCGTCTCCTTGAAGGCCATCTGAGCGGCAGCTGGCTCTGCGAGTTTCTCATAAACTGACTGCTCGGCAGAGATCTCACGCGCAATCGGTGCATTGGTAGGTAGAACAACGCCTTTGGTCCCCGTCTCGGCTTCTGAACGCTCTAACAGCTCATAGGAGCGGCTGATAATAGAATTCGGCAAGCCTGCAAGACGCGCACAATAAATACCGTAGCTCGTGCCTGCTGCCCCGGGAATAAGCTTACGCAGGAAGGTGACATGATCGCCGCTCTCTTGAACGGCCATACATGCGTTAGCAAGTGAAGGAAGGGAATCCTCCAGATGTGACAGCTCATGGAAATGCGTCGATACGAGCGCTTTACACCCGATATGATCATGCACGAACTCAATGACCGCTTGTGCAATTGCCATTCCTTCGCCTGTCGACGTACCTCGTCCAAGCTCATCGATAATGACTAGGCTGTTAGGAGTCGCTTTCTCCGTCATAAGCTGAATATCCTTCATCTCTACCATGAATGTGCTCTGACCGCCGATGAGATCATCAGCCGCCCCAATACGGGTAAAGATTCGGTCAACAAGCGGAACCTCTGCTGACTTAGCGGGTACGAAGCAGCCGATCTGCGCCATAATGCAAATGAGTGCCACTTGACGCATATAGGTGCTTTTACCCGCCATGTTCGGACCTGTGATGAGGAGCATCGACTGCTCGTCTTTGTTCAGTACCGTACTGTTCGCGATAAAAGGAACACCCTCCATCACAGCCTCAACGACTGGATGTCTGCCTTCTTCCACCGTCAGATCATAATGCTCATTAATAACGGGACGTGCGAATCTCTTCTCTGCGCTTACCGTTGCAAAGGATTGGTACACGTCCAGCTCAGCAATAACCTCAGCTAGACGCTGTAGTCGATGCAGCTGTAAGGCAAGATGATCACGCAGCTCAATAAAGCGCGCATATTCCAGATCAACCATTTTGTCCTCGGCTTCGAGAATCAGTCTTTCCTTCTCTTTGAGCTCAGTCGTGACGAAGCGCTCTGCGTTGGCAAGAGTCTGTTTGCGCTCGTAGCGGCCCTCAGGCAGCATCGCCAGGTTCGATTTGGATACTTCTAGGAAGTAGCCGAACACTTTGTTGAAGCCGATCTTAATGGACTTGATGCCTGTCGCTTCACGCTCCTGACGCTCTAGCTCGGCCAGCCACTTCTTGCCGTTCGTGCTTGCTTCACGCAGCTGGTCGAGATAATCGTCATAGCCTGAGCGGATCAGACTGCCTTCGCGAATCGATACAGGAGGCTCGTCCACGATAACCGTATCGATCATATCTCCTAGTTCACTGCAATCATCGAGTCCTTGGACGAGCGCTTGCAGTCTCTCTGAGCCTGAATTCTTCGCTAGCTCCATCAGCATCGGAACTCTGCGAATTGAGTTCTTGAGGGCATTCATATCCCGTCCATTCGCGCTGCCGAACGCTACTCGGCCAACAAGGCGCTCAAGGTCATAGATTTGATTCAGCTCTGAGCGGATATCATCTCTTAGTATCAGATTGCGATAGAGTGTATCGACAGCCTCATATCTCGCTTCAATTGCCGAGCGATTAAGCAGCGGCTTATCAATCCAGCGGCGCAGCAGCCGTGCGCCCATTGAGGTCTGCGAGCGGTCGAGCAGCCAGAGGAGCGAGCCTTTTTTGTTGCGATCGCGCACCGTCTCCGTCAGCTCCAGATTACGACGGGTATAATGATCCAGAATCATATATTGGTTAGGCTCATAGACGCGAATCGTACGGACATGTCCGAGCGAACGTTTCTGCGTATCGTCCAGATAGCCTGTCATTAGGCTTATTGCACGTTTTCTAGTCGCATTCAGTCCTGCCAGCTGGGATGAGTCGAACTGCAGGCTCAGCTTCTCGTCAGTCATAGGCAGCCGTTCTGTTAGAAGAACTGGACGGTTCCATACCGCGGTCGCTTGAAGCTTGTCCAGCAATACCTGGTCGCCGACGATTTCCGCGGGCTGATAGACATTGATCTCATCAATCAATGCTTCAATCTGATAAGGAATCGAAGTCACGTACAGCTCGCCCGTAGACAAATCACACGCGGATACTCCAGCATGTGTCTCGTGAAGGGCTACTGACACGATAAAATTGTTTATTTTGTCCGCTAACGATTTGGATTCCATTACGGTACCTGGTGTAATTACGCGAACGATCTCACGGCGAACGACGCCTTTGGCAGCAGCGGGGTCCTCTACTTGTTCACATACCGCAACCTTATAGCCTTTATCCACTAGTCTCGCTATGTAATTTTCTGCAGAATGATAAGGTACGCCGCACATCGGAATTTTTTCCGTGCCGCCACCCTCTCTTCCCGTCAATGTAATCTCGAGCTCTCTAGATGCTGCAATGGCATCCTCAAAAAACATTTCATAGAAATCGCCAAGCCTAAAAAATAAAAAAGCATCCTTCGCCTCTTCTTTGATGGCGAGATATTGTTGAATCATCGGGGTATAACCAGCCACTGACGCCCCTCCTAAGTTATTATCCGTATCTGTATATTAGTGCGTGATCGTTCTATTATAACAAGCGAGCTGCCAAGTAGCCAACCCGCTGCGAGGAAGCACCATATTTTGAGGGATGGGAATGGAGGTGCTGATAGGATGAAGAATGTGAAGCCTTTAGAGAGGAATGCGCCATTTGATGCGGATGTCAGCCCGCTCATCCCAAGTAACGCCGCGGCGCGCCGCATCGAGCAGAGGCTCGATGTAGGGCGCTAGCGCGGCGTAGCTTGGCGTCGCGGCCGCAGCTGCGGCGACGCGGTCAAGGCAGCCGGCGAGCTCTGTGCGATCGCCGGCGTAGTAGGCTGCGACATACCGCTCGTCTAGAGCGGGTATGTAAGAGAGGGCTTGAGCTTCGCGCGCGCACAGCAGCGCCAGCGCGAAGGCTGCCTTGGTCGCTGCTGGCGAGACGAGCCAGCTCGGCAGCGTGCGATATTCGAAGCCGCCATGCTCCTGCAGGCGGTAATCGCCAAGGACGCCGTAGCGGGGGCGTCTGCCCCGGCCGGCGGGGTCTTCCACTAGCGCGAGCGGGAACGCCGCGTAGCTGTCAAGCAGCCGCAGCAGCCGGCTGGACAGCGGCGTGCCGCTGAGATGGATGTGCCCGCCGAGCGCTAGCCCCGGCACGGGCATGGCTCCAGCGGCCCAGCGGAGGCTGGGGTCGCTGACCTTGGCGGCAGCGCGCAGCAGCAGCTGCCGCACATGGGCCGTGAGCCCGGCGGGGTCCCCCGCGGGCTCAGGCCGCAGCTCAGCGACGGGATACACAATCCGTCGCCCCACAAGCATAGCGTCGCTCCCGGCTGCGCCCCCGACGCCTTCACCCAAAAACCGCGAGGCCGGGGCAATCCTGCCATCCGGCCTTACCAGCACAAACTCCGGGTCGGCGCCAATCAGCAGCTTGCGCGCTGACGCCTCCCCGCCGGCTCCCGCCGCCTTCCGCCATGCGGCGGCGAGCCGCTCAAGACCAACAGCGCGCGCCTGCCCATCGCGCAGCTGCCTAACCCCGCGGACGGCTGTACGCCCGTCCGCGCCAAGTGCAACATCGACCTCGCCAATGTCGAGGCCGACTGCATACAGCGCGGCTATCGCTGCGCGCACAACCCTCCGCTGCGCGGGATCAACCGGCCACGACAAGCCGCCGTGGCCGGTCTCCCGCGCGCCCAGCTCACGCCCTGAGCGATCGATCCGCACGAGCTGGATCGCCTCCAGATGAACAGCCTGGACGCGATATAACCGCTCGTCCTCTCTAGCTTCGCGCGTCAAGCCAGCGCGGCTCCAGCTTCTCTCCCGCTCTTCCGAGTTCATCGCGGCGGCTCTGGCTGCGCCCTCATTGAACAGCCATACACCAGAATAAAGCTCTGGTTCGATCGTACGCAATTCTCCGAGCACAACTACAGCATCGCCAGCTTCCACATCTGTCCACCGGCCAAGCCTGCGATTACCGGTAACTTCCCCGACAACGACGGCTATATCAGTGTCTATACCTGATGCGGCAACCCGCTCCAGCCGTTCATCATCGCCAAGCCAAGCCCAAGTCGCAGTCATCGCCGCACCCCATTTTTATATAAACTTCATGCGTATTTCATCGCAATCCCTATAAATTCAACAAAAAGAGGGCTTTCGCCCTCGAATTTGCTGCAGAAGCAGCATAAGATGCAATACAGAAGCAGCACAGTAGCGGATTTCCGGATTACAGCTCGTCGTCTAGCAGATCCGGATCCAAATCCTCATAGTCCCCATCGCCGACACCGAAGTCGAGGTCCTTGCCATCCATGTCGTCGTAACCGCCAGGGAAGACAGCGACCCATACCTTCGTTTCTGCGATCATTTCTACCGCGAATTCACGTTCTACGCGAATCACGACGCCAGAGCCGCTGGAAGAGATGTTAGCCTCTACACAGTTAGGCTCTTGCAGCGCATCAGCAGAAACTTCCTCCGTAGCTGTCCGGTGCTTCGGATCCAGATACGAGAGAGGAACATGCTCAACGTAATGTACGGATTCTTTTGCTACATCTGTTTGCGAGTTCTTGCTGTACGAATACCAAATGTTGATATCGTAAGTACCGATCACCTCAATGCCGTCGCCCGATCGAACCGCTTCATATTGATGGTTGATTATCCATGCGCCCAGTATGCTGGTCGGATGATGAGGCGGCGTTACGGTATGGGTTACAGTGGAAAACTTACGACCTTTGCCGCAGACAGCTTTTGTAATTATTTCTCTACCTTGAAGCTGTTTATCTGCAATAGCCATCGATTTAACCTCCTCCATACAATCATTCATTTAAAGTGTATGCAGGACATTCGTCTAGGGTGACTGTTTCTTTTCTCGCGCCGCAACGAATTTTTTCCCTCTTTATTTTATGGCGCAACTTTGTCTAAAATGACTTTTCTTTTTTTGAGCCTTTTTGCAATGCTCAGGTAGCGCTCCAACTCATGCAGTAGCTTCAGAAGCGCTGCCCGAACCTCGAACTCCTCCCTTGTCTGAGGCAGCTCCATTGCACGGAACTTCTCCCTCATGCCAGACAGCTTCTTCTCCGCCAGCCCTTGATACACCTCGGACTTCACATCCTCCGACAGCTGCTCCATGAGCTCCGCGATCAATTCATTCTGCGGCCATTTCTCATAGACGAACGCAAGCTCCACGAGCATTTGCTGAACAGACTCCAGCTGCTGACGGCGCATTTCATAATAGGTCGACCAATATTGCTCCTGTCCCCACAGCTTATTATCCCGGTTCAGCAGCGAGCGTCGTGCTCCTTCGTCTATCCTAGAATCAACAGCAAGAAGCTCACTCCCATCCCATATATGAGATGGATCACGCAGCGTCAACGCCATCTCGGTAAAAACCACACTGAATAGCCGGTCGACCTCATCCTTCAGCGATTCGAGCAAATGCTTGTCCTTCGGCATATAGATCATATTAATGACCGTTGCCCAGCCAAGGCCAGTGAATAAGAGCATAATTTCATTCCCAATAATGTCGACAGTCACTTCCCCGTGCGCGAACAGGTGGAAGACGATAACCGAGCTTGTTACGATGCCATTGCTCAATTGAAAACGCGCAAGCACGGAGAAGGTGATCAGAATGAACAGCGCCACCGCCCAAATATGGAAGCCGAATACCGTGAACACCAATGAAGCGAAGAAAAGACCCAATACCGAAGCAAGAAACCGGACAAAGGCGCTTTTCAGCCCCTTCATCCGGCTTACCTCAACACCAAGAATAGCCAGTATTCCTGCCCCTAACGAATTATCCAGCTGCAAATAAAAAGCGGTATAGATGGCTGCAATCGCTGCTACTGCTGTTTTAATAATTCGAATACCCATAATTTCCCCGCGTCCTAATGAGATTTTATGTCTATCCTAACGTTCACGCCAGCCTGACGTCAACTTTCTTTCCAAAGCTGCCACGAGCTGATACATAACGGTCGCGACTGCCGCAATAACCAGCAAGCTGGACAACACGAGCGTGAAGTTGAACACTTGGAACCCATAGATGATCAGATAGCCCAGTCCAAGCTTCGCCACCAGGAACTCACCGACAATCACGCCGACCCATGCTAAGCCAACGTTCACCTTTAAGGCAGATATAATGACAGGGAATGACGCTGGCAGAATAACCTTGCCGAACAGCTGCGCCCTGCTTGCTCCGAACAATCTAACGACCTTAATATAGCCTTCATCGATTTCTCGAAATCGGTTATAAATATTAATCGTCGTAATAATGACCGTCACCGACAAGGTTACTGCCACGATTGATAGGAAGCCAGGTCCCAGCAGCACAATAAAGATCGGCCCCAGTGCTACCTTCGGCATACTGTTAAGCACGACCAGATAGGGATCGAACACCCTAGATAGAAAAGGAAACCACCATAATGCTGCCGCCATTGTGGTACCCATTAGAGTCCCAAGAGCAAATCCAAGCGCAGTCTCCGATACAGTCATCCCGATATGCGGCCATAGAGAGCCGTCAGACAACGTTGTCCATAGCTGACGGAACAGCTTGGATGGATAGCTGAACAACAGCGGATCAATCCATTTTCTCGTTCCTGCCGTTTCCCATAGGGCAAGAAATACGATAAGGATAGCCACTTGTGTAACACCTACCGCGGCAGATAAACGTTTAGCACGTTTTTTGAAACGGAGATGCAGCTGCTCCATCCAATTCGTCCGATCCTCTTGTATCCCCGATAGGGTAGCTAGCTCAGCTTCCTTCTCCCCAGCACTCTCAGCTGCCCTGTAGCTGTAGCTGCTTCGTTGATCCTGTTCCTTATCCGTCATCCTCATCCCCTCCTTCCGCTGCATCCAGCTCTGCCCACAGCTGGTCGAACGCATCCTGAAAGCCTGGATGCCTACGGGCGAGCATAGGCGCTGCCAGTCTAATCTCTTCGGGCACCTCATATTCTGCTACAATACGGCCAGGATTAGCTGCAAGCACAATAACCCGATCGCTCATCGCAGCAGCCTCCGCCAAGTCATGGGTAACAAGCACGGCCGTTTTCCCAAGACGCTTCAGCGTCTGATGCACCAGATCCTCAAGCTGCAACTTGATATGGAGATCCAGAGCAGAGAAAGGCTCATCCAGCAGCATAATATCCGGCTCAGTCGCCAGCATTCGAGCGAGCGCAACTCTCTGGCGCATTCCGCCAGACAGCTCATGCGGATAGCGGCCGCCTGAGCCCGGAAGTCCGAGCTCGGTTAACAGCTCATCAACAGCAGCCAGCGACCTCTCCGTTTTGTTGCCCGCTATTTCCAGCCCTATTGCAGCATTATCCCGAATAGTCCGCCATGGGAACAAATAATCCTGCTGCAGCATATAGCCTACCTTGGTAGACGGCCCCATTACCGGCTCCCCGCTGAGCATAACCAGCCCTCGTGTCGGAGGGAATAGACCGGCGAGCATGCTCAGAATCGTCGTCTTGCCACAGCCGCTAGGGCCGACTAAGCTAATAAATTCCCCTCGGCGTACCGTCAGATCTAGCTCCTCGACGGCAAGTGACGCGCCTTTTTCATTGACATACACTTGAGAAACACGATGAAGCGCAAGCATGATATCGTCGTCAGCCATATTCTCTCCCCCTGAGTATAGTCACTGTAACAAGCTGGAGTATATTTTATTTCACGGTGTCGATTGCTTTTTGTGCAAATGTGCTGTCAACGATCGTGTCATGCTCTGTCCGCTGCTGGAGCTCACCTGCCGAAGTCATGACATCGAGCAGATTGTTCCATTCCTCAGCATCAACAATCGGATCTGTTGCATAGGAGCCCTGCTGCTTGTAACGGTCAATAGAGCTAATTAGAATATCGCGATCCACGCTGTCGAAATAAGGCAGCACGGTATCTGCGATTGTCTCAGCATCATTGCTGGCAACCCATTGCTGAGCCTTATAGATCGCATTCGTGAAGGACTGAACGGCTTTGTCATTCTTGTCGATATAGCTCTGCTTCGTCATGAATACCGTATAAGGCAGATGCCCGCTCTCCACACCGAAGGAAGCAACAACATGACCATTGCCCTCTTTCTCGAAGATGGAGGCAGTTGGCTCGAATAGCTGGACGTAATCCCCTGTGCCCGAAGCAAAAGCAGCCGAAATATTAGCGAAGTCGACATTCTGGATCAGCTCAAGATCATTATGCGGATCGATTCCGAATTTCTTCAGCGTGAATTCGCCAGCCATTTGCGGCATTCCGCCTTTACGCTGTCCGAGAAAGACCTGACCCTTCAACTTATTCCAATCGAATGAAGCATCCGGCTCGCGGGCAACAAGGAACGTGCCATCCGTCTGAGTTAACTGTGCGAAGTTAATGACTGGATCATCAGCGCCTTGCTGATACACATAGATAGACGTCTCCGAGCCCACAAGTGCAACATCGATTACTCCTGACAATAAAGCGGTCATCGTCTTGTCGCCGCCTGCTGTCGTCTGGAGCTCAACCTCCAAGCCCTCTTCCTCGAAAAAGCCTTTCTCCAGTGCCACATACTGCGGTGCATAGAAAAGAGAACGTGTAACCTCACCGACTTTAATCTTCGTTTTCTCCGAAGAACCGCCACTGCATCCAGCTAGCGCAGCTGTTGCAAGCAATGTCACCGTCAGCAAAAGGGACAGCCATACTCGTCTACTCATCTTATATTCCTCCCGTATATTCTCGCTTTCAATCTGTATACCAGCCTATGCGGGGAGCCTCCTAGCGGTGCTTATATGAGAAAGGCTGCCCAGTGAAAGTCATGACTAGGCTTCATGGCACAGCAAAAAACCGCCTTTAGAGAAAAGGCGGCTGAGCATACAATCCTATGTATATGAAAAAATCATGCAGACTCCCTGGCGGGACAAAGAACAATGGCGGCGCAACAACAAGCTCTTGCGCCACCATATCCTATACCAATTACAGCTTATAAATGTCTTTATATTTGCGCTCCAGATAAGTGACCAGATGCTTCGGATCAAGCGGCTTGCCTGTTGCATTCAGAATAAGCTCAGACGGCGTCTTCAGCTTGCCGTATTTATAAATTTTGTCAGTCAGCCACTCCTTGATTGGGAGAAGCTCACCCCGCTCAACTAATCCCCAGAAGTCCTTGATTTCCCTCTCCAGTGTATCCGCGATCTGAGCAGCATACATGTTGCCAAGAGAGTAGGATGGGAAGTAACCGAACATGCCGCCCGACCAATGAACATCCTGGAGTACGCCTTCTGCATTATTGGGAGGTACGATACCCAAATATTCTTTATATTTATCATTCCAGATCGCAGGCAGATCTGCTGCCTTGGCACCACCGTTGAAGATCAGCTTCTCGATCTCATACCGAATAATAATATGGAGGTTATACGTCAGTTCATCCGCTTCAATCCGAACAAGTGACGGCTGTACGACATTAATGCCGCGATAGAACTGTTCGACCGAGACATCCAGTTGACCTGGGAAATGCTTCTGCAGCGTCGGGAAGTTCCGTTCCCAGAATGGCTTGCTGCGACCGATAATATTTTCCCAGAAGCGAGACTGTGACTCGTGTATGCCCATCGACGTACCTGTACACAGTGTTGTACCGATCAGGTCAGGCATAATATTTTGTTCATACAGCGCATGTCCGCCCTCGTGAATCGTTCCGAACAATGCGCTTGTCACATCATTCTCCAGATAGCGGGTTGTGATCCTTACATCTCCCGGATTCAGACCCGTAGCGAATGGATGCATGCTCTCGTCAAGACGTCCAGCCTCGAAGTTATAGCCCATTTGCTCCAGAATCGTTAGGCTTAGCGCCTTCTGGGCCTGCTTGTCGAAGGTTTGATCCAAGAACGATGTATCAGGCTGATGCGGTGATGCAGCGACAGCTGCCGCTAGCGGCACCAACTGTTCACGTAAGCCGCCGAACACCTGATCCAGCTCAGCCGTCGTCATTCCCGGCTCATATTGATCAAGAAGCGTATCATAACGGGTCGCTTGGGCTCCCCAGAGATCGATGAATTGCTGCGTATAGCCGATAACTTTCTCCAGATAAGGCTGGAAGCCCGCATAATCATTCTCAGCCTTTGCTTCCTCCCACTTGGATTCCGTCTGTGCGGCTAGAACTACATATTCCTGATACATTTTAGGGGGGATTTTGACACTGCGGTCATATTCTTTGCGTGTTTCTCTTACGAGCACCTGCTCGATTTCTGTTAGCCCGCTAAGCGATTGAGGCTCTTCCAGACTACTTAGGAATTCACCTAGCTCCGGTGACGTTGACAGCTTGAACATATCGCCTGACAAATTGCCGATGACTTCTGATCTTGTGTCCATTCCTTTGCGCGGTGCTCCTGTACGGAGATCCCAATATAACACTCCTAGAGCTTCTTCATAGCTTTTGATTTTACGAACGGTTTCTAGAAATTGGGGCAATACCTTATCGTTATGTACCGTCATTTGTACTCCACCTTCCTTATGAAATTCCATTATTCAATCATTTGAACTTAACTTGATCTTACCTATTCTAAACCTTATAATCAACCTTAACCTATCAGCAATGGCCGGGCTGGAATGAAAGCGAGGCATCCTACTATGCATATTAGTTTTTCATCATCTGCTGTAAAGAAATTATCTCCTTTTTTATTAGACGGCACTAACCAACTGAAGCTGCTCCATGACACAGAGGGCTGTGGCTGTGTAATGAGCGGTGTTCCTGCCCTTCAATTAATTCGTGAGGGGAGCGTTGATGACCATCTAGCTCAGGGGGATCCTCTTCCCTTCTGGTACGAGCCCCGACATGAGGTGTTTTTCGAGCCGCAGCTGCGAATCGATTACGACACGAGCAAGGATACCTTCAGCTTGAAGAGCGACAACCAGATCTACACGCTTAACCTTCGGTTCATTAAATCTGTACAGTCATAATAAGGAGAGAATCATATGAGCAACCTGAACCAAATACTGGGTTATAACAAAAGCTTTGTTGAGAACAAAAACTACGAACAATATTTGACCGGAAGATTCCCTGACAGACGGATGGTCATTGTGACATGCATGGATACCAGATTGACGGAGCTGCTCCCCAAAGCGATGAATTTAAAAAATGGCGATGCCAAAATCATCAAAAATGCTGGCGCTATTATTACCCAACCATTCGGCAATATTATGCGTAGCGTTCTGGTAGCTGTCTATGAGCTGCAAGCGGATGAAGTATTCATTATTGGGCATCATGAATGCGGGATGACAGGCCTTAATTCCGAGCTTATCGTCAGCCATATGGTGGACAGAGGCGTTCCAGAGGAGACCATCGAGACGCTGCGTCATTCGGGATTGAATCTGATGCGCTGGCTCACCGGCTTCGACAATGTCACCGAAAGTATCGTCAAAAGCGTTGGAATCGTGCGTAATCACCCTCTCCTGCCACCTAAAACTCCCGTACATGGTATGGTAATCCACCCTGAGACGGGCATGCTCGACCTTGTTGTTGACGGCTATGAGCATGTATAAAATATTGCATACATAAAAAGGAACCGTCACGATGCCTATTGGGCACCAAGACGGTTCCTTTTCTTACTCTCAGCCGCTGCCATTCTTGCGGCAATGACATCACTGCGATCACGCAGTGTATGCCTGTGAATGAGCGAAGCATCCTTCATCGCACTCTCCACTCCCCACTGAAGCCCGCGATCCGCACATTCCAGCTCACAGAGATGCATCAGCCGTGGGTCCATAATGTTCATATTCATATCCACGTATGGAACACGGCCCTCTGACAGGCGATGAAGCCGACTCTTAAGCTCCTGAATGATCTGGCTGCCGTCCAACCCTAAGCCGTTCAGCGCTTCTATGCTCAGCTTATTTAAACATTGTGCATACATTTTGCATGCCCCTGCAAGATTCCCTCGTCGTTCATGATAATGACCCACTGCGAGCTGAATGAGCGCTACCCACTCCTTGGCATACGAGTCATTCGGGTGCTCCTTCCAATGCTCTTCCAGCAGCTCATGACATTCGAAGAAATCTCTAGTCGCATGATATTCAACCAAGTATGAAATATAGGAATCTGGATAATTCATTGCAGTACCTCCAGCATTGTGCGAGATAACAAAAGCGAATAAACTGTCTTTTGTCCATTGTAATCGCCTGCTTCAGCCCTATCAAGGCAAGATCATTGGATGAGAATAATAATTTTTTTTTGAAACCTTCGTTTATATTATCCGTATTTGTATATGATAGCAACGAAGCACTATAGAGAAGCAGGAGGAATATCGCAATGAAAAAAGGGTTGCTCGTAATGATGGCATTAACTTTGTTCCTGACGCTGGGGTTTGGACAAGTAGCTGATGCAGCTAAGCGCGGTGGTGGCATTAAATCACCGAAGCAGAGCTACACACAAACACCTAAGAAATCGGACAATGTCAGCAACACCACTTCAGGTACAAAGTCGGGGACAACAGCTGGTACAACTAAAACTGGTTTGTTCGGTGGCAGCAGCTTGATGAAGGGTCTAATGCTTGGCGGTCTTGCTGGTATGCTATTCGGCGGACTGTTCGGTGGAATGGGTGCCTTCGGTCAAATTCTAGGCCTTATGGTTAACTTGCTTGCATTAATGGCGCTTGTCATGGTCATCGTCGCAGCATTCAAGTATATTCGTAATAAGAAGAATACACCTGATTCGCGGAGACCTTACTAATGATTCGCATCTACACGGACGAGATTATTAATGCCGTTTGTCTGCATATGGCCGACCGCAAAGGCGTTAAGCCTTCGGACGTGGAAGTACAGTTATCCTGGGAAGAACAATACGGCTTCACAGCTGAAGTATGGATTAGCGGCCGCAGTCAGTATCTACTTGAAGCTAACTTGCTTGAGGCTATCGAACAATATATGTATAAGCAATATAATCGCCGTGTATTCCGCTCCAACATCACACTTGATGCTGATGAAGATTTCTGGGCAGATATCGCTGAATAATAGGACTAGCTGAATAATAAGAAAGAGGCATCTTAAGCGTGAAACCGACTGACACTCGGTTTCACTGCTAAGATGCCTCTTTTGGTTAGAGCTTACGCACGACGGAATGCAAGAACAGCATTGACGCCTCCGAAGCCATAGGAGTTGGACACCGCTGCTTGCGCGGTTACTTGCCGAGGCGTAGAAGCAACAAGATCGATATCCGCCGCAGGATCAGGCTCATTCAAATTCGTGGTGGGCGGCAGCCATCCATCGCGCAGCGACAATAACGTAATGGCTGCTTCGATTGCTCCTGATGCCCCAAGCGGATGCCCATACAATCCCTTCGTACCGCTAACCGGAACTGGACGACTTCGGAAGACATTACGGATCACCTTCGATTCCGTTACATCATTGAGCAGCGTCGATGAGCCATGGGCATTCACATAGCTCACATCATCAGGAGACATATCCGCACTTGCTAGTGCAAGCTTGACAGCTCTGGATGCCTGTGTGCCGCATGGCAGCGGAGCACTCATATGGTGAGCATCGTTGGTAAGTCCGAATCCTGCCAGCTCTCCATAGATCGTCGCGCCTCTAGCTCTTGCATGATGCTCCGCTTCAATGACCAATACGGTGGAGCCTTCACCCATAACGAAGCCATCCCGATTACGATCGAATGGCCGGCTTGCACTGAGGGGGTGCTCATTGCGAGTTGACATCGCGCGCAGCATATCGAAGGCTCCGAATGCCAGCGGTGCCAATGGAGCTTCTGAGCCTCCAGCAAGAATTACGTCTGCTTCACCCCGTCTGATCGCTTGCAGGGCTCTTCCGATTGCAACAGCTCCGGATGCGCAGGACATGGCATTCGTCTCATTCGGCCCAGTGAAGCCGAATTCCATCGCTAGATTGCAGGAAGCCGCTCCACCGAATACGGAGAATCCAAGGGTTGGCGACACCGCGCGGAAGCCCCCTTTATAGAATTGTCCGCATTGCTCTTCTGCGAACGCGATTCCGCCAAGGGCGCTCCCCATGAAAATACCTGATCTCTCCGGGTCCAAATCTGTCGCATTCAGCCCTGCATCGCGCAGCGCCAATCTCCCGCCTGCTACTGCCAGCTGTGAATAACGGTCCATTCGATGCGCACGCTTCTTATCCATATAATCCTCAGCCTCGAAATATGGAATTTGCGCTGCAATTCGGCTTCTCAGCCCTTCCGGTACGAACCGGTCAATTGGCTTGACCGCACTCACTCCCTTCCGCACCCCTTCCCATAACGCTTGCACACCTGTTCCAATTGGTGTCACACAGCCAATTCCAGTAACAACGGCTCTAATCTCAGCCATACATACCCACCTCTGCCTCTCGTTCTGCCTCTGCTTCTGCTTGAAGCTTTAAACCCTGTAGCGTACGATCTGCTATCACATGAACGAACATATCGCCTATGATCGCCGCAGCCAGTCTTCGTCCGAGCGGGGGGCGATCCCATTTATGTATGATTGATACTCTGACCTGATCACCCTCGTCCTCCAGCCGCCATTCCACTTCCATGCCTCTTGTAACGCCTCGAATATGTGTATAACTAACGAAATGCTCTTCTGGCTTAACGTCCATCTCGCTCATCCACCATACGGGCCAATTGAATGGTTTAAAAGCTCGTACAGCGGCCATTTCGACCAGCCCGCCCTTTCCTCCGCTTCCGTGGTGAAACTTAATATGTCGATAATGCGGCAGCAGCTGCGGCCATGCTTCCACCTGACTTGCGTAACGAAATGCGATCTCCGGCTTGCATTTCATTGTGATTTCATTATAGGTATACATCGCTTGCCACCCTTCTAAGAGCAATCCCCTATCGCGTGAACTAATCTTTTCTGCAGTAATTTGGAGGAGCCTACAACACGCAGCGCTGTGTGCCAGAGCAGCTGATGCCGGCTCGCCCGCTCTATTAATTTCTGTAGACGCACACCCCGAGCGAACTGCTGAGCCCGCTCTATCGCATATTGCTTAAGAGGCTCCTGACTCCCTGTCTGAAGGGCCTGACATACTGCTGGAGCCGCCAGCTCTGAGCTTTTAATTGCCCGGTAAATGCCTTGACCTGTAAGCGGATCATAATACCCTGCGGCATCTCCGATCAGCACCATTCCACCTGTGGGTGGCATCTGCACACGTCGATCGAACGGTCCGCACGCCAGCACTTCTCCCTGAATCTCGACATGCTGCAGTCGTTCCTTAAGCTCTGGCACTTGTCTGGCTGTGTGTAGCAGGAAAGTTGGTTTGTCCATTCCAGCAGCTGCTGAAGCGGCACGCCTGCCATCCATTGCAACCGTTACATTCGCCAGGCCATCTCCTATGGGTGCGAGTCCTACGACTAATCCTTGTCGCATGAACAGCTCTACAGCGTCCCCAAGCCCACTTACTCCCTCGAATCTTGCTGTAAAAGCTGCCTTGCGAAGATCACCATAGCTGCTAAGCCCCGCGCTTCTGGCAACGACTGATCGCAAACCATCTCCACCTACAACGTAGCTGGCTCGTATTTGGAGTGACTTATTGTCCGGTGAACGGGCTTGTACGCCTACAATACGGTCTCCTTCCCAGAGCAGCTTTTCTACCCGTGTCTGCTGCTCGAAGCTCGCGCCTGCCAAGCACGCTTCATCCACTAGCCATTGATCCAGCAGCTCTCTGCGACAGCCTAGCCCATAGCTGCCTTCTGGGAACGTTGCCGCAAGCAGCGTATGCTCTCCATGCAGCTTCCAGCCATTAATGAGACTATGTGGAAAGCTTGGCACTCTTAATGTCACAGGCGCAGCCGAGCTGCTGCCAGCTTGCGGTGCAAGCACTCTGATCAGTGCAGCAACAGCGCCAGGGTTCAGTGATTCACCGCAAGGCTTCCGCCGTGGGAAGGCTGCTGCGTCGAGCATCAGAACCTTCACGCCTCTCGCAGCAAGCAATATCGCTAGAGCACTACCGGCTGGACCTGCACCTACCACAATCACATCATGCATGTCCGACCAGAGCCAATCGAAAAGGGAAATGTCTGTGTACGGAGGCGCCTACTCCCGCTCGCTCCACCAGCTGCCTGGCTTCTTCGGCTGTGAACGATCGCTGAACGGACAGTGGACCATCGTGCTGTGTAACTGGACTGCGCCAGACGAACTTGGCGAGCATTCTTGCTGCCAGATAGGCATATTTATGTCTCTCCAGATCCGTTACAACCCAGCCTGATCTGGTCACTCGCTCCATCTCAATCAGCAGCTTAACTGCGGCATCATCATCCATATGATGCAGAGCCAGGTTACTGAATGCGATATCGAAGCTATTATTCTCGAAGGGCAGCTTCGTGCCGTCAGCTCTTATGACTTGAATGGTGGGATGCGCTGCTGTCTTCTGGAGAGCCAGCTCCACAATTTTTGGATGCATGTCCACCCCCACGATCGACACGTTAATACCTCTTCTCCTGCACCAGCTAAGCAGAGCAAGCGGAATATCTGCAAGCCCCGTTGCTACATCCAATACTCTAACCGTCTCCACTCGTCCTACCTTCTTCATCAGACTGCCCAGATGGTTGAACAGCGCTGGATTGCCTCCTAAGTAACGGTTGACGCCCCATACTTCGCCCAAGCTTTTCTCCAGCTCAGCAAGTTCAACATCATCTTCATCCAGCCATTCCTTCGTATGCAGCCGTTCCATTGAGGCCCTCCTCCTTAAAGGTTTGCTGCGCAAACCTTTCTTCGTAAGCATTTGCTTAGGTTTGCGCAGCAAACCTTGCTTCGTAAGCATTCTAAATTACATTTGTGAACAATGGCTTTGGCTTATTGTTATTGTTTTCCACTTTTTTTATCCATCGCTTGCATAAAAAAGTTTTGGGAAATTTTACTGAATCAAATTTTGCTCTCAAGAACGCAACCTCTCTTACTCTAGCGCGTCTATTGATAGAGATGAGAGGAGTGTGAAGTAAGCTTTTGTTCAAGAAAAAACTAACCAAAGCTATCCTGCTCCTGCTCGCTTTCCATTTATTCGGAACAGCGGCAGTAAGTATGGCAGCAGGCTCGGGTTCAACCGCAATGACCAAATACCGAGTCTATCAGAACGACAATGCATTGAAAGAATTTGCTACTGAGAAGCAGGCAATTGCTTACGCGGGCAACTTCGAGTACAGTCATGTCGAAGCAATCTCAGGACGAGTATGGGTATGGGATAACCTGCCCAAGTTCAAAATCTATCAAGGTAATTCTTCAAGCACCAAGTGGGAATTCCGCACTTATGAGCAATCGCTTGCGGCGGCTAAGAAGCTCAGCAACGTGCACATCCGGAATTTAGAAAAGACCGGCTGGGTTTATCAGTCCTACCCGAAGTACCAGCTCTACCAAGGAGATAAGACGTATACCAAATGGGGCTTTACCACACTTGCCGCAGCCAAGAAAGAAGCTGCCAAATGGACGAATGCTCATATTATCGAGCTATCGACCAATGCATGGATCTGGGACAATCTAACGGCAGCACAGAAGAAACAGCAGCGTAATGGCGCCGCTGTATACCAAATCACGGTTGATGGGGTTCAAGTAGAGGGATCAAAAGAATATGCTTTTCTCTATGATGCGATCCACGCTGCCGCTTCTGTTACCAATAGTGTCGTTATGAATCAGAAGACCGGCTCTGCTGCACATTCCAATGAATGGATCTACGATGTACAGCAGAGCGGCAAGACGATTAAATCGTTCAATAGCCTGGACAAAGCCATCCAATACGCCAAGTATTATTCGAACTCTGAAGTTCTGTATAATGGAGCCGTATGGTGGACCAGTATTCCTTATCTATCTGTATATCAAGGTGAGAAAAAGCTTAAAGCCTTCCATACGTTATCATCAGCCCTTGCTTATGCGAAGAACTACTCCAATAGCTCTGTTCGTAATGCGGATGGCCGCAAGCTATGGAGTAATACAAGTTCTCTCGTATACTTGGGATGGAACGGCTCATCTAACAGCTCAACCATTCTTGGACATACGGCTAACACGCAGGGATTGAATATTGATTCCCCTACCTGGTTCGAGCTAGAAGCTGCGGACGGGTCGTTGAAGGATTCCTCCGATGCTGCAGTTGTACGAACACTGACATCACAAGGTATTCTTGTCATGCCGCTGCTGCATAACCAATTCAACAAAAAAATGACAAGTGAGTTTTTGGCTAATGCTGCAGCTCAGAAGAAGTTCATTGCGGATCTAGTCAGCAAGCTTTCTTCTCTCGGGGTATATGGACTTAATATTGATTTCGAAGAGGTTGCCGGCTCAGACCGTGCCAAATACACCGCATTTGTAACGGCATTAACCAAAGCTGCTCATGCCAAAGGGTTGAAGGTATCCATTGATCTCCCTCGCGGCAGTGTTAGCTGGAATGATCAGACTGCTTACGATCATGCTGTACTAGCAACTATCGTTGATACCATTATTATTATGGCTTACGACGAGCACTGGAGCGGCAGTACTACACCGGGTTCAGTAGCAGGCTTGCCATGGGTTGAGGAAGGCATCCAGCAGTTCCTGTCCTATGGTATTCCGCGCAGCAAGCTTATGCTCGGCATTCCTTTTTATGTGCGTGAATGGAAGCTGGACAGCTCAGGCAAGATAGTCAGCAACCGAGCGATCTATATGAAGGAAGTTCCGCAGCTTATTGCTGATACGAAGGCCGTCGGTACCGCGGATCCTGCTTCTTGGCAGACGAAATACAAATATGTCAAAGACGGTTATACCTACGTCTTCTGGGCGGAAACAACCTCCACTGTTGAGGCCAGAATCAAGCTAGCGAAGAAATATGATCTTGCAGGTGTCGCAGCATGGCGTCTCGGCTACGAGAGCGCTGATCTATGGACGTCAATGCTTCGTATGAAATAGAGCGAATATATAAAATCCCCGACCTATCCGTATTTGACGGATAGATCGGGGATTTTTGTTTCTTTTGACAGCTTATCTTCGTGGTATGATAATTGTTTCCTAGTTTGCCCTCAATTTTACCCGAAGCCGTCTTCTCATTCTTAATTGATAATACCCGATACAAGCTGCTAACCAGGTTCCACTGGCGAGATAGCCTCCAATCACATCACTTGGAAAATGTACCCCCAGATAGATCCGGCTGCCTCCTATAAGCGCGATGAGAGCTGACCCAATGGCAATGAGTACAACTCGAGCAGTTCTACGAGGAATGTGCTTCCACAATAGAAAAATAAGGATACCATATAGAGTGAATGCCGCCATCGAGTGGCCACTCGGGAAGCTGTATCCTGTCTCTTCAATAATGCGATATAAGGTTGGGCGTGCTCGTTGAAAGATCAGCTTAAGGAGCAAGTTGAGCAATGCAGAGCCGCTAACCACACTTACGAAGAACAACAGCTCTCCCCTATACTGGAGCTTGGCTAATACGATGAGCATCACAAGTGCTATAACAATAACAGCTGCGTAAGATCCAAGAAACGTGAAGCTTTTCATCATTCTGGTTATTCCTGCGTTCTCCAAGCCTTGTACGACGGATATGATGTTTTGATCAAAATTGATCGATACGCTGATCACCGATCAAGCTTGCAATCCATGTAAAGCCTATAAGCCCAACCAATGAGAGAAAAAAAGCGTGTGTAAATACTGATCTTAGTGACAATGGCTGGACTCCTTAAGCATTTTATCTCCTCGCTTTATCCATATAATAGAAATAATATCGTAACTTTTGAGACATTTGTCACGTCTAAAATATGGAAATATTATAAAGGAGTGTGAATACTATTAAAACACAAATCCAATTAGTTTTGCTAATGATCACTTTTGTTCTGGTTATAGTTGGTTGCTCGACGAGCAATAGCACGTTTGAAGATTTAGAGAAAAGTAATGAAGTATTAGTGAAAGGTGAACAGTTCGAGAAGACAATAACTGATTCTGATCAAATAGCTAGCCTAGTCAGCCTATTGAACAAGAGCAAAGCAATAGATCCCCCTGAAAAAGCCAAAGGCATTAATCATGAAGTCGCTAATGAAACGGTTCTATTACATTTTTCTGAAACAGACTTCTTCTATATCGGGGACGGCTACTTGTATTACGGAAATACAGGGCAATATTATTCAGTTTCCAGAGATATTGAAAAGTATACGAGTGTTGAATTGTTACGTTGATGGTTTTGAGCGTACAAATTCGCATTTCTAGATAAAGATAGACTACCGCATATCCTCAAAATCAAAAAAGGATGTGTTCTATCATAAAAAAACTAGCCTGTTTACTTTTCGTGATAACTTTGATCATGGGATGGAATATCAACACTCAAAGTACGCTTCAGTCAGATTTCGTAACTGACGCACCGGTTTACATCGATGACAATAAATACAAAGGTAATGAGCGCGAAATTGTTGAAGTATTAAACCGCTATATCCATTTTTTTTTACGAGAACGATGTTTATGGTTATAAAGAACTTTATGTTGATTCACAATCAATGAAGAGTGTTGACAATTTAGGGAAAGTCATTCACCAAATAACTGATGTTAAATTTGACGAAGAGATCTCATACGATATAGGAGTCAGTGACCAAGCAGTCATTGTTGAGTCGTTAGAGCGAATTCCTAGGTATTCGTCTGAAACACAAAATTATAAACAATTATTTATTTTTAGAGATACAGAAGCAGGTTGGAAATTGATTGGAATATCTGACTGGTGGTGATTTAAATTCGATTTAGCAATTATTCAATTCTGATGAATACTGCAGAATAAGCCGTCCCTCTACCAGGAAGGAACGGCTTATTCCATTAACGCTTCACCTTGACCCATGTTTCTTTCCAATGGCTCTCCCAGATCGCATCGACGATGCACATGGATTGGTGGCCGTCCTCGAATGTAGCGAATGCGGGTATATCTTGCTTTAGGTCTTTGCCGTCACGGATAAAAGAATAAAAGTTCAGCATCATGTTTTTCACCGAATCCGGCCATCCCTCGTTATGACCACCTGGCAGGTGAATGGAGGAGCGGGCTTCTCTCGTGAAGAGCGCCGGATCGGCGAGCAGCACTTCATTCGGCTTGTCGCGGTGGCCAATCCACAGCTTCTCCGGCTCCTCCTGATTCCAGAAAGCGGATTGTTTGCTGCCGTTCACTTCCGACACCGATAATACCTATTTTCACAGTAGTCATACATTATCCTCTCCAAGAAAAGAATGTATAGGTTGTTAGGAACATAATTACCCATCGATAGCAGCAACCCAACAGCTCCTCCCTGTTAAAGAGATATATACTGTTCGTATTTCCAGTCCATTTATCAGGCTTGCCGCACTTTATTCTGCATGAAGGTGTACACATCTTTAAAACCCATATAGGATAACACGATCAGCAATGGATACACCGGGTAGATATATCGGGACTTTATTTCCCATAACAGATAGAATGCAATGAAGCCTAGGACTACCAGAATTAGAGTGGTTTCCTCGAATTTCCCGGCTTTCAATCTACCAATTAAGCGGATGAGAATCCCTACGTACATCAGAAAGCTTATAACATACTGAATCCAAATCAGGCCAACTCTGTATAGCGAATCCGTTTTGAATAATTCTGTAGCCCATGTTGTATAACTATAACGCTCCTGATTAAAGCCCCGTTTGCCACCAGTAACCGATGAACCATCATTGCCCATACCGTACCGTTCCATCTGATAAGTGCCTTCCGTCCAAGTCCAAATGAGTTTTTTATAATACATCTTCACGAGATCGGATACGCTCGCTTCGGAAAGCTTATTACTAATAGATGCCTTGAACAATTCTGTACTGTCTGCTTTATTATAGTCAGCGTCTCTCTGATAGATATTGTAGCTTTGCCGGTTATCCCAGAACCCAAACGCATTCAGGTTAATGCCCATATTCAGCCACATATACACAGGCGCAGCATTTTCATTTGCCGATTCATCTATGACATGAGTAGCCTGTAGGACAGCATTTTGTGTCCAGCCTGGAAGATTAAACAACGCCACCAAGATACTCAAAGAGGCTATATTCTTCTTCCAGCCAATCTTCTGCAGGTTGAATACAAGACACAGAATCACGGCGATCAGAAAAATAACCCCGATGCTCCTAAAATAGTTGCCGATAGCGAGCAGAATGGCAGCAATGATAATCGCCTTCATGGATTTTCTTCGGATAAATCGAACGGCATAATATAAAGCGCTGGTTAGACACGCAGTAGCGATTAGATCATTATAGATAAAATTACTCATGAACAGGGCCGGCATAAAGGCTGCACCAAACACCAGAACTCCGTAGTCATTGTCCTCAGGCCTGTCACTAAGCTCTTTATACAGCAAATAAATCATTAACGTAATAACGAGTGAGCATAGAATATTAAACAATTTTATAACCCAGTAGCTATCCGGAAATAAATACAACAATGTTTTCAAGTACAAAACGATGGAATAATTAAACGGAAACATATGTAGATAACCATCTGTTTGAAAGGAGGAATAGTCATTCTGATACAGCATATCCGTGGCCAGTGAGAGCACCGTTCTGGAATCATCCGTAGGCAATCTCGGAAACAGAAAAATGATCCCCAGCTGGATGACACAGGAGACAAATAATGTGGAGGGGATTACCATTTTCCAACTGTATTTGTTCAATTTCAAACACCATTTGTACATAAGGATGCTTACAGCAAGGACAATCCCAATCAGCAAAATAAATAAACTAAGCTGCTGTTTTTCCAAGACCGGAGTATCTCCATATATATAAAAATTGTACTCTGCTCGAACAAAAAATGAGGATACGATAAAAAGGGCTATAAAAAAAGCAAGCAATATGTACAAAGCTTGCTGGATTCTATTAATCATAGACAACCTCCTTGATGCAATCCATATAGAAGCAGTATACACACCGAATCTGAAAACCTCATGAAATGGACCTGAGCGCCGGCACTCGAAATTTAATATTTAGCGACCTTATAAAAACAGCATCCCTAACGTTAGTTGTATCTAACATTAGGGATGCAGATTATGTGTATGGTCTTATACTGCGGTATAACCGCCGTCGACCGTGATTGTTGTGCCTGTGATGAACTCATTTTCTGCCAAGAAGACAATTGCATGTGCAATTTCCTCTGGTTTGCCAAGACGGCCAATTGGATGCTTAGCAACCAATCCATCGTAGAAGTCGCCCAGTGCTGCTTTGTTTACAGCGCCCGATTCTACGAACCCTGGAGCTACAGCATTAACTCTAATGTTATGTTCAGCATACTCAACAGCCAGTGATTTCGTCATTGTATTTACAGCACCTTTAGCAGCGTTATAAGGCAATGCGCCTGCTTGTGCTACAGATCCTAGAATTGAAGCCGTATTAATAATCGAGCCTCCGCCCGTTTTGAGCATTTCTTTAATGGCATGTTTCGAGCCTAAGAACACTCCGCCTTGGTTAACATCGACAATTCTTTGGTAATCTTCATAAGTACGTTCGTGAGATGCTTTCATGTTGCCGAAGCCAGCATTGTTCACCAGTACATCAACTTGTCCGAAGTTCTTCACGGTTTGAGCAATCATATTCTCAATGGAAGCTTCATCAGAAACATCCACTTTTACAAAAAACACTTCTTTATTTTGTGCTTGTAATTCCTTCTCAAGCGCTAGACCGCCTTGCTCGTTAAAGTCTGCGATTACGACCTTGGAACCTTTGTTCACAAAAGCTTTTACAGTCTCTAGACCAATACCGGATGCGCCGCCCGTTACAATTACTGCTTTACCATTTAGATTAATCATGTATAAATCTCCTTTAGATTGATTTGAACAGTACTAAATCAGCTGAAGTTGTGACAATTTGTTGTATAACATCACTAAGTTTAGCACTTTAATTGTCGATTGTCGACAATTTAGTAAAAATAAATCAAGCTTATCTTGAACTTAATTTAAGGTTTCAAGATGAGCTTGATTGATAATCGTAATCGCTTGCTCGAACTGCAACTCCTCTATTGCTGCTACAAAAGACAGCATCCCAGAATGATATAAAGTCATGGTATCCACCGTCCAGTGAACGGAAGCAAAAACAATCAATATTTGTGTAGACTCTTCAAAGAAACGACTTAACGCTTTGTTGTTGGCCGTAGCAATAATAAACCGCAGCAAACGTTGGGCAGATTTCTGATAAGAGATAAGATTGCGCTTCTCAAATTCCGCATTAAGATCTTCCATGAAAGGAAGCAGCTGTGAGAATCGGTCCGCATTCCATCTTCCATTCGAAAATTGAAAAGACAGATCAATTAATCCCACCACAACCTCAACGTATTCTCTAATTTCGTTGGTTGAGAATGTTTTAATAATGGTTCCACGGCGAGGAAGCTTCTCGACAATCCCCTCCATTTGGAGCAAATACATAGCCTCACGAACCGGTGCGCGACTAATATTCAACTGCTTCGACAATTCATCCTCGACAATTTTATCTCCAGAGCGAAGCTCTCCCCTTAATATTTTACCAATAATATTCTTTGCAATTTGTTCGGGTAGCGATTCACCAAAAGCTGCACTTCCAGATAGATCCTCAGACATGTATGGCACTCCATCTCATTATTTACTTGTAGCGTTCATTATAATTAGGTCAATTATACGACAATTGAATAAGGATATGTTGTGTTTTTACAATTAACTCTTCCATCTATAGGCCACCCCATCCATCATCATTAGACAATCAGAATCAATAAATTCAGTATTTGAAGTCATTCTTGCTGGGAAATGATCGGTCTGGAAATATTCACTAAACAACTATGTGAAAGTTGCTCTTTTCCTAACAAAAAAACAGATCCGACTCCGACACTTTTCACATGTCACAGGATCTGTTTCCATTCCTACTCGTTATTAACTTAAGCTTCAAGCAATCTACGTTTTAATGCCTCAATCTGTTTATTCTCCAGGCCAATAGAAGCAAAATAACGCTCAGCATCACCATAGACTGCTTGTAAATGGTCGAGCATCTGCTCCATGTTCGCTGGCGCACTGCCGAGGAACGCTTCATACATCGTCTCCGGCATCGCTTCAGGACGATCCTCACGCAGCTCATCTATTATAGGTGCAAGATTAATCTCCGTCTCTGCATAATCACTCACGATGACCTCACGCGGTACACCAGCTAGATTCATCAGCAATGCTGCTACGACGCCAGTACGATCTTTACCAGCGGCACAGTGGAAAAGAACGTTTTTGCCTTCGGCATTAGCAATAAGGTTGAACACTTCACGAAGCAGCGGTCCGCATTCATCGAGCATTCTGACATACATATCGCCCAAGCTGCGGATAGACCCCATTGTCGTCGTAGCAGGATTAATAAGGCTGACATTATGATATTGAACAGCTATGGAGTCCGCGAATACATTCCTCTTCTGCAGCAACTCTGTTTCATGTCTCAGATCAATAACAGTCTGTACACCGCGACCAAGAATTACATCTTGATCTTGTGCTGTCAGTTTATGAAGCCCATCTGCCCTGAACAATCTACCTGACTGTACCGTGCGGCCGTCAATAGTTATATAACCACCGATATCCCGTACATTAAAAGCCCCGTCCAGCTTAAGCAGTCTTTGCAATGGATTAGCTGATGTTGTCATTAATCTATCCCGCCTTTTATGAGAAAATCCAGTTTGTCTTTGCAATAGTAGTCTTTAATGATAGCTCATGTACAATAGGTTTCACAGTAAAGATATTGTGAATTCGAAGCTTAACCTTGATTGCCCTCAATCGCAAGCAGCAGTATTCCAGCAGCAAGCCCCAGACGTCGATCCAGCTGATTATCAGTATCCAAGGAGAAATCCACATCCAGCTTGCTGACAAAAGGATTGAAATTCTGTTTGAATACGGTTACTATTCTAGCATTCATCTCAACATGAAACTTCTGTGGTATCAAGTTGGTTAGGAACCTTCTAATCAATGCCAGCAGCTGGCTGTCTTCCTTGATAAGCCCAATCTCCACTTCGTTGGGACTCAGGATAACCCACTCATCCTTAAGAATGGACTTCATTCCTTTGCGACGGAGGGAGCCAAGACGCTCTTTGGTCACAGCGTCAACAACATCATATACGGCTGAGAAATCGATTACACTGCGCGCCTGTATCGTGATCAATTCCTCACGCATACTCTCGTCTCCATACAGACGAATGTCCTCCTTCAGCTTGAACGCTTTTAGCTGTGAGAATAGGACCAATTCACCGCTGGTATCATATACATGAAATTTGGCTCCTACAAGAGAGAGCACCTTTTTTCTCATCAAATATTGTTGATGGTTAAATTTTGGATTCATCGATTTTCCTCCTTTTGATCCTTTCATATTAGAAATGATCAATTACAATAATATACTAAGCACCTTATTGTTAGCTTCCTGTTCACAATATGAATTGGATATAACAGACATTACGATTATATCATTCCATATAATAGATTACCTTAACAAAAGGAGATTCGATATAAATGACGAAGCTAACGCCTCTTCTTGATAACTATTTATCTGACTATGCCAACAACTGGCCGCTCAGCGGTACTATATTGATTGCGTATCATGGTGAGGTGATATTCAGAAAAGCTTACGGATATGCGAGTATCGAACATCATGTACCGAATACGATGGATTCTAAATTTAGAATTTGGTCTCTAACTAAATCGTTCACTGCAATGGCAATTATGATGCTCTATGAGGAGAACCTTCTAGATTTGAAAGATAGCATTAGCCTATATTTACCTGAATTAGAGCATTTGAGCTAGATTTCAATCACTCATTTACTGACCCATACATCAGGACTCGTTAATTACAGCAGTCTGCCTGAATATAATCAAAGCTTAAATAAGCTCAGACTGTCCCCTTCTGACGTACTTAAGCTATTTATAGATAAGCCACTTGCCTTTAAGCCAGGGACTTCTTTCTCTTATAACAATTCTGGATACTTTTTGCTTGGTTTGATCATCGAGCGCATTACAGGCTCAACCTATGAAGCATATGTAGAGGAGCGTATATGGATACCGCTTGGGATGGACAACACCGGCTTCGATAACAACAGGAAAGTGATTAACCGAATGAGTTCATCGTACCATGCCTCAGGTGAAGATTATATTTCATGTGAATATATGGATATGAGCTCCAGCTTCTCGGCAGGAGCAATGTATTCGACGGTTGATGATTTGTACAAATGGGACCAAGCCCTATACACTTCTAAACTCGTTACGACACATACAATGAAGCTTGCTCTCCAACCTAATGCTGTGAATTACGGCTATGGATGGTTTCTAGATCAACATTATAACCGATGCAGAGTGTATCATGGAGGAGCCTATCGCGGGTTTCGTAGTGAAATGCACAGGTATATAGATGAGCATACGACAATAATAATGCTGACAAATTATGATTTTGTTCCTGTGAATACGCTTGTAGAGTCTGTAACAGGAATACTATTTGGTGAAGCAATCCAAGTACCTGATCGCCCGCTGCCCTATGCCATGGATAGTCAAATTTATGCTGCCTACATGGGCACCTATGAGGGCTTGGGCTGCAAAGCTGTCGTTAACAGAAAGGGAGATCAATTGTATTTTATGTGGAACGATTCCGAAGTCATTCCCTTTTATCCGATATCAGAGACAAGCTTCCATCACACCTGGCAGGATTGGGAATGTTCTTTCACAATAGACAATAACGGAGACATCTCGTTTCTTGGGATGAGTAAAACTTCGTAGCATTCCATTCCACAGAATATGAAAATCATCTCATGCTACTCCTCTTCAATTTCAGGAACAGTCGGTCTGTGCTCGATTGGAGAAGACATCACGATCAATGTAGTTGAATCTCCATAGGTACCCAATTCGTTCATTAGAGCTTCGATCGATTGTAGAGTTTTACCTACGATTTTGACCAGAAAATTGTATTGACCACTTATCCGATGAAGCTCCAATACGTCGTGTGTATGGTTGCAGTGCTCGACAAAATGCTCACAGCTCTTGGTATGGAACAACACAAAAGCCATCATCGGTTTG
Source organism: Paenibacillus xinjiangensis (assembly GCF_059686975.1). Lineage (NCBI taxonomy): Bacteria > Bacillati > Bacillota > Bacilli > Caryophanales > Paenibacillaceae > Paenibacillus > Paenibacillus xinjiangensis. The sequence continues at coordinate 14,139 of NZ_JCAALS010000012.1, read as the reverse complement.
TTAAGCTTCTCGTTGGAGACGACCGTACGATAATGATCAATTATGCCTCTCTCCTCCAGCCTTCGGACTCTTTCCGTAACCGCCGGTTGAGATAAAGAGACCGCCTTCTGCAGAATCATGATCATTTTCTTGTCCAAAGCGTCCATAACAGTCACCTCAATATATTTTATAAGCAAGAGTGAGAAAACGCATTTATTTTTTAGGTTATTTTATCATAATAGCTTCTTTTCTCAATGTAACATTCGTTCTATCTAGTATATAATGTTGGCTATAACAAATTAGAGGAGCGAATGAGTATGTGTACTAATCGATTGCTGGAGCAAGTCAAGATAGGGGAATGGCTCCTTCGCTCGCGAGTAGTGATGGCGCCAATGACACGCAGCTGCGCGGACGATGCTACAGGAGAGGTAGGACCAGATGTCGTTGAATATTATCGAAGACGGGCTGCGGATGGGGTCGGTCTTATTATTACCGAAGGTATCAACCCAACTAAGAGAGGTAAAGGTACATTCGGAGTACCTGGACTGTATACAGCCAATCAAACAACGGCATGGAAAAAAGTAACGGATGCTGTTCATCAAGAAGGTGGAACGATTGTTGCACAGCTATGGCATGTCGGCAGACTCGCCCATCCTGAATTGACCGGCGGTTTGCCTCCTCAAGCCCCTTCTTCTATTGCAGCTACTGGTCTAGTCCATCGCTTGCGCCAACCATATGTAACACCTCAAGAGATGTCCATTGACGATATACGCAAAGTGATTGAAGATTATGCAGCAGCTGCACGTAATGCCTTAGATGCAGGCTTCGACGGTGTTGAGATTCATGCCGCACATGGCTATCTCATCGATCAATTTAATACGGACTTGACCAACAATAGGACTGATCGTTATGGAGGAGATCTTCCTCAACGCCTGACCTTTTTGAAAGAGCTGCTTACTGCGGTCATCGCAGAGATTGGTGTTGATCGAACTATCGTTCGATTCTCAGAGATCAAGGATGACCTGCCAGCATTCAAATGGGCTGATCCGGAGCAGGCTGTTGTCGCTTTCATTCAAGTGTTCAAATCATTAGGCCTGAATATCCTTCATCCATCGACCAATCATTTCACTGAGGTTCTTGCTCCTGAGCGAACCTTCCATCAGCTTGTTCGCCAATATTGGGAAGGTGTTATTATTGGGGTTGGGAACCTACAGCCAGCTCTAGCGGCTAAGTCTATAGAAGAAGGAATCATCGATCTTGCAGCCTTCGGACGGCCATTGCTTGCTAACCCAGATTTTGTTCAGCGGATATCACAGCAGCAAGAGCTGCAGTCCTATGTCCCTGCACTTCATCTTAATCATTTAGTGTAATCATCGATCCTTCTATTCGTGGATAACTTAATTTGCATTGGCACAATTGTCCAATTAAGCTTAGCTTATTGAAATCTTGTTCATAGATAATGAGCTTTATTAATGGATAAACACCACCTGAAGCTATTAAAAAAGCTGTATTCATCATTCCAATTCCTACTACGTCTCCGAGCGCTCCATCAGCCTCTACAATACGGACATATTAACTGCTGATGAGCTTAATCGACTGCAGCTTTTTAATTGGGAGCCTAACGAAATTGAGAGGCTAAGCCATGATGAATTGAATCGGAAGCTGATTGCCCTTCAATCGTTCAATCAGCTCTCCTGGCACAGTATTGCTGGCATATTCTTAGCCGGTGTTGGCGGAAGCTTTCTTGGGGGTATCTCTTCCTTAAGCAATTATCATCAAGTAATTCATATGTCCTTCCAGCCTGCCATCCAGACGCGTGATTTGTTTCTTTTTCCCTGAAAGCCTATAATCAGAAGATCGATAAGGTATGGTGAAAGTAGGTAAGCAATTCATGAATTTGTCATCATTGCTCGCAGCAATCCAGCCGCTGGACTTAAGAAGCTGTCTTGTCTCCCATAGAGGCGAGCTTATCTTCGAACACTATAGAGACCAACATACAGCAGTTGAGACGGCTAAGATTAACTCGTGTACCAAAAGCGTGCTGTCCTCCTTAGTCTGTATTGCTATGGAACAGCTATTGATTCCAGAGCCTTCCACATTGGCCTCAGCATTTTTTCCTCAGCTTGCCCAAGATTCGGATTCACGTAAGCATTCGATAACGCTTGAGCATCTGTTAACGATGTCCGCTGGATTCAGGTGGACTGAATTTGGAGGGATTAACTCTTTTCCTAATATGATTCATACCGCTAATTGGGTTCAATATACCTTGGATCAGCCTTTAGCTGATGCTCCGGGAACACGGATGGAATACAACTCTGGTATCTCGCAGTTGTTATCCGCGATGATCGTCCAGTCGAGCGACATGCCTACCGCACAGTTCGCTGAACGTTACCTCTTCCATCCCCTAGGAATAGAACAGTATGAATGGGAGACTGATCCACAAGGCATTCATACTGGTGGATTCGGACTTCGGATGCTCCCTTCCGACATGCTGAAGCTGGGTCAGCTGTATTTGCAGAATGGTGTGTGGAATCAGGCGCAGTTGATACGCAAGGATCTGCTTGAGCGTACTATAATTCCCGCATTCACTGCAGAATCTCCCCGCCACGGCCACTATGGCTGGCATTGGTGGATTGATACATTCCCTATGGACCCTGAGAGACCAGCAGATACTTCGATAGCTTATTATTATGCACTTGGATTTGGTGGTCAGAATATAATCGTGATCCCTTCTCTTGATGTGGTGGCTGTAATTACCAATGATAAGCTCAAGAGAGGCAAGCCTCCTGCTGATGTATTCCGTCAATTCCTCGCCCCTTTGTTGGTGATGGACTAAGAATCCTGCCGTTACCGTTCGACAACAAGCAAGCCAAGATGCATGTATACATGTACTCTAGCTTGCTTGTTTTTAACGAAAAGGTGGTTCTTCTATTCGCTAAAGAACCACTTTCTTTTCCTTTAATGAGTATATTCCCACAACATTCTCTTTCAATAACTAATCTGGGTTCGTATACGCTTAGAATAGACGAATACAATTTAGTCGAATGTCTCTATGACATACACCCACTCCCATCAGACGGCTTAATCATACAATAAGGAGTAGACAAAAGGAGGTGCTCACCATTTCTGGATTCGTAGGTGGAGGCTTTAACAACACGGGTACTATTCTTGTACTGTTCATCTTATTGGTCATAATCGCTTGCAGCTGTGGAGTATTTGGCGGCGGGTACGGTAAATACTAGGCTTATTTGCTGAAAATCATACACGTAGAAAAAGCCCACATTGTGGGCTTTTTCTCGTTGTCTAGCCTATAACCAATTGTAAGTTACTGCAATTGAACGGGCTGCTTCGCCGATTGACGCTTCAGCCAATAGCAGAAGCCTGCTCCAATTAAGGATAAACAAGCCATGAGGGCATAGAGCCTGTTACCACCGAAATTCTCGAATAAGAAGCCCCCAAGGAACGAGCTAATAATGCCAGACAGACCGAAGAAGATAACAGCTAGAATGGTTTGTCCGGTTGCTTTCCATTCATCTGGAATGATGGCGTACAGATACTGAACAGCTGCGGCATAGAACAGTACGAACGTTGGCCCCTGAAGCAATTGAAGCAGAACAAGGAATGAGGGATTATCTGTTATCGCCATGAGCACATATCTTAGCGCATAGATCACACCGGCTAATGCGATCATTCTCAGCTCCTGCCCCTGCTTAATTAATCGATGCACGAACGCGAAGAATACGACCTCAATAATAGTCATAATAAACCAAGCATAGCCAACCTGCGTTAGGCTTCCCCCGGTGCTGGAAATATACAAGCCTACGAACGTATCGTTCGTCCGATGAGGCACGGCCAGGATAAGCACCATCAGGAAAAATGCAAGGGTCGAGCGCTGGGACAAAAACCTCCGCATATCCTGTATGCGAAGCGGCTTGCGACTTGCCTCCACATCGGTAAGAGTTGTGCCAATCAATATGGCCAATATGCCATAGCCTAAGAACAGATAGGCTATACTGGACATGCCTAATTGATTCGTCACGAAGCCAATGATGAGAGATGCAGTTGCGTAACCGAGTGCACCGAACATTTTGACCGAACCATAGGGAACACCATATCGCTGGGCAGATTGATAATTCAGGCTTTCTATTAATGGATCAGAAGGCATGAAGAAAATATACATTAGTCCAACAGTGATCACTAGAACGAATAATGCAACGGATTGGAACATGTAGAAGCCTATAATGGCTGAGATGCTTATGATGAGCAGCAGTACTTTTTTGATCGTGTTTCTACTGTCGCTTACAATGCCCCAGAAAGGCTGGGATACGATTCCGATACATCCCCCAATACCCAAGATGAATCCAATCTGCCCTTCTGATATTCCCTTATCGGACAAATAAATAGGCAAGAACGACAAAAATATAGCAAACATAGAAAAGTAACTAAAGTTAAATAAACGTAAGCGAAGTATTGGCAACATCATGCTTCCTCTCTGGTGGTCACTTATACATATCCTCGGATGAACGCTGCTTGAGCTTATCCATATCTTTGACGGTTAGATGACCGTTTTTGCGCTCTATAATACCTTCTGACACCAGCGTCCGAATGACTCGATTCAAATGTCGGTAGCTGGTTCCGAGCAACTCGGCAATTTCTCCTAAGTTCGCGGTCTTAATTTCATCCGTAATCCATGATTTCTCCATTACCATGGTAGAGACTAGGTAATTCGTGAATCTTTGTTCCACGGTTGAAAGCTGATTCACGCTGGTGGAGATGAGATTCGTCTCAAGCTTATGAGTAACCTGCTGCAGAATATAATGAAGAAATACTGGATTATGGTAAAATTTTCTGTACAGCATGTCGTACTCCACTCCGATGATCCATCCCTCTGTAACCGCCTCTACACTTGAGCCTGTCTGATTCTTCGTTATGAACTCCAAATCTCCGATAATCGAGAGTGGATTACAGAACCGCAGGAGCAAAGACTTCCCGCTTGAGAGCGTCGTGAATATTTTCAACCTGCCTTGTACTAAGAAATACATTTGGCTCAGGCTCTCGCCTGCTGCGCACACACGATCTCCCTTCTCCAGCTTGTAGAGCCTCAGCTCAGACTCCAATTGTTCATGAAATAATTCGTCCAGCTTATGCTCCAGCAGTGCCGCATGCAGCCGCCCGCTATCTCGGATGAGTCTCAATGTTCTAGTCCTCCCTCATGTGGAAGTGCTGTAATTCCATTAAATACGATTGTTGTTTATTGAAAAAGGACATATGTCCTAAACTTATCAAATCGATCTGATTCAAACATTATTCGCCTTCCCCTAATCCATATAATCGACGATAAGCGGTCGGAGTCATGCCTTCATGCTCCATGAACCGTTTGTTGAAATAACTAACGCTTGGATACCCTGCCTCCTCCGCAATTTGACCGATGTTCGTCCCCGCTCTCTCTAGCAGCCATTGCTTAGCCATCTGCAGACGACAGCGTGTGATGAAATTCATCGGAGTCATCTCCATGACACTGCGGAACAGCTTGCAGAAATAATAAGAGCTTACGCCTATTCGTTCTGCCCAATCCTCGAGAATAAAGGGCTGAAGTGCATCCTTTTGCATGAGAGGAAGAATCTCAAGTATGCGATTGCTTGACGTGCCGGATTTACTGCTCGATAGAGCAACCGCTTGCTCAACAAATACAGACAAGAGCGCATAGGTTAGAGTAGACAAATGGACAGGATGAAGCATCCGATGATTCTCAGCTTCACTAAGCAGAGCCTCATGCGCCTCTTCCCATGCGGCAGCGTGACGGATTTTCCACAGTGCGCTCTGATGAAATCCTCGTTCCACCAAATATTCCTGCAAGCCATTGCCGTAGAAATGGACCCACCTAATATCCCATGGCTCATCCTTGCTGCTGTAATAGCGCTGCTTCTGTTGGGGGAAATAGAGTACAGCATCGCCTGCTCCCAGCTGATGAACGATACCCTCGATTTCAACATATCCCTTCCCGGAGGCTACATAATGAATGTTGCAATTGTTCAATGCACCCGCTTCCCGCGTCACACTATGCTCAGGATGATCGCGATAGACGCCCACTGACTCTGGAAAACAAAAGAACGGCATATGTGCAAGTGTAAGCAAATGGCTCTGTCTCTGCATACTTATCACTCCAATGACAATATTGTTATAACGCAATACAAAATATTATTATTTAAATTTTAATTCCTATCTCATATAATCGCAATATAGTCATAATAACTTTAAAGAGGTGAGCTTTGTATCATGAGCAATAAGTTAAAATGGGGCGTATTAGGCGCTGCCAAAATTGCAAAAGGTTCAGTTATTCCTGGCATCCAGCAATCGCAGTGGAATGAGGTACATGCTATAGCAAGCCGTGATCTGGATAAAGCGCAGGAAGCTGCAGATCAATTGAATATTCCAGTTGCATATGGCAGCTATGAGGCCCTGCTTGAAGATAACTCGATCGATGTCGTCTATGTCCCGCTTCCGAATCATCTTCATAAAGAATGGGCAATTCGGGCAATCGAAGCTGGTAAGCATGTCCTGTGCGAGAAGCCAATCGCCTTGACTGAAGAAGAAGCGACAGAGATGGCTGATGCGGCTGCCAAGGCAGGTGTTATGCTATCCGAAGCCTTCATGTATCGTTACCATCCGCGCTATGACAAAATTAAGGAAATCATTGCATCCGGTGCAATTGGAGAAATTCGAGGCATCCACAGCTCATTCACCTTCAACAATGCAGGCCACAAAGAAAATGTTCGTTACCGCAAAGCCTGGGGCGGTGGCTCGATCTATGATGTAGGCTGTTATCCGATAAGCGTTGCTAGGCTGCTGCTAGACAGAGAGCCAGAGGCCGTAACTGTGCAAGCCTTATTCTCGCCTGATCATGATGATGTCGATATGATGGCCTCAGGCATCATTGAATTTGAAGGCGCTGTATCCCTAACCTTCAATTGCGGTATGTGGGCCGCATTCCGCAATCCGCTCGAGATTCTTGGCACAGACGGCTTCATAGAAGTACCTTCTGCCTTTATTACGCCTACCGAAGGCAGCGGCAATTTCTTCGTCACCTCACAAGGCAAACGCGAAGAAATTGAGGTTCCACATGTGAACGCTTACAGTTTGCAAGCTGATCAGCTGGCTGCGGCCGTTAACGGACAGGTTGCACAACGATTTGCACCACAGGATGCTATTCACAATATGAGAGTCATCGATGCATGCCTGCTCTCTGCACGTGAAAGAACAAGAATTTTATTATAAATCGATCACTAGGAGGCTATAATCCAATGAAATATATATCTGTCAAAGGCTTAGAGAAGCCCGTTTCTTTTCTTATGAAAGGCTCTGATTACTTTTTCCATGACTCCTATGAGAAAGCTGCCGCGAATTTAGATGCTTACCTTGCTATTGGGGGCAATTCCATCGATACGGCTCATATCTACTGCGGCGGCCAGAGCGAGGAAGTGATTGGCCGTTATATGAAGGAACGCGGCAATCGCGACAAGCTTGTCATCTTGACCAAAGGCGCTCATCATGACAAGAACGGTCCTAGAGTGAGTAAGAAGGATATTCTTCACGATCTAACGATCAGTCTAGAGAGGCTGCAGACCGATTTCATCGACATGTATGCTCTTCATCGTGATGATCCCGCTGTACCCGCTGGTGAAATTGTAGAAGCGTTGAACGAGCATGTTGCATCAGGAGCAGTCGGCGCTATCGGCGTATCGAACTGGACTTGGCAGCGTATTCAAGAGGCTAATGACTATGCAGCCGCTAAGGGTCTGACTGGGTTCTCCTTCAGCAGCCCGAACTTCAGCCTTGCTAAGGCTAATGAGCCTTTCTGGGCAGGCTGTGTATCCGCAGACGCAGAGACGACCCTGTGGCATGAGAAGAACCAGATTCCCCTATTCTCTTGGTCATCTCAAGCAAGGGGCTTCTTCACCGGCCGATTCTCACCAGAAGTTCGGGATAATGCCGATCTTGTCCGTGTGTTTTACAGTGATGACAACTGGGAGCGTCTCGAACGCGCCAAGCAGCTTGCAGCAGACAAGCACGTTACTGCCATTCAGATCGCTCTTGCCTATGTGCTGAACCAGCCTTTCCCAACCTGTGCACTCATTGGTGCCCAATCTGTGGATGAGCTTCGTTCCTGTGATGAAGGCTCGATCATCCAACTGACGAGACAAGAGCTGGACTATTTGGATCTTACCTCTGATTATTTATAAGCATATCCATGCTCTCGGGTCCCGCTTCTGGAACCGGGAGCTTTTTAATATTTCGCATGATGAAGGGATTTAGTGTAGAATAGAGCTCATACCGTATTTTTAATTTAGGAGTTGTATAAATGGCAAAAGGGGAAATTGTTTTAACCCGAGAAGGGAAGGCGAAGCTAGAGCTGGAGTTGGAAGAGCTCAAAACCGTCAAGCGCTCAGAGTTAGCCCAACGCCTGAAGACAGCCATCAGCTATGGCGATCTGAAGGAAAACAGTGAATATCATTCTGCCAAAGATGATCAAGCGTTCATGGAGACAAGAATAGCTCAGCTGGAAAAAATGCTGAAGTTCGCTCGCGTCGCTGATACAGATCAAGCAGACCTCAGCAAAGTCCATGTGGGCTCTATCGTCATTCTGAACGATATCGAGGTAGCAGAACAAATCGAATACCGTATCGTCGGCCCTGCAGAAGCTGACGTTTTCGATAATAAAATTTCGTATGAGAGTCCACTGGGCAGCTCGCTCATGAACAAATCCGTTGGTGATATTATTAGCGTAACTGCACCAATGGGTATTATCAAATATGAGCTTCTTGAGATCAAAGCGCATTAAGCCTATAGCAGTATGCTCCTATGCTCGCACAGAAAACCTCCGAGATCACTTTTTAAGTGGGCTCGGAGGTTTTCTATTTCCAACTATTGATTTTTCTCCACAGTAGAGCTTGTCTCATTCAAGGACACTCTGCCTTTAACAGGCCTCTGAACCCAGTTATCACGATTCATTCGTTTGACGGTGTTCAGCTTGTCATTAGCATAACTCTGTTCAGCTGGGACTGGCTCTGCCGCTGGTTGATTAGATTCTTTAGCCGTTCGCTTGCCCGATAAGCCCCCGCCATTATGTTTCCCTTTATTCCACACGCTTCCCTTACCCATTCCCACACTCCGTTCTATCTTTGAACCGATAACTACACTCTATCGTAAAGGAAAGCTCCGCATTAGTCTAGCGAGTGCTGCTCATCCTCCCTCGCATTCTCCAAGCTCAGCACCAAGACGCCCTCCCTATGAGAAGCAGCGTCATCCTTATGCTTAATTACAGCTTAACCGTAGTCCTCGCCTTTATGTTCGCCCACCTTCCGATTTGAGCGACTTTATAGGTTACACCTGGTACAAGCTTCACCCCATCTCTTAGCTCGAAGAGGCCAGTTGTGAAATTCCTTGTACCTGTTTTATATTCTGCTTTGAGCAGCGTACCGTCATCGCCGGTCAGCTTGAGCTGGCGTGAAGCGAACAGCTCGTCCATAGGGTCTTTTTTCAAGGTTACCATTAAGGCTGTATCACCCTCTGGTTGCACGCTCAGAACTGGAATAGGCTTGATCTTCCTCGCCTTGAAGGTGGGCTGCTCCACACTCGACCAGTCCGAGCTTACCATGTACTTCACTCCTGGCTTAAGCTCTTGTCCTTCTGCTAGACGGAATTTCGGCGCTTGTCTGCCATCCGTCGCTTGTGTGAATCGCACGTAGGTGGCCGTAAGCGGCTGACCGCTTTTCGGAGTAATCGTAAGCTGTATATCCTTTAAGGAAGGGATGACGTCGAAGGTTCTTCTGCCTGCCTGATTGTGATCATCCACTTCAAAGTCCAGACCACCGCGATAGCCGGCATGAGCTTGAACAATATTCTGATAATCCGTTACGTTATCCTCAAGGCTTGACTCGAGCTCAAACGTATCATAAGCAACCTGCTTCACCTTATCCATCGGGATTTTACGTGTGTTCGCAATGAAGGAGACAGGCTCTCCCCCTGCATAGCTTAGCGTATATGTAACACCGGACTGTTGTACAGTAGTTGGTACAATATAGACTGCTGCTGAGCCTGTTTTCAACTGTGGGATGTTGCGTACCGTCAAGGCATTGCTCAGCTGAATCGTTTGCCGTGCTTGCCTAAGCGTAATCTCGTCTGGCGGGATCGGCTGAGAGAACTTCACCTGCAGCGTGATGGGGTTCAATGATTTCACCTCAACAACCTCAAGGGTTGCTTCTATTGCAGCATTGGGGTCAGATACAGCCCTCAGCTTCGACTGAGCATGTACGGCTCCGTTATTTATAGGAACAGAAATCCCAATCAGCAGCAATAACGCTGTTACAGCCATAATTTGATACTTTCTCATCATGTACCTCCTTGACATTAGGCGAAGATTCCCTGAATCAAGGTAGTATGTTCATATCCTTTTTTCCTATTCTCTGAATAGATCGATGAAATGACTTGCACTCTTGGAGAGATAGCGATCCTTCAGCCACAATATGCCGACGTCAGACTGGAAATCCGCATCTGCAATCGTCAGCATCTGGATCATTGGCAGAGGGAATGAAGCCATAACCGACTTAGGGAACACGGTTGCCCCTATGCCTGCTGCTACAAGAGCAACAATAATCGCCACACTGGAGCATTCACAGATGACCTTGGGCTCGAATCCATGAGCTCTGGCCTCGATCATCACTCTGTGATGCATTCCCGTCGTTTTATCTGTTTTCAGAGTCAAAAAAGGCATATCTGCCAGCTCACTCATATTCATCGTCGTTTTGCCTGGTTCCTTAACCCATGCAGAGGGCAGTACCGCGACAAACGGATCTGAAGGAAGCGGCAGCACCTCATAAGGCTGAGTATCATTCGGCGACTCGAATGGGAGTCTGGCAACAATAAGCTCAATGCTGCGTCTTTCCAGCTGGCTTCCCAGAATAAAATGATCGCCCTCCGCTATTTTGAACGTTACTTTGGGGTATAATTGACGGAAACGATCAATTCTTGGCGGCAGCAGGGAGATGCAGGACACCACTGAGCCAATTGCGAGCACGCCTTGCATACCTGAATCCAGCTCCTGGACCTCTTTCATCGTTTCGTTGAACTGGTACAATAGCAGCTCTGCCTTATCCCGCAGCAGTTCACCTGCATGCGTAAGAGTCAGCCCTTTACCGCTTCTATCGAATAGAGTCACATTAAGTTCCTGCTCCATGAGCTTCAATTGGCGGCTTAGAGGAGGCTGCTCCATATTCAGTAATTTAGCAGCTCGTGTGATCTGTCCTTCCTTTGCAATGGCCAAAAAATATCGCAGCTGACGTATATCCACTAGTACCTCCACACTATACCTTATAGGTATGATCATCCGATAAAACAGATATTATTAATATACCTGCTAGGATGGTACGATTCAACTAACTAGAATGACGGGGAGATGTTACCGTAATGAGCACACCGATTCAGATCCAATTATCAACCTCTAAGAAAACGAAGCCACAAGCAGCTGAACTGAGCTTCGGCAAGTATTATACCGACCATATGTTCATTATGGATTACGATGATAGCACAGGCTGGTTCGATCCACGTATCGTTCCTTATCAGCCCATTACGCTTGACCCCGCTGCCAAAGTGTTTCATTATGGGCAAACCGTATTCGAAGGGTTAAAAGCTTACTTAACTGCTGACCAAAAAATTAGATTATTCCGTCCGACCAAAAATATCGAGCGTCTGAATCGTTCCAATGAGCGTCTAAGCATTCCGGCCATCGATGAGGATCTCGCTCTTGAGGCGATCAAGCAATTAATTCTAACAGACAAGGATTGGATTCCTTCTGAGGAAGGCACTTCGCTGTATATCCGTCCGTTCGTTATCGCTACCGAAGCGGCGCTTGGGGTAGCACCATCAACGCAATACAAATTCATGATTATTTTGTCGCCAGTTGGCTCTTATTACGCTGAAGGCATTCATCCTGTCAAAATCTTTGTGGAATCGGAATATGTTCGTGCCGTAAAAGGCGGCGTAGGCAACGCAAAAACCGCCGGAAATTATGCGGCGGGCTTGAAGGCACAAGAGAATGCAACGAAGCAAGGCAGCTCTCAAGTATTATGGCTTGATGGCGTATATCGCAAATATATTGAGGAAGTTGGAAGCATGAATGTCTTCTTCCTTATTAATGGCACGATCGTAACGCCTTCCCTCAATGGCAGCATTCTCGACGGCATCACGAGAAATTCCATTATTCAGCTTCTCAAGCATTGGAATATTCCTGTAGAGGAAAGAATGCTGTCCATTGATGAGCTGGTAGATGCTCATACTAATGGACAGCTGACAGAAGCTTTCGGTACGGGTACTGCGGCCGTTATTTCCCCTATTGGAGAGCTGCTCTGGCTGGGCACCAAGCTCGTCATTAATAATGGTGAGACAGGCACTCTATCCCGCAAGCTGTATGATACGCTTACTGGCATTCAACTGGGCACAACCGATGATCCATTCGGCTGGACAATGGAGCTAAGCGACAGCAACTAGCCATCATTCGTGCGTACCGTACGCCTTATGACTCGCGACCATAGGTTTTAACATCCATTTGCTCCAAGCTTTTGAACTCATAGCCCTGTCTGCGAGCCTCATCGATAATCGCAGACAGAGCTTCTGCATTATCCTTGGACACTGTATGCAGTAGAATGACAGCTCCGGGATGCAGCTGCTTAACGACCTGCTGGAAGGCATATGAAGCCCCCTTCTGGTTGTTCACATCCCAATCCTTGTAGGCGACCGACCAGAACACATTCGTATAGCCGGATGATTTGCTAACCGCTAGAACATGGTTGTTGAAGATACCTCTAGGGGGTCTCAAATACGCCATGTTCTGCTGGTTAGTCAATACCCCAACCTGCTCCTTCACCTTCTCAAGCTCTGTTTGAATTTGACTTTCTCCAAGCTGAGTCATATCAGGATGACTCCATGAATGATTACCTACGAGATGTCCCTCTGCTGCCATCCTCTTCACCAGCTCTGGCTGATCCTTTACATAATGTCCAGTTACAAAAAATATCGCAGGTACCTGCTTTTCTTTCAGCACGTCCAAAACTTTAGGTGTGTAACCATTCTCGTAGCCATTATCGAATGTGAGATACAGCTCCTTCTTCGACGTATCCCCTAGAAATATCGCCTGATGCTTCATGACTATATCCTTGAAGCCCTCTTCATTAATGGATGGCAATCGGCCGTTCTCACTCTTCTTGAATCCAAAATGAAACACGCTGCTCTGGGCCGCTAGCACTGAACTGCTAAATAGCAGCAAGCATGTTAGTGCTGTGATCCAGATTATCGCTCTTCTCAATGTCATTAATCCTAGACTCCTCTATGTGTAATTTCGCTTATTATCCCCATATGACCCTTATGTATAAATAAAATTAGATTGACAATTTAAGTTGCCTTGCTTATAGTTGCCTTAACAACTATTAACGGGATGTGATGATATGCGTGAACGAGGCCTGGACCATTCCATTGGTTTTTTACTTGGCATTGCCAGTCGTAAGATGTCTCATTTATTCATGATGCGGATTAAGAATTACGATCTTACGCCGGAGCAGTGGTCAGTACTATACCGAATATATGAGCACGATGGACTGATACAGAAGGATATCGCCGAGCGCTCTGGCAAAGACAAGCCTACAACCACGAGGATATTGGATACGCTGGAGAGCAAGGGGTTTATTAGCAAGCGGGCTGGTCGGAATGATCGGCGATCCTTCCACGTGTATATATCTGAACAGGGCAAGCAGATCGCAGAGGCTATTGCACCAATTGAATTCGATACTATTAATCATATTGCGCAAGATTTATCAGACGAGGAATATGAACAGCTAGTTGGTATGCTCTTAAGGCTTAATAACAGAGCGACAGAATTAGCGGGGCTTGAAAAAGAGAAGGAGTAATGACATCATGACCACACATAAGGAAAAACTTTGGACCAAATCTTTTATAACGTTAACTTTAAGCTACTTATTATTGTTCATGAGCTTGCAAATGTGCAGCTAGAATAAAAAGTGGACACTCGTTAAGTGTATGAGGATAATGACAATAACGAGAAGGGGTGTCCTGTATGGAGAAACAACCACGTAATCAATATACAGAAGAGTT